>CAWVME010000107.1:0-6870 GCA_963930325.1 Bacillota bacterium | reverse complement strand
GGAGAGGGTGGGATTCGAACCCACGGTAGGCTCACACCTACGCCAATTTTCAAGACTGGTGCCTTAAACCAACTCGACCACCTCTCCATAAGCTATTGATTTTGTCAATAACATTATATATATTAACACATTTATATTGCGCTTGTCAATAGAATTTTTTAGATTTTTAAATATTCATTTTTTGTCTATAAATTATTTTCTTTTGTTTTTATTGCTTGTTCTATTGCTTGTTTTTCCTCTTCTGTAATAGTATATTTTGACGTACCATTTATAACTGGTTTTGCATAAATATTAGAAGAATCACTAGCATAAATTCCATTAAGTACTACTCCTGTATTTTTGTCATCTAGCATTGCTAAAGCAAAACTCAAATCGCTTCCTACATCTTTAAAAGCGCTATATCTAATAATTCCTACTTTTTGAATACAATTCATTCTTTCTTTTTCTATTCTATTACAAAAAGCAATTATTTCTTCATTTTTTTTGTCTACTTGTTCTACCTTTTCTATATATGCTTTTAACATTTCTTCTATATTATTTCCATTTCCTATCTTTTTCATAAATTTTGTATATTCTCTTTTAGTTTTTGATAATTGTATTTTATTTATAATACATAACACTAATATAAGTATGTTTATAATTACTATGCTAGCAATAAATATTTCACTTTTCAAAAAACTTAAGATTTCTTCCATTGTATTTTCCTTTCTTATGTTTATTTAATTAGTTTTAATAATCTTTCTAAGTCTTCATTTGAGTTATACTCAATAATAATTTTTCCTTTTTTCAATCCAGCATCTAGCTTTACTTTTGTTCCAAAAAATCCTTGAAATGTATTTTCTATATCTCTATATATAGCTTCGTATCGTCTATCTTTTGGTTTCATGTTCTTTCTTACTTGCATTTTCTTTTCTGCTTCTCTTACAGTATCTCCTGATTCAATCATGTACAAAGCCATATCATATTGTTTGTCACCATCATTTACAGCCATTAAAGCTCTACAGTGCCCCTCTGTAAGTTTTCCTTCCATTGCTAGTTTAATTACTCTCTCATCTAAATTAAGTAATCTTACACTATTAGCTAAAGCACTTCTGCTCATTCCTAATATTTCAGATGCTTTTTGTTGTGTAAGTTCATAATCTTCCATTAATTTTTTAATTCCTCTTGCCTTTTCAATTGGATTTAAGTCTTCTCTTTGTAAATTTTCAATTAATGCAATTTCCTTATTCTTTCTTTCATCATTTTCTCGAATAATAGCTGGTATTTCTGTTAATCCTGCTTTTTTAGAAGCTCTCCATCTTCTTTCTCCAGCTACAATCTGATAATAGTCTTCTTTTTTTGCTACAATAATTGGCTGAATTACACCATATCGTTCAATAGAAGATGCTAATTCGTCTAAAGACTCTTCATCAAATATTCTTCTTGGCTGATCTCTGTTTGGTTCAATTTCTCTTATTTTCAAATTTTGTACAATTTCATTTGGCTTTACTTGCTCCTCTTCTGGAACATTAATGTTATTTGCAAATAAAGCATCTAACCCTTTTCCTAATCCTGTTTTTTTAGCCATTTTATATTCCTCCTCTTATAAAATTTTATTTCATATGCCTTGCTTTATTATCTGCTTGCATTTCATTATTTTTTAGCAATTCTTTTACAAATTTTTCATAACATTTCGCTCCCTTAGACCTCGCATCATACTCTGTTATAGGCATTCCATAGCTTGGTGCTTCGCTTAATTTTACATTTCTTGGAATTACTGTTTTATATACTTTATCTCCAAAATAGTTCTTTACTTCTTTTACCACTTGGTTTGCTAGATTTGTTCGTATGTCATACATTGTGAGTAAAGCTCCTTCTATCTCCAAACTTTTGTTTAAATGCTTTCTTACTAATTCTACAGTGTTCATTAGTTGTCCTAATCCCTCTAATGCATAATATTCACATTGTAATGGTATTAATACTGAATTAGATGCAGTAAATGCATTTAATGTAATTAATCCAAGAGATGGCGGGCAATCAATTATAATATAGTCAAAGTCTTGTATAATTTCTTCTATTTTGTCTTTTAGACGTTGCTCTCTAGATATCATCGAAACGAGCTCAACCTCAGCTCCTGCAAGATTTATAGTAGATGGGCATACAAACAAATTCTTATAAGCTGTTTTTTTTATAACTTGTCTCATTTTAATATCTTCGTCTACTAAAACATCATAAGTAGAATATTCTAACTCTTTTTCAAGTCCAACTCCACTTGTTGCATTTCCTTGTGGATCTGCATCAATCATTAAAACTTTTTTTCCTTTTTTGGAAAGGATTGCACTTAAATTGATTGCTGTTGTAGTCTTTCCAACTCCACCTTTTTGATTTGCTATTGATATTACTTTTCCCAATTTATTACCTCCCCAAAAATATATTTTAATAATAAATTTAATTTTGTTATATAGTCAAAAAATCAAATTTGACATATTAATAATATAAAAATATTATTAATATGTCAATGGAATATTGTAAAAATAAATTATTTTTTTCTTTATCTTTTTAAATAAGTGGTTCTCTACTTGGCTTTCCAGCCTTTCTTGGATATTGTTTAGGAGTTTTCTTTTCTTTTTCTATTATAATAATATTTCTTTTAATTTCTGTTTCTGGTAAATTAAGTTCTTCTATTTTTATAATCTTTCCTCCCAATATTTCTAGTGCTTTTTTGCTATTTTCTAACTCTTCTATATTAGGACCTTTCATACAAATGCATTTTCCTCCTATTTTAACAAAAGGTAGCATATATTCTAATAAGATATTCATAGGTGCTACAGCCCTTGAAACAGCAATATCATACTTTTCTCTAAATTGTTCTTTTATTGCTATTTCTTCTGCTCTTCCGTGAATTGCATTTATTTCCTTTAGTTCTAATCTTTTAATAATTTCTTTTAAGAACAAAACTCTCTTATTTAAAGAATCCAAAAGTGTTATCTCTGTATCCTGATTCCATATTTTAATTGGTATCCCAGGAAAACCTGCTCCTGTTCCTACATCTATAATTCTTCCTATAGAGCAATAGTTTGCGATAGTTAGTGAATCAATAAAATGTTTTTGTATAATCTCTTTTTCTTCTGTAATAGCTGTTAAGTTCATCTTTGTATTCCATTCTAATAATATTTGCATATAATCAAAAAGTTTTGTTATTTTGCTTTGTTCTTCAATTAATCCAAGTTTTAATAGTTTATCTTTAATCTCATTATTAAATTCTTTATACTCCACTTTTCCTCCTATATTTTATTCTTCATCTCTCTTTTTCTCATTTCGTTTTTGTTGTTCTAAGAAAATAAGTAATACCGAAATGTCTGCAGGCGAAACACCAGAAATTCTAGAAGCTTGTCCTACAGATAAAGGTTTATGTTTGTTTAATTTTTGTCTTGCTTCTAAGCTCAATCCTTTTAATGTTGAGTAATCTATGTTTTCTGATAAGCGTTTCTTTTCTAATTTTTTAAATTTTTCTACTTGCGTCATTTGCAATTTTATATAACCTTCATATTTTACTTGTATTTGTATTTCCTCTTTTTCTTCTTTAGTCAATTTTGGTCTTTCTTTATCAATTGGAAATAATATATCATAAGAAAGTTCAGTTCTTCTTATTAATTCTGACAGTTTTACGCCTCCACTAATAGGTGACGATTTATATTGTAAAAGTAATTTGTTTACCTCTTCTGTCGGTTTTATTATAGTTTTATTAATTCTTTCGATTTCTTCTTCTATGTGTTTTCTTTTTAAAAGAAATTTTTGATATCTCTCTTCTGAAATGAGTCCTACATTGTGACCTATTTCTGTTAGTCTCAAATCTGCATTGTCTTGTCTTAATAATAGTCTATATTCTGCTCTAGAAGTCATCATTCTATAAGGCTCGTTCGTCCCTTTAGTAACAATATCGTCAATTAATACACCAATATAAGCATCTGACCTATCCAATATAATTGGTTCTTTATTATCCAGTTTCAAAGCAGCATTAATTCCTGCTATAATTCCTTGAGCAGCTGCCTCTTCGTATCCAGATGTTCCATTAATTTGTCCAGCGAAAAACATTCCTTCTATTTTTTTTAATTCTAAAGATAGTTTTAGTTCTGTTGGGTCAATACAGTCATACTCAATAGCATATGCTGGTCTTGTAAATTCCACATTTTCTAATCCAGGTAAGGTTCTATACATCTCAATTTGTACATCTTCTGGTAATGAAGAGCTCATGCCTTGTACATACATTTCATCTGTGTCTAGTCCCATTGGTTCAATAAAAATTTGATGTCTTTCTTTATCACTAAACCTTACTACTTTGTCTTCTATTGACGGGCAATATCTTGGCCCCGTTCCTTCTATTTTTCCACTATATAAAGGAGAACGGTGCAAATTTTTTCTTATAATATCATGTGTCTTTTGATTAGTATATGTTAAATAGCATGGAACTTGTGCAATTTTTTTTATTTCACTATCAAAAGAAAACGGTGTAATTTCTTTATCTCCTTCTTGTACTTCCATTTTTGAAAAGTCTATGCTCTTTTTGTTTACCCTTGCAGGAGTACCAGTTTTAAATCTAATTAATGGAATACCCAATCTTTTTAGTGTTTCTGATAATTTGTTTGCTGGAAATACTCCATCCGGTCCACTTTCAAAAGAATTTTCTCCAATATATATTTTTCCTTTTAAATAAGTTCCAGTTGCAATAATAATTGATTTAACATAGTAAATTGCTCCTATATTTGTCTCAATTGATTTTATTTTTTCATTTTCTACTTGTATATCTACAATTTCAGCTTGTTTTATAAATAAGTTGTCCTGCTTTTCCAATGTATGTTTCATTTCAGCTTGGTATTTCTTTCTGTCGGCCTGTGCTCTTAATGAATAAACTGCTGGTCCCTTTGAAGTGTTTAACATTCTAGATTGAATGTATGTTTTATCAATGTTCTTTCCCATTTCTCCGCCCAAGGCATCAATTTCTCTTACTAGATGTCCTTTAGATGTTCCTCCTATATTCGGATTGCACGGCATATTTGCAACTACTTCTAAACTTATAGAAAATAGTAGTGTCTTTTTTCCCATTCTTGCAGAAGCAAGTGCTGCTTCGCATCCAGCATGTCCTGCTCCTATAACTGCTATGTCAAATTCTCCTGCATTATACTTCATGTTTTTCTTCCTTTCTTGTTTTTTATGAAACAGGAAACGCTGTTCTCTGAACCTTTTGACAATATTGTCAATTTGTTTAAATTACTTTGCCTATTTTTTCACTGTTTCGTCGTTTTATCTATTTCCCTAAACAGAATTTTGAAAATATTTCTTTTATAATATCTTCCGTTACATTTTCACCAGTAATCTCTCCTAAATTTTCTAAAATTTCTTTGATGTAAATAGATACCATATCAATAGGAATATTTTTTTCTATACAATCTATCGCTCTTTTTAAACTGTGTTCTGCTTTTTGAATAGAATTTTTATGTCTTACGTTAGTTACAAGAGCAGTATTGTCTATAGTAATCTCATTAAGTTTATACATTTTTGCTATAGTTTGATAAATTTTTTCAATTCCTTCTTTATTTTTAGCAGATATATTAATATTTGGTTTATCTAAAATTATATTTCTGAATTCACTTTCTATATTTTGTATTAAATCTATTTTATTCCATACTAATATTGCGTTTTTATCACGAATAATATCTATAATTTCTCTATCTTCTTCATCTAACTCCTTATGTGCATCAAACATTGCAATAATCAAATCACATTCTTTTGCAATTTCTTTTGCTTTATGAATTCCTATTTTTTCAACTTCATCACTTGCTTTACGAATTCCTGCTGTATCAATTAGTTTAAACGGTACTCCTTCAATTTGTATGAATTCTTCTATTGTATCTCTAGTCGTTCCTTCATATTCAGTTACAATTGCTCTCTCCTCTTTTAATAATGCATTCATCAAAGATGATTTACCAACATTCGGCTTTCCAATAATAGCCATTTTTATTCCGTCTTTAATTATTTTTCCGTTTTCAAAACTCTTTTCTAGTTGTTCTAGTTCTTTTTTTACTTGTTTTAATTCCTCTAACATTTTATTGTTTGTTATTTCTTCTATGTCATATTCTGGATAATCAATTGTAGCTTCAATATCCGCCATAAGATTTAATAGTCTTTTCCTTATTTTTTGAATTTCTTTTGATAAAAATCCATCTAGTTGTTTCATTGCAGCTTTTGATTCTTTTTCTGTTTTAGCATTAATTATATCAATAACAGATTCTGCTTGTGATAAATCAATTCTTCCATTTAAAAAAGCTCTTTTGGTAAATTCTCCTGGTTCTGCTATAGTAGCTCCGTTTTCTAAACATAATTCTAAAATTCTTTGGAGAATAATTGTAGAACCATGTGAATTAATTTCGCACATATCTTCTACTGTATAGCTTTTTGGAGCTTTAAAATAAGAAACTAAAACTTCATCTATATTCTCTTTTGTATTTGGCTCTATAATATGACCGTATTTTATCGTATATCCCTTTATTTCTTTTTGCGTTTTATTTGCTGGAACAAATATTTTTTCTAAAATAGAAAAACATTCTTTTCCGCTCATTCTTATAATTCCAATTCCTCCAACCCCAGGAGCCGTAGATATTGCTGCTATTGTAGACACATTTTCCCTTCTTTCTTTTTTCTTGTTTCATTCAGTGATTTATTATATCAAATATTAACCAAAAAAGCAACTTTGCTTTTTTATAAGCAAAGTTGCTTTCATATATTTTCTATTCTACTTCTTTGATATAACCACTTTTCTATATGGTTCTTCTCCTATACTATAAGTCTTTACTTTTTCACTATTTTGTAAATGACTATGAATAATTTTTCTTT
>CAWVME010000106.1:0-13772 GCA_963930325.1 Bacillota bacterium | reverse complement strand
AAATGCAGACCATGAAAACGTAAATATCGGTAAAGCAGGAAGAAAGAGACACATGGGAATTAGACCAACAGTAAGAGGATCTGTAATGAACCCAGTAGATCACCCTCATGGTGGTGGTGAAGGTAGAGCACCAGTAGGACACTCTGGACCACTTACTCCTTGGGGCAAACCAGCACTTGGATATAAGACAAGAAAGAAAAATAAACATTCGAATAAGTATATTGTTAAAAGGAGGAAATAAAACATGTCAAGATCAAGCAAAAAAGCACCTTTTGTAGCTCCAGAATTATTAAAAAGAATAGAAGCTATGAATGAAACAGGGAAAAAAGATATTTTAAAAACATGGTCAAGAGCATCAACAATTTACCCACAAATGGTAGGACATACAATTGCTGTTCATGATGGAAGAAAACATGTGCCTATTTTCATAACAGAGGAAATGATAGGACATAAATTAGGGGAATTTGCTCCAACAAGAACATTTAAAGGTCATGCTGGAGAAAAAACAACCACAGTAAAAAAATAAATTTGCGATAAGTCATAAAAAATGACGAATTAAAAGGGAGGTAAAAAAATGCCAGAAGAAATAGTAGAAGCAAGAGCGTCTCTAAATTATGCTAGAATAGCTCCAAGAAAAGTGAAAATAGTAGCAGATTTAGTTAGAGGCAAAAATGTAGATGAAGCCTTAGCAACAATAAAATTCACACCAAAAGCTTCGGCAGAAATTTTAGAAAAATTATTAAAATCTGCTATCGCTAATGCAGAAAATAATCATCACATGGACAGAAGTAAATTATATATTTCTGAGATTTATGCAAACCAAGGACCTACATTAAAAAGAATTAGACCGGCAGCAAAAGGTTCTGCATTTAGAATTAGAAAAAGAACAAGTCATATTACAATTGTTTTAAGAGAAAGAGTATAATAAAAAGGAGGAGTTATTAGCATGGGACAAAAAATGCATCCACACGGATTAAGAATAGGAATCATAAAAGATTGGAGCTCAAAATGGTATGCAGATTCTAAGAACTTTGGTGATTACCTAGTAGAAGATTACAAAATTCGTGAATTGCTAAACAAAAAATTAGCAGCTAGTGGAATTTCAAAAATTGAAATCGAAAGAACTGCAAAATTTGTGAAAATAAATGTATTTACTGCAAAACCTGGTCTAGTAATCGGAAAAGGTGGCAATTTAGCAGAGAATTTGAAAGAAGAATTACAAAAAATGATTGGAAAAGATGTTAATTTAAACATTGTAGAAGTTAAAAATCCAGATTTAGATGCAAAATTAGTTGCAGAAAATATTTGTAATCAGTTAGAGAGAAGAATTTCATTTAGAAGGGCCATGAAACAATGTATGCAAAAAACAATGAAAGCAGGAGCTTTAGGAATTAAAACTTCAGTATCTGGTAGATTAGGTGGAGCAGATATGGCAAGAACAGAATTCTATAAAGAAGGAACAATCCCACTTCAAACATTAAGAGCAGACATTGACTATGGATTCTATGAAGCAAACACAACTTATGGAAAAATAGGTGTAAAAGTTTGGATATATAAAGGTGAAATCCTTCCAAGCAAAAATAAACAAGCAGAAGGAGGAGAAGTATAATGCCAGTAATGCCAAAAAGAACTAAATACAGAAAACAACAAAAAGGTAGAAACAGAGGTTATGCAACAAGAGGAAACAAAGTAAATGAAGGCGAATATGGATTACAAGCTCTAGAGGCAGGAATTATAACAACCAACCAAATCGAAGCAGCACGTGTTGCCATGACACGTTTCATAAAAAGAGGTGGAAAAGTTTGGATAAAAGTATTTCCAGACAAACCAATTACAAAAAAACCTGCTCAAACCCGTATGGGAAGTGGAAAAGGAGCTGTAGAATATTGGGCAGCAAAAGTAAAACCAGGAAGAATAATGTTTGAAATTGCTGGAGTTTCAGAAGATGTAGCAAGAGAAGCTTTAAGACTTGCTATGCATAAAATACCAGTAAAAACAAAGTTTGTAGCCAGAGAAAAAGAAATAGGTGGTGATAGTGATGAAGATAAATAAAATAAAAGAAATGTCTTCACCAGAATTAGAAAAAGAATTAGCTGAATTAAAATCAGAACTATTCAAATTAAGATTTAGTCTAGCTACTAATGGATTAGAAAACCCAATGAAAATTAAAGAAGTAAGAAAAGATATTGCTAGAGTAAAAACTGTGTTAAGACAAAGAGAATTAGAAGAAGTTGAAACTGCACAAAATAAATAGAACCTTAAATTGAAAGGAGTAAAGTTCATGGAAGAAAGAAATCTTCGTAAAGTTATGATTGGAACTGTTACATCTGACAAAATGGATAAAACAGTAGTAGTATCTGTTGAGAATAGTGTAAAACATCCAATCTATGGAAAAATTGTTAAAAGAACTTATAAGCTAAAAGCTCATGACGAAGAAAATGCTTGTAAAGTTGGAGATAAAGTAAAAGTAATGGAAACAAGACCTCTATCTAAAGAAAAAAGATGGAGAGTAGTAGAAATTGTTGAAAAAGCAATTATAAAATAATGGTGTGAAAATGATAAGAGAAAATCAGAAGGAGGGAAAAACATGATACAACAACAATCAATTCTAAAAGTTGCTGATAATACTGGAGCAAAAGAAATTATGTGTATTCGATGCTTAGGGGGTTCTCATAGAAAAGTAGCTAAAATAGGAGATGTAATAATTGCTTCTGTTAAAACAGCAACACCTGGTGGCGTTGTAAAAAAAGGTGATGTAGTAAAGGCTGTTATTGTAAGAACAAAAAGAAACACTAAAAGAGCAGACGGATCTTATATTAGATTTGATGAAAATGCAGCAGTTATTATTCGTGATGATGGAAACCCAAGAGGAACACGTATATTTGGACCAATCGCAAGAGAACTAAGAGATAAAGACTATATGAAAATACTATCTTTGGCACCAGAAGTTCTTTAATCTGCTAAAATAAAAGAATAAAATAACCCATAAAGATATTACAAAAAATAATAAAAAGGAGGGAAAATCCTAAATGAACATAAAAAAAGGTGACACTGTTCAAATTTTATCTGGAAATGATAAAGGAAAAACAGGAGAAGTTTTAGAAACCATGCCAAAAGCAGGGAAAATTGTTGTAAAAGGCGTAAATATTAGAAAAAAACATGTAAAGCCTAGAAAACAAGGAGATGAAGGTGGAATTATATCAGTAGAATGTGCTATCCCAAATGCAAAAGCAAATGTAGTTTGCCCAAAGTGCAATAAACCTACAAGGATAGGGCATGTGATAGAAAATAACGAAAAAATTCGTGTTTGTAAAAAATGCGGTGCAAAAATCAAATAGAAAGGAGCAAAAGTGAGATTTAATGGAAAAGTTAAAAGAACAATATGAAAAAGAAGTAAAGCCAGCATTGATGAAAAAGTTTGCATATAAATCAGTAATGCAAGTTCCAAAGTTAGAAAAAATCGTAATTAACATTGGACTTGGTGATTTAAAAGATAATCCAAAAGCATTAGACAATGCAATCAATGATTTAAAAATAATCACAGGACAACAACCAATTATAACAAAAGCAAAAAAATCAATTGCAGCATTTAAGGTAAGAGAAGGAGCTAATATAGGAGTAAAAGTTACTTTAAGAGCTGGAAAAATGTATGATTTTGCTTATAAATTATTTAATGTTGCACTTCCAAGAGTAAGAGACTTTAGAGGAGTATCTGGAAATTCTTTTGATGGAAGAGGAAACTATTCAATGGGGGTTAAAGAACAATTAATATTCCCAGAAATTGAATATGATAAAGTAGACAAATTAAGAGGAATGGATATTATATTTGTTACAACAGCAAAAACAGATGCTGAAGCAAAAGAACTACTTACACTATTAGGAATGCCTTTTAGAAATTAGCTATAAGCTTTGAAAAGAAAGGAGAAAAACATGGCTAAAAAGTCAATGATTGTTAAACAACAAAAACCACAGAAATATAAAACAAGAGAATATAGCAGATGCAAAATTTGTGGAAGACCACATTCATATATCAGAAAATATGGAATTTGCCGTATATGCTTTAGAGAGTTGGCACATAAGGGAGAAATTCCAGGCGTAAAAAAAGCAAGCTGGTAAAAACAATAGACAAATGGAAAAACATTTGTAATTATAAAAAGTAGAGAAGGAGGAGATTATAAGAATGAATACAACCGATCCAATAGCAGATATGTTAACAAGAATTAGAAATGCGAATACTTCTAAATTCAAAACAGTAGATATACCTTCATCTAAAGTAAAAAGAGCAATTGCTGAAATTTTATATAATGAGGGATATATAAGAGCTTTTGAAGAAATTAGCGACGAAAAGCAAGGAATCATTAGAATCACTCTAAAATATGGAGATAAAGGTTCAAGAGTTATTTCGGGATTAAAAAGAATTAGTAAACCGGGATTGAGAATTTATGCTTCTAAAGATGAACTACCAAGAGTTTTAAATGGACTTGGAATTGCTTTAATATCAACTTCAAAAGGAATTATGACAGATAAACAAGCAAGACAAGAAAATGTTGGTGGAGAAGTTCTTGCTTATGTATGGTAAAAATAAAATAAAAGAAAGGAGACTTTAGAAAAATGTCAAGAATAGGAAATAGCCCTATTACAGTACCTGCTGGTGTAGAAGTGAAGCTAGATGGACACAAAGTAACTGTAAAAGGACCTAAAGGAACATTAGAAAGAGAAATACATAAAAATATGACAGTAGCTTTAGAAAATAATGTTATTACAGTAACAAGATGTGATGATGAACCTGAAAACAGAAGTATTCATGGCTTAACAAGAACACTAATTAATAACATGATTCATGGAGTTACAAACGAATATACAAGAACATTAGAAATTAATGGTGTTGGATATAGAGCTGCAAAACAAGGTAAGAAATTAGTTCTTACACTAGGATATTCTCATCCAGTAGAAATGGAAGAACCAGATGGAATTACTTTTGATGTACCAAATCCAAACCAAATTATAGTAAGAGGGATTGATAAAGAGCTAGTTGGTCAAACAGCTGCTGTTATAAGAACAAAGAGACCTCCAGAAGTATATAGAGGAAAAGGTATCAAATATGCTGAAGAAGTAATCAGACGTAAAGAAGGAAAAACAGGTAAGAAATAACAATTAAAAATAGTTTAAAATCTCAAAAAGAGAGGTGAAAGAATTGATTAGCAAAGTAGATAGAAAAGAAGAAAGAGAGAGAAGACATAAAAGAGTAAGAACAAAAATTAGTGGAACTGCAGAACGTCCAAGACTATGCGTATTCAGAAGTAATACCAATATATATGCACAAGTAATTGATGACGTAAAAGGAGTCACTTTAGTAAGTGCTTCTACTCTAGATAAAGAAGTAAAAACAAAGCATGCAAATAAAGAAGCCGCTAAAGAAGTAGGAACTTTAATTGCTACAAGAGCTCAAAAAGCAAATATAAAATCAGTTGTATTCGACAGAAGTGGATATATTTACCACGGTGTTGTAAAAGAACTAGCAGAAGCTGCAAGAAATGCAGGTTTAGAATTCTAGAATAAAACATAAAGGAAGGTGAAAATAAAAATTTATGGAAGAGAACACAGTAGAATTAAAAGAAAAAGTTGTTGCTATTAATAGAGTTGCTAAAGTTGTTAAAGGTGGTAGAACTTTTAGATTTAGTGCTGTAGTAATAGTTGGTGACGAACAAGGACATGTGGGAATTGGAAATGGAAAAGCAGCAGAAGTTCCAGACGCTATTAGAAAAGCAATTGGAGAAGCTAAGAAAAATTTGGTAGAGGTACCTATTGTTGGAACAACAGTTCCTCATGAATATGTTGGAAAATTCGGTTCTGCTAATGTACTTTTAAAGCCAGCTGCTGTTGGTACTGGAATTATTGCTGGAGGAAGTGTAAGGCCGGTTTTAGAATTAGCAGGATATAAAGATATAAGAACAAAAGTTATTGGAACAAACAATCCAAGAAATGTAGTTTATGCTACATTGAATGCTCTAAGTAATATGCAAACAGTAGAAGAAACAGCAAGAAAAAGAGGAAAAAAGGCAGAGGATATAGTATAACATTATATGCAATAGAAAAATTGAAGGAGGTGCAAACTTAAAATGAAACTAGGAGAATTAAAACCAAACGAAAAGAAGGAAACAAGAAAAAGAGTAGGTCGTGGAACTGGTTCAGGATTAGGTAAAACTTCGGGAAGAGGACACAAAGGTCAAAAAGCGAGAAGCGGTGGCGGAGTTAGACGTGGTTTTGAAGGAGGACAAACGCCTTTATATAGAAGATTACCAAAAAGAGGATTTACCAATATTCATGCTAAGAATTACACAGAGGTAACTTTAACTATGTTAAATAAATCTAAAGCAGAAGAAGTAACAGCAGAAACATTACTTGCAGAAAGAATTATTGGAAAAATTAATGATGGTATTGTAATTCTTGGTACTGGAAAATTAGAGAAAAAATTATCTGTAAAAGCAGTTCGATTTACAGCATCTGCAAAAGAAAAAATTGAAAGTCTTGGTGGAAAAGCAGAGGTGATAAAAGTTGTTTAAAACAATTAAAAATGCTTTAAAAACACCAGATGTTAGAAAAAGACTCATTTATACATTAATACTTATTGTTGTATTTCGATTAGGTTGTTTTATTACAGTTCCAGGCGTTGATGTAGCAGCATTAAATGATATCATGAATGAGCAAGCTTCAGGTAGTTTAACCGGATTAATTAACATTATTTCCGGAGGAGCTTTTTCAAGACTTTCTATATTTGCTATGACAATCAGCCCTTATATTACAGCGTCAATCGTTTTACAACTATTAGGAATGGTTATTCCTTCATTGGAGAGACTAATGAAGGAAGGTGGAGAAGAAGGAAAGCGAAAAATTAATCGCTATACTAAAATGATTACTCTTGTACTTGCACTATTTGAAGGATTAGGTATATATATATCTTATAGTAGCTCTGGCATCTTTATTAATCCAGGGTTCTTGACAGGATTTTTAGTAGTGCTATCTTTAATTGCGGGTACGGCTTTACTTATGTGGCTTGGAGAGCAAATTACAAGTAAAGGAATTGGAAACGGAATTTCAATAATTATATTTATAGGTATTATTTCTAGCTTGCCAGCAGTAGTAACTACTTTATATAATTTAGTATTTACTAGTGCCGGATTTAGTACAGCTGGTCTAATAACAGCATTGGGAATAATTATTGGGGCAATTATACTAGTAGCAGGAGTTGTATTTGTACAAGAAGCAGAAAGAAGAATTCCAGTACAGTATGCAAAAAAGGTAGTAGGAAGAAAAATGTATGGAGGACAAAATACGCATATTCCACTTAAACTAGCAATGGCTGGAGTTATGCCTGTTATCTTTGCTTCTTCATTTATGTCTTTCCCAGCAATGATTATACAAATGTTTAATCCTGACATTGCAAGCCAGTCTGGATTTTTAGCAGGACTTTATAATTTTTCGATTGCAACATCTTCTTCTAATGTGGCGATTGGATATTCAATAGCAAATGCAATCGTATACTTGATACTAATTGTGGCATTTACATTCTTTTATACTTATGCAACATTTAATCCAGCAGAAATTGCAAACAACATTAAGAAAAATGGAGGATTTATTCCAGGAATTAGAGCAGGAAAGCCAACGGCAGATTACATTACAGGAATACTTTCTAAACTAACTTGGTTTGGTGGTTTATTCTTAAGTATTATCGCTATTCTCCCAATGCTCATGAGATTTACTAATTTAAATGTTGCTTTTGGAGGAACTTCTATATTAATTGTTGTAGGTGTTGCACTAGAAACTGTAAATCAATTAGAATCACAATTAGTTATGAGACATTATAAGGGATTTTTAGAATAAGAAAAAATGAAAATATATGGGTTGCTAAACGTAGCAACCCATACATTGAAATAAATGATGAATAATGAATGATGAATAATAAAATACAATTATTCACTATTCATTATTTATTAATTTACCACTAAGGAGGAATGCATATGGTTATTATTATGCTAGGAGCTCCAGGAACTGGGAAAGGAACAGTAGGAAAATTATTATCAGATGAATTAGGAATTCCACACGTGTCAAGTGGAGAAATATTTAGAAGTTATGTAAAAAAACAAGAGAAAATTGGAAAACAAATCGAAAGTTATATGGCACAAGGGAAGCTAGTTCCAGATGAGCTTGCAATTCAAATACTAGAAAAGAGACTAAAAGAAGATGACGTAAAACGAGGAGTTATTCTAGATGGATATCCAAGGAACATTAAACAGGCAGAAAAGTTAGATGAGCTTTTAATGAAGCAAGGTAGAAAAATTGAAATTGCTGTAAATTTAAGCTTATCAGATCAAGATATTATAGATAGAATTGTAAAAAGAAGGACTTGCCCAAATCCAGAATGTAGAGAAATTTATAATATAGAGTTCAAACCACCGAAAATAGAAGGCATATGTGATAAATGTGGAAGCAAGTTAATTCAAAGAGAAGATGATAATGAAGAAACTGTAAGAAAAAGACTCGAAACCTATCATGAGATATCCGAAGATTTAATTGATTTTTACAAACATAAGGACATTTTATATACTGTCAAAATCAACATTCATTCAGAAAATACATCAAGGGACGTAGCAACAGAAATAGAACGATATTTAGGAAAATAGAAAAGATAATAATTTATTTATTTTTTAGCAAACTACTAAAAATATAGAGAGAAGGAAAAATATGGTTACAATAAAATCAAAAAAAGAAATTGAAGCTATGAGACAAGCATGCAAAGTAGTGGCATTAACGTATAAGGAATTAGAAGAAAAAATAAAACCAGGTATGTCTACTTGGGAGTTAGATCAGATTGCGGAAAAAATTATTCAAGAAAATGGAGCCATTCCAGCAGAAAAAGGATATGATATAGGAGTTAAAGGTGTTCCACCGTATCCAGCGGCAACATGTATATCTGTTAATGATGAAATTATACATGGGATACCATCTAAAAAGAAAATCATACAAGATGGAGATATTGTAAGTGTAGACTTGGTAGCTCTAAAAAATGGTTTTAATGGAGACGCAGCAAGAACATTTTTAGTAGGTAATGTAAGTAAAGAGGCCAAACGATTAGTAGAGATAACAAAACAAGCTTTTTTTGAAGGAATAAAATTTGCAAAACCTGGATATCGAATTGGAGATATTTCTCATCGAATTGGAGAATTTGTAAAAGAAAATGGATACTCTGTTGTAAAAGAATTTCAAGGTCACGGAATTGGTAGACAGATGCATGAAGATCCAGGAATTCCAAATTTTGGAAAACCTGGAAAAGGTTTAAGGCTAGAACCTGGTATGACTTTAGCAATAGAGCCAATGGTAATACAAGGAAGAGAAGAAATCTTAGAACTAGAAGATGGATGGACTATTGTAACAGAAGATGGAAGCTTAGCAGCACATTATGAAAACACAATTTTAATTACAGAAAAAGAACCAGAAATATTGACAATATTGTAATTTTAATATATAATATATGAGCTTGTAAGAAAATTTTCACTTAGTAGTGGCAAAATTTCAAATATACAAAAAAACAGCTTGCAAATACTCAAAATGTAAGACTTAAGAAAATAGGAGGGGAATATTTTGGCGAAAGAGGATTTAATTGAGGTAGAAGGAACCGTTATAGAAGCATTACCAAACACAAACTTTAAAGTAGAGCTTGAAAATGGACATCAAATATTAGCACATATCTCAGGGAAGTTAAGAATGAATTATATTAAAATACTGATTGGAGATAAAGTTAAAGTAGAACTCTCACCATATGATCTTACAAGAGGAAGAATTACATGGAGAGATAAATAAATATAAAAAGTTTAACCAGCTTTTTATAAAATAGCAAAAATAATTACATGAAAAATTATAAGCAAAGAGGTGAATAAAATGAAAGTTAGACCATCTGTTAAGAAAATATGCGAAAAATGTAAAGTAATCAAAAGAAAAGGTGTTATCAGAGTGATTTGCGAAAACCCTAAACACAAACAAAGACAAGGTTAATTTTTTTTGATATTTATACAAAATGTGTAGCGGCTGAATTCATACGTTTTGTATCAATATAAATAGTGTTTTTAGAAGCTATTGGCTTTTATGAAGAATCCGACTTTATAAAAGTACATTTCACTTTAGCTAACTAAGAACCAATAAAAAATAATGGAGGTGCAAAAAAATTATGGCTCGTATAGCAGGAGTTGACTTACCTAGAGAAAAAAGAGTAGAAATAGGATTAACATACATATATGGAATAGGATTAACAAGTTCTCAAAAAATTTTGAAAGAAGCAAACGTTAATCCAGATACTAGGGTTAAGGACCTAACAGACGATGAAGTAAATAACATTAGAAAAGCAATGGAAGACTATAAAGTAGAAGGTGACTTAAGAAGAGAAGTTGCATTAAACATTAAAAGACTTACAGAAATTGGATGTTACAGAGGTATAAGACATAGAAGAAATTTACCAGTTAGAGGACAAAGAACAAAAACAAATGCTCGTACTAGAAAAGGTCCAAGAAAATTAGTAAGTAAAAGCAAAGCAAAATAAAATAAAAAACAAACTAAAAGTAAAAAGGAGGTAAAAGCTTAATGGCTACAAAAAGTGTAACAAAGAAGACAACAACAAGAAGAAGAGATAGAAAAAATATAGATAAAGGTGCAGCACATATTCATTCTAGTTTTAATAATACAATCGTTACAATTACAGATGTTCAAGGTAATGTAATTTCTTGGGCAAGTGCAGGCGAACTTGGATTCAAAGGTTCAAGAAAAAGCACACCATTTGCTGCAGGGCAGGCTGCTGAAACAGCTGCAAAAACAGCTATGGAGCATGGACTAAAATCAGTAGAAGTATATGTAAAAGGTCCTGGAACTGGTCGTGAAGCAGCGATTCGTTCTTTACAAAGCGCAGGACTAGAAATTAGCATGATTAAAGATGTAACACCAATTCCTCATAATGGGTGTAGACCACCAAAAAGAAGAAGAGTATAGAGAAGAAAGGAGAATATTAGAAAATGGCAAGATATAAAGACGAGCAATGCCGTATTTGCCGTAGAGAAGGACAAAAGTTATTCTTAAAAGGTTCAAGATGCTATACAGATAAATGTAGTATTGCTAGAAGAAACTATGCTCCAGGTCAAAACGGTCAAAAGAAGAAGAAACTTTCTGAATACGGTACACAATTAAGAGAAAAACAAAAAACAAAAGCGTTTTATGGAGTAGCAGAAAAACAATTTAGAAAATATTTCGAAATGGCATCAAGCAAAAAAGGAGTTACAGGTGAAGTACTACTACAAATATTAGAAAGTAGATTAGATAATGTCGTATATAGACTAGGGTATGGAAGTTCAAGAGCACAAGCAAGAATGCTTGTAACACACGGACATTTCGAAGTAAATGGAAAAAAAGTAGATATTCCATCTTACTTAGTAAAACCAGGTGATGTAATCGCAGTTAGAGAAATTAGAAAAGACAGCAAAATTATTAAAGAGAACGTAGAAGCAAATTCTGCAAGGCCAGTACCAGAATGGTTAGAAAAAGATGAAGCATCTTTAAGCGGAAAAGTATTACGTTTAGCATCTAGAGAAGATGTAGACATTCCAGTAGAAGAGCACTTAATCGTAGAGTTATACTCTAAATAATCACGAGTGTAAAGTTTGAAATAACTTTATACTTCAAATGGAGGTAAAAATGATAGAATTCGAAAAGCCAAATATTGAATGCTTAGAAGTAAATAACAAAGAAAGCTATGCAAAATTTGTCTGTGAACCCTTAGAGAGAGGGTATGGAATGACAATTGGAAATTCTTTAAGAAGAATTTTACTTTCGTCACTTCCAGGAGCAGCTATTACTAGCATAAAAATCGATGGTGTTGCTCATGAATTTTCTACAATACCAAATGTGGTTGAAGATGTACCAGAATTGATAGTAAACCTTAAAAATGTGAGATTTAAAGCTCATGATAATGAGGAAAAATTAGTAAGAATTGACTTTAAAGGTGAAGGAGAAGTAACTGCCGGAGATATTATAACAGATAGTTCTATCGAAGTGCTAAACAAAGACCTACATATAGCAACAATTGCTGAAGGTGGACATCTTCAAATGGACATGACTGTAAATGTAGGAAGAGGATATAACACCGCAGATAAGAACAAAACTCCAAACCAAGCAATTGGAGTTTTACCAATTGATTCTATATTTACACCAGTTAAAAAAGTAAATTACTCCGTAGAGAATACAAGAGTAGGTCAAATGGTAGATTATGATAAATTAACTATTGAAGTATGGACAGATGAAAGTCTAAAACCATATGAAGCTCTAAGCTTAGCTGCAAAAGTAATGACAGGGCATTTGGAATTATTTATTGATCTTTCAGAAACTGCAAAAAATACACAGGTAATGATAGAAAAAGAAGAATCTAAAAAAGAAAAAGTTTTAGAAATGCCAATTGAAGAATTGGAATTATCTGTAAGATCTTATAACTGTTTAAAAAGAGCTGGAATCTCAACGGTAGAAGACTTAGCTAATAAAACAGAAGAAGACATGATGAAAGTCAGAAATTTAGGTAAAAAGTCTTTAGACGAAGTAATTAATAAATTACGTTCATTAGGTTTAGATTTTGCAGTAGAAGAAGATTAAGAGGTATGAATAACACTCTTTACAAAACTGTGATATAACTATAATTTACAAGGAAGGTGAAAAAAGTGGCACAAAATAGAAAACTAGGAAGAACATCAAGTCAAAGAAAAGCAATTTTAAGAACACAAGCTACAGATTTACTATTACATGGAAAAATTGAAACAACAGAAGCTAGAGCTAAAGAAACAAAAGCAATAGTAGATAGCATTATAGCACTAGCAGTAAAAGAAAAAGACAACTTTGAAATGGTGGATGTAAAAGTAGTGAAAGCAAAATTAGATGATAAAGGAAATAAAGTAACAGAAAAAGTAACAAGCAAAAATGGAAAAAATTATCTAAAAGTAGTAAAAGAAGAAAAAACAGAACAAAGACAAAAGGATATGCCATCAAGATTAAATGCAAGAAGAAAAATAATGAGAAAAATCAATAAAGTAGAAGGAACCGATGTAGTTGGAAAATTATTTAATGAAATTGCTCCAAAATATGCAGACAGAGTTGGTGGATATACGAGAATTGTCAAAGCAGGTCCAAGAAGAGGAGATGCTGCAGAAGTAGTAATTTTACAATTAGTGTAAAAGAGCAAATCTTGTTTCGCGAGAACTTTTCTAATATAACTACATATATTTAAGTTCCCAAAGAAGCGAAAAGATTTATTGAATAGGAAAAATTGCTTTTCCTATTCAATAAAAAAGTTTAAATAAAACCCCTCAAAAATTTGACGGGGCTTTTTTGTTTGTTTGCTAATTTACATAAGTAAGCGGTATTAATAATTGCTTATTCTCAAATCAAATATTTAAGCAAAGAAAGGGAGAAAGATATGAAGAAATATTTATTTACCTCAGAAAGCGTAACAGAAGGACATCCAGACAAATTATGCGATTCTATTTCAGATACCATATTAGATGAATGTTTAAAACAAGATATAGAATCAAGAGTAGCCGTAGAAACTTTTGCATCAAAAAATAAAATTGTAATTGCAGGACAGATTACAACAAAGGCAAAATTAGATATAGAAAAAATTGTAAGGAACAAAATTAAAGAAATAGGTTATGATAACGAAAAAACAGATATAGACTATAGAACATGTGGTG
>CAWVME010000105.1:0-2701 GCA_963930325.1 Bacillota bacterium | reverse complement strand
TTTCTACTCTTGTTTTTAGCGAGCCAAAATAATGACCTCTATGTAATCTTCCTGTTGGTCTATCACCAGTTAGAATTCTTTTCTTCTCCATCTTTCTCCTCCTTATTTCTATGTAATTTGCGCATTAGGGACACTCCTTTTTGTTCAGATTCTTGCACAAAAAGGAGTGTCCCTAATGTGCAAGTTCTACTTTCCTTTTATTTTTCCTTTTAAAACCAACGTAATAAAATAAATTGCGCCTGAAATTATTACTATCATTGGGCCTGTTGGTATATTACAATAATACGATGCTATTAATCCAACTATTCCCGAGAATAGCGAAAATATTACTGCATATAAATGATACCATCTCATATTTTTCGCTATGTTTCTGCTTGATGCAGCAGGCAATATGAGTAATGAATTTATTAATAATATACCTATCCATCTGATTGAAATCATTACTACTATTGCAATTAGTACTGCAAAAATATTGTCTATCTTTTTTGTTTTTATTCCTTTGCTTCTTGCTAAAGTTGTATTAATACTTATTAAGTGTAATTTGTTAAATGTAAAATACCAAAATACTAGCACCACAATTGCTATTAAGAAAACATATAGAATTTCTGTTTCTGTTATGCTTAATATGTCTCCGACTAAGTAGCTTGAATATTGGTTAAAGCTTCCTGTTTGTGCTAATATTGCAAGTCCTAGAGCAATCGCTATTGATGAAAATACACTTATTATTGTATCTGCTCCATAGGTTGTTTTATTTTTTACATAGTTTAAAAGTAGTGCAAACCCTATTGCAAATATTATCATGCCAATGTTTAAATTGCTTATTCCCAGTAAACTTCCGAATTGCAATTCCTGTTAATGCAGAATGTCCTAGGGCATCTGAGAAAAACGCCATTTTATTATTTACTATCATGGTTCCAAGTATTGCAAATATTGGCGAAATTAATATTATAGCTATTAATGCATTTTTCATAAATTGATAATCTATGAATTCAAAAGGCAGTATTACTTCTAATATATTGTTTATTACTTCCATTTTTATATTTCCCCTTATTTTTAGTTTAGTTCTCCAAAGCGATTCCTAAACTCCAAACTCCTAAACACATCCTCCGGCTTTCCCTCTTTAATAACTTCCTTGTCTAGCAAAATCACTTTATCTGCATATTTATTTGCCAAATCCAAATCATGTGACACCATAATTATTGACATATCATATTCAGATTTTAGCTTATTTATAATTTGGTAAAAATCTTGTATACCATTTCTATCTATTCCAGATACCGGCTCGTCTAGTATAAGTAAATTTGGAGTTGGCTTTGTAGCAATTGCAATTAGCACACGCTGTAACTCTCCTCCAGATAAATCTCCAATGCTTTTATCTATTAATTCTTCTGCGCCAAAGATTTTTAAATGCTCTTTTATTTCGGCATATATCTTTTTATCTTTTCTTAAAAATACTGGTATATGCGAAATAGCAGATGCAAACAAATCATGTACAGTAGTAGGCATGTGCCTTTCTACATTAATGCTTTGTGGTACATAGCCTATTTTTATTTTTCTAGTTATATTATCTTTTTTGTCTACAAAAGTAATATCTCCAGTATGTGGCACTTCACCTAAAATTGCCTTTAGAAGAGTGCTCTTGCCTGCGCCATTGCGTCCAATAATAACTGTAAGCTCACCACAATGAATGTGAATGCTTACATCTTTAAGTATTACTTCATTTCCAATTTTAACTCCAATATTATTTATTTTTGTACAGTGTAACCCACAAGCTTTCTCCATTTTCTCACATCCCTTCTTACGGTATCAGCTTTAAGTTATATTTATCTTCAATGTTTTACTCAAGCTATTTATATTAAGAAAAATAATGTACTAATTATGCCATTTGACTGCCTACGAAATACATTGACTATCGTTTTACTTTAAAATGCGCTCTCCAAAATATTCAAATTTTCTCTCATTTGATTTATGTATACATCTTTAACAAGTTTTCCTGTTAAACCAGAATTAAGTTCAAGTATTTGTGCACCAATCTCATTTGCTATCGTCTCAGCATTTGCTTTATTATCATTTTTATCAACAATTATAATCTGTATATTTTCTTGTTTTACTTTATCTATTATACTGCTAAGCATATCTGCAGACATTGTGCTTTCTTCGTGGTCAGTTGCGATTGTTGTCATTTCTATTCCTAGCTCTTGCCCCAAATATTCAAAAGCCTCATTTAAACATATTGCTTTTTCTCCGTCCAAGTTTTGCAAATTGTTTTCAAAATCGTTTTTTAACTCTTCTAGTTTTTGTACATATTCATCTGTATTTTTCTGATACACTTCTGCATTTTCTTGGTTTATATTAATAAGCTCTTTTGATATGCTTTTAACCTGTAGAATATAATTATCTATGCTTGTCCAAATATGTGCATTTACCCCATCTGTTCCGAGAATCACATTTTGAGCTTCTTTGCTAGAATCAATTATATTCATATCTTGGTTAGATGCTAATATCTTCTCTATAAAGCTTTCCATACCAAGTCCATTCATAATAAATATATCTGCATTTTCAACTTTTTTCATGTCTTCTGTAGTCAATGTATAGTCATGCAAACAGCCCACATTTACATCCGCCATATTTTCAAGCTCAATGTTTTGCGCTCCATCTGTAATATTTTCTGCAATAATATACATTGGATAAAACGATGTCA
>CAWVME010000104.1:0-4955 GCA_963930325.1 Bacillota bacterium | reverse complement strand
TTATAATATAACAAGGCAAGCAGTAAGAGACAATATTAAAAAAGGAGAGAATAAGCTTTTTGAACTAGAAGAAAAGCTGCATATTATGGAAAATTCAAGAAAAAGAGAAGAAAAAATTGCAAGAGTATTATCAGAAATTACAAAAATACAGAATACTTCATCGGATAAACAAGTATTCAAAACTTTGGAACATGTAAAAAAAGAATTGCGTGTATTAGTGTAGTAGAAAACTAATTGATACAAAGGAGGCACAAAATTGGCTTTTGAAGGATTATCAGAAAAACTACAAAATATTACTAGAAAATTAAAAGGTAAAGCGAGAATCACAGAAAGCGATTTAAAAGAAGTTTTAAGAGAAGTAAAACTAGCTCTTTTAGAAGCAGACGTAAACTATAAAGTTGTAAAAGATTTTGTAAAGGTAATAGAAGAAAAAGCAATAGGGCAAGATGTTCTAAAATCTTTAACACCAGGACAACAAATTATTAAAATCGTAAAAGATGAAATGGTTTCTCTTCTAGGCGGAGTAGAAAGCAAAATTAACTTTACTCCGAACCCTCCTACCATTATTATGATGGTTGGATTACAAGGTTCTGGTAAAACTACAACTTCTGGAAAACTTGCTAATTTGCTTAGAAAACAAGGTAAAAGACCTTTATTAGTTGCGTGTGATATTTATAGACCGGCAGCAATTAAACAATTACAAGTAGTAGGAGCACAATTAAATATACCTGTATATGCTAATGAAAACAGCAAAGATGTATCTATGATTGCAAAGCAAGCATATTCACAAGCAATTTCAAAGTTAAATGATGTTATTATTTTAGATACTGCGGGACGTCTTCATATAGATGAAGAGCTAATGAACGAATTAAAAACGTTAAAAACAAACATTAAGCCACATGAAATTTTATTAGTAGTAGATGCTATGACAGGACAAGATGCTGTAAATGTAGCAGAAAGCTTTAACGAAAGTTTAGGAATTGATGGAGTTATACTAACAAAATTAGATGGCGACACACGTGGCGGAGCTGCTTTATCTGTAAAAAAAGTAACAGGAAGGCCAATAAAATTTGCAGCTACAGGAGAAAAACTCAATGATATAGAAGTATTTCATCCAGACAGAATGACATCTAGAATTCTAGGTATGGGAGATGTTCTATCAATTATAGAACAGGCAGAACAAACCTTCGATGAAGAAGAAGCTGCTAAATTAGAACAAAAATTAAGAAAACAGACATTTGATTTAGATGATTATTTAAGTCAATTAAGACAAATTAAGAAAATGGGTTCTTTTTCTTCAATTTTGAAAATGATTCCTGGGATGAACCAGTTAAAAGATGTAAAAGTAGATGATAAAGAGTTTGTTAAAATAGAGGCAATGATTTGTTCAATGACCAAAGAAGAAAGAAGAGAACCGAAATTATTAAATGCCAGTAGAAGAAAGCGAATTGCAGCAGGAAGCGGAACAACTGTACAAGATATTAATAAATTCATGAACTCTTTTGAAATGACACAGAAAATGATGAAAAAGTTAAAAAACGAAAAAGGATTAAATAATATAATGAAAAATTTAAATATGAAGGATTTGAAAAAATTCAGATAAATTTATTTGTTTTTAAATTTAAAAAATATAGACTCATTTTTAGGAGGTGAAAAACATGGTAAAAATCAGATTACAAAGAGTTGGCGCTAAAAAAGCTCCTTTCTATCACATTGTTGTAGCAGATTCTAAATCACCAAGAGATGGAAAAATAATTGAAAAAATTGGAACATATAATCCAATGACAGAACCATCTGAAATTGTTCTTGATAAAGAAAAAGTGGCACAATGGATTAAAAATGGAGCAAAACCAACAGATACAGTAAAAGCTCTAATTGAAAAAGCAAACTAATTAGGAGGAAGCTAGAGTGAAAGACATTTTGGAAACCATTATAAGAAATTTAGTGGAAAATAAACAGGCTATTTCAATTAATGAAATAGAGGGGCAAACTGCTATTGTCTATGAAGTAAAGGTAGCAGAAGAAGATATGGGAAAAGTAATAGGAAAACAAGGGAAAATTGCAAAATCTATTCGTACCATTATGAAAGCAGTAGCCTCTAAAGAACAAAAGAAAGTAACAATTGAATTTATAGGATAGGTGAAAGAATTTGGTTTCGTATTTAGAAATTGGGCAAATTGTAAATACCTATGGAATTAAGGGATTTTTAAAAGTTGTTCCTTATACAGACGACAATAAACGATTTGAAAGATTAAAAACAGTATATGTAGAGCAAAAGGGAAAGAAATTAGAAATTGAAATTGAAGAAATAAAATATAGTAAAAACCTAGTATTACTAAAACTAAAAGGGATAGACTCAATAGAAGAAGCTGAAAAATATAAAAATGCAATCTTAAAAATCGATAGAAAAAACGCTGTAGAATTACCGGAAAATACATATTTTATGGTAGATTTATTAGGACTTTCAGTTTACACAGAAGAAGGCGAAAACATAGGGAAAGTAGAAGACATTTTTAAAACTGGTAGTAACGATGTTTATGTAGTAAAAGATGAGCTGGGGAAGCAAATTTTATTACCTGCAATAGAGTCTGTTATAAAACAAATCGATATAAAAAATGGAAAAATCATAGTTCATTTATTAGAGGGGTTGAAATAATGAGATTCGATGTATTAACTTTATTCCCAGAAATGTTTGAACCAATTAAAACAAGCATTATAGGAAGAGCGATAGATACTAATAAAATTGAATTAAATTTAGTAAATATTCGAGACTTTTCTAAAGATAAACATAAAAAAGTGGATGATACTCCTTATGGCGGAGGTGCTGGAATGGTAATAAAGCCAGATGTTGTATATGATGCATATAAATCTTTAGAAAATAAAGATGGAATTCGAGTTATTTATTTATCCCCACAAGGCAAAGCTTTAAACCAAAAAAAAGTAGAAGAACTAAGTAAACACAATCATTTGATTTTGCTATGTGGACATTATGAGGGAATTGACCAAAGGGTAATAGATGAAATTGTAGATGAAGAAATATCCATTGGCGACTATGTATTAACAGGAGGAGAAATTCCAGCAATGGTATTAATTGATAGTGTAAGTAGATATATAGATGGTGTACTAAAAAACGAATCTATTAAAGAAGAATCTTTTTCAAACGGATTATTGGAATATCCACAGTACACTAGACCAGAAGTATTTTTAGGTAAAAAAGTTCCAGAGGTGCTATTATCCGGACATCATGAAAATATTCAGAAATGGAGGAAACAACAAGCAATTTTAAATACAAAAACCAAAAGAAAAGACTTATTAGAAAATTATCAAATAGAATAAATGTCTAAATAAGAAAGAAGGAGGAAATAGAATGGACATTATAAAAGCAATCGAGCATGAACAAATAAAGAACAAAATTCCTGAACTTAATGTCGGAAGTACTGTTAGGGTTCATGTAAGAGTAAAAGAAGGAAACAGAGAAAGAATACAAGTTTTCGAAGGGATTATTATAAAAGTACAAGGTGGAGGAGTAAACCAAACATTTACAGTAAGAAGAGTAGCTTATGGAGTAGGTGTAGAAAAAACATTTTTAGTTCACTCTCCAAATGTAGAAAAAGTAGAAGTTGTGAGAGTTGGTAAAGCAAGAAGAGCAAAATTATTCTACTTAAGAGACAGAGAAGGAAAAGCTGCTAAGACAAAAGAACTAGTAGGAGCAAGAATTGAAACAAGAGAAATTACTCTAAAAGAAGATGCTAAAATGGAGGACGAACCAAAAACAGTTGTAACAGAAACAGTTGATACGGTGTCAGAAGAAGTAACAGAAAAAGTAGAAGAAGTAACACCAGTTGACAATAAAGAAGAATAATAATAAAAAAGTGATTTTGTAATGTGTACAAAATCACTTTTTTATTATGGGAAAATATTTAAGCTTCTTCAAAACTTAAGTATATGTCTTTCTCATTCATGTAAAAACCAATTCTTAGAAAACTTGTATAATTTTCTAGAAAAGGGAAAAACTCTTAGTAGAATAAAATTAGGAGGAATGATATGAGAAGAGATAATAGGAAAAGAGAAGAAAATTTGAAAGGAGCCATTTATATTGCAGGGGGAATATTAGGAATACTTATAGTTGCATTAGTTATTATTTTTATATCCTATGCAAGTAAAGTAAAAAAGAATTCTGAATCAAGTGGCTTTGATAGTTCAAAAATAACAGAATTGGTACCTAATACTTCAGAAGCAGAAAGCGCAAGCCAAGAAATTGGTAAAACTGTAAACGAAGTAAAAAACGAATTAGATAATAATGTAACAACACAAAATAATATTACAGTGGAAGAAAATGCTAGCGCAACAAATAGTTCGAATGTAACAGAAACAATAATTGCTGAAACAAATAAAGAAGAAGTAAAACCAGAAGAAAAAGTAGAGTTTCTTTATCCAGTAGAGGGAGAAATAATAAAGGAATATGCAAAAGACAATTTACTTTATTCAGAAACATTACAAGAATGGGTAACTCATACAGGAATTGATATTGCAGCAGACAAAACAAGTATTGTAAAAGCTAGTTGTAAAGGAACAGTTATAGGAATTAAAAATGATCCACGATATGGATTAACAGTTATTATAGAACACACTAACGGTTATAAAACAGTATATTCTAATTTGCTAACAACAGAATTTGTAAATGAAGGAGATACTATAGAAACAGGAGAAACTATAGGAACTGTTGGAGCTACAGCAATATTTGAAGCGGCAGAGCAATCTCATTTACATTTCGAAATATTAAAAGATAATGAATATCAAGATCCAACAATTCTGTTAACAAAGACTATAGAAGAGTAATGGAAGCAGAAATATAACCAAATAAACAAGGTTCTATAATATTAGTTGGGGTGAAATAAAACTCCAACTATTTTTAATATAAAATAGTGCATTTATCTAAAATACCTGATACAATA
>CAWVME010000103.1:0-4339 GCA_963930325.1 Bacillota bacterium | reverse complement strand
AAATAAATTTTTTTAAAAATTTTTTTATTTTCTTTGTCGTATTTTGTCATCTTTTGTAGTTTGCACCCAATAACACTTGCACGGTTTTTTATTTTTGTTTTTGCTTTTCTAAAATTATATTCAGAGTAATTATTTACTTTTAAGTTTCTGTAACTCTAAACTTTTCAATGCTATATTAACTCTTAAGAGAGGTGATTCAATTGGCAATTGATTATAAAATTGTTGGTGAAAGATTAAAAGCTGCTAGAATTCGTAAAAAATATACACAAGAATATTTAGCAGAACAGATGGATGTTTCTGTTGTTTATATAAGTAGAATAGAAAGAGGAAATTCAAAAATTAATTTGCCTAGATTAAATCAAATGTGCAATCTTTTAGGAGTTTCTGAAGGTCAAATTTTAAATGGTGTTGCTAGTACTTCTAAAATGTATTTAAATGGTGAATTAGCTACTCTACTTAAAAATTGTCCTCCTGAAAAATTGAAGCTAATTTATGAGTTGTCAAAAGTAATTGTTCGTAGCTAATATTGGCGACATCTACTTTTAAAGATTAAATTATTAAAACTTATTGTGACTACTTATGTAAAAACAAAAACCCTTTCTTAGTATGAGCTAATAATTTTATATTTTAGGTTTTTTCCTTTGTTTAGCACCTAGAATGTATTATTAGCTCATATTAGGAAAGGGTTTTTGTTTTTTTATATTTTATTTTTCTATCTTAAAGGCTGTAACTTATTTTATTTTTAGTTACAGCCTCTTTAAATTAGTTTTGTGTATATGGTAACATAGCAATATGTCTTGCTCTTTTAATTGTTAATGTAATTTCTCTTTGATGTTTTGCACATGCTCCTGTTGCTCTTCTTGGCAATATTTTACCTTTGTCATTAATAAATTTCTTTAATTGTTCTGGATTTTTATAATCTAGAACTAAATTTTTGTCACTACATAAAGCACATACTTTTTTTCTTACTTTTCTAAATTTTGGATTAAAATCATCATCCATATTATTATTGTTTCTATGTTTTTTATTGTTTTGTTTTTTATCTGCCATTTTTCCACCCCCTGATTTTCATTTTGTTTTGCTATGTATTTTTAGAATGGTAAGTCATCATCTGAAGATACAGAAAATTCTGAGCTTGTTGCTACATTTTCTCCAAATGTATTTTCAAATCCAGCAGTATCTCCGTCTTTTTTGCTGTCTGCAAAATAAGCTTCTTCTGCAACAACTTCTGTTACATAACGTTTTTGCCCTTGTGCATCATCATAGCTTCTAGTTTGAATTCTTCCAATAACACCTACTTGTTGCCCCTTTTTAAAATATTTGCTGCAAAATTCTCCGGTTTTACTCCAAGCAACAATATTGATAAAATCCGCTTGTCTCTCCTCTCCAGGTCTTGCAAATCTTCTATTCACAGCTAAGCTGAAACTTGCTACCAATGTGTTATTAGTTTGTGTATATCTTACTTCTGGATCTCTTGTTAAACGACCCATTAAAACTACTTTGTTCATTTTTTGCACCTTACCTTTCTTCTTTCAAGGCTTTAATTTCATGTTCATTAATCTTTTTTTACTACTATAAATTTCAATACTGTATCTGTAATTCTGTAAATTCTTTCTAGTTCAGCAATTAATGCTGGATTTGCTTCGAAGTTTACTACTACATAATATCCTTCTTTTTGTTTTTTGATTTCATAAGCTAATTTTCTTTTGCCCATTTCATCAACATTTTCTACTTTACCGTCAGAATTAATTAGGTCTGTAATTTTTTGAATTAAACTCTTGATTCCGTTTTCTTCAAGACCTGGATTAATAATGACAACACTTTCGTATTTGTTCATTATTTTCACCTCCTTTTGGATTTATAACCCATATAAATGAGTAAGGATTAAAATTTAAAATTTTAACATTGCTATTTTACCATATTTTTCTTTTATTTGCAAGCATTATTTTAAAATCCAATAGTTCTTTTTTCTTCTCTTTTCGCTATTAGTTCATTTGGATTCAAATCCGCTTCTACAATTGTCATTAGCTCTTTTTTATTTGTTACATTTTCTACATTTTTGGCATGAGCAATCAAAATATTTTGGTATAAATTATGAATATATCTTGCATTTCCAAAACCTTCTATTTTTTTAGAGGTTTCTACAATATTTATAATTTTTTCTTTTGCTTCTGGTGTTATCTTGAATTTATTTTCTTCTAATAATCTATTAAAAATTTGTATTAGTTCTTCTGTTGTATAGTCCTCAAATAAAATATTGTATCCTATTCTGGAACTTAAGCCTACATTTGCTTTTATAAAATTTTTCATTTCTTCTTGGTATCCCGCAAAGATAACAACTAAATTATCTTTTTCATCTTCCATAACTTTAACAATTGTAGATAAACAGTCTTCTGAGAAAGTATGCTCTGAAATTAAAGCATATGCTTCGTCAATAAATAGTACTCCTCCTAATGCTGACTTCATAACATTATAAGTTTTACCTGCAGTTTGTCCTATATATGGTGCAATTAAATCTTTAGCAGATACTTCTACCAATTTATTTTTTCGTATATATCCTAAGTTATAGAATATGTCACTAATTAGCCTTGCAACTGTTGTTTTCCCAGTTCCCGGGTTTCCCATAAATACCATATGTAAGTTTAGTTTTGATATATCTAAATTTGCATTTTTATTAAATTTTAATAAGCTTACCAAATTATTAATTTCTTTTTTTATTTTTTCTAGCCCTACTAAATTATTTAATTCTGATAATATTTGTTCTAAGTCTTTTGTATTATATACGGTTGGAATATCATCTAAGCCAATTTTTATGCATTCACCATTATACATCTTTCTATTTTCATTTAATATGATTCTGTTATGCAAATTTTTTACATATTCCATATTTTTAATTTCACTGCTTTCATATGATTGTTTAATATAATTATAAATTTTCTTCTTTACTTTTTCATCTAGTTTTTCATTTTTTTCTATTCTTTCTATTAAAAGTTGATAAATAGTTTCTACATTTAATTCATCTATGTCTAGCTCTATATTAAACAAAGTAGTATTTAGCTTTGGATATGCATTTAAGATTTTTTTTATGTTTTCTTTTTTGCCATAAATAACAGTACATACTCTTGTATTATTTTTTTCTATTTGCTCTGTTAATAAATTCAATATTCTATTTTTTTCTACCGCTTCTACATATGCTAAGCTTCCAAAATTTTCAATTAGCATCATTCCAATTTTATTAATGGTTTCTTTTTTTTCGTTTTGCTTTACATATAGTCCATTAATTGCAAATTTGTCGAGTATAATTTCATTCATTGATTTTTCATAATATCGCATATCATTGCTAAAGTAGTTATAAAACCACATAAATTCGCCAATAATGCCTTCAACTTTTTTTACAATTTCTTTGTCCTCTGTATAAAAAATAATGTTAACCGGTATATAAGGAATGGTTTTGTCAACATAGTAGTTAAATACATAGTTTAGCAGTTCTGTAATTTGCTTTTTTACTTTTTCATTGCAAGGGAGTTCTTCTATTTGACTTAGACTATCTTGTGTAAAATATTTAGAGCGATTTGCAATAATTTTAGAGTCCATTTCTTTTAGATATTTTTCTATTCCTTGTAATATGTTTTTCTTTTCTATTTTTCTTAAATATTCTAGGTATCCTGCTACTTTATAAAAATATTCATAATCGTCTACTTTATTTTTCTTTTCTTCGAAGTCTTTTACTTTTATTGTAAATGTATTATATGTCATATTATCATAGTAGTCTCTTAATTTATTGCTAAAGTATTTGTAGTCTTCAATTTTAGATAAGTCTACATATTTAATAGTAGCTATCTTTTTTTCTTCGTCGTAATTGTCTAATTGTACTAAGTTCCCATCTAATATAACTTGTGCAAAAAGTAAGCTATATACATCAAATCTTTCTAATTCACTCTTTCCTACTGATATTGTCTCTTTTTGTTTTGGCTCTTGTAAAATAGTTTCTACAATTTCTATGCCAGATATTTTGTCTTTTCTTTTTTCATTAATTCGCTCTATTTCTTCTAGTAGAGTATATACTAAATATAAAATACAGTTTTTAAAGTTACATCCTCTGCAAATATTATTTACAATTCGTTTTTCTTTTCTTCTTGTAATTACTGAAGATGTATTAACTCTATTTTTGTAATTTAATATGTATTTCAAATAGCTATAATCTTCTTCCAGGCAGGCCTTAACATTATCATATCGAATTAAATTATCCTTTTTTTCTTCTTCTGTTAGTTCTTCGTTTTTTAATACTATTAAATTGTTTTTTAAAAAAAATAGTACTGTTTTTAGTTCACACTTCGGT
>CAWVME010000102.1:0-4222 GCA_963930325.1 Bacillota bacterium | reverse complement strand
GAATTCTATAGTTAATGGACCATATATTTTTTGATATTTATCCATTAAGTCTTTTAATCTTCTTGCATATTCTCTATGCAAACAAAGAGCTTTTTCACAAGTTGGGTGAGTATCTAAGTATAACGCAAGCTCTTGAATTGCAAACTTATATTCCATTATTTTACATAACATTTCTTCTCTTGTTTCTCTACAAGTTTTTTCTTGAGATACACAATTACATTGATTATATGCATCCACTATTACATCCCTCCTTTATTTCATTAGCATTTCTTAAAAATTCTATTTCATTAACAGATTGATTTGCCTCATATGGGCTTACCAGTTCTGGAAAAATGGTCCCCATTTTTAATCCTACACAAGGCGTAAATGTTTTATTCATTCTTTGAATAGGAACATAAGCATGACCATACATCGGATAATCTGTAAATGGGCTTACTTCTTCATCAAAGCCACAATCGCATTCTTCAAAATTATTATTACCACAGTTTATAGTTTCTACCGTATCGCAAACATCTTCTAATATGTTATTATCGGTGCTATTACAACAGCAACATTTTTTCCATTGGCAATTTCTGTACATTTAAATTCCTCCTTTTTACTTGTTATATTACCATTTTATGAGCTTAAAAAAGAAAATGTGACAAAGTTAATTTTGAGCAGAAGCAATTGTACTTAAATTAGAACCAAGAGCAGAAAAAAAATTACCTAAAACATCTATTTCTTCAACAGAGAAATTTTTGCTAATATAAATTGACAATATGCTTGCCAGAAATACTAACTCTTCACCAGAAAGTTCTGTTAAATCATTCATGAAAAATCCCTCACAATCTAATAAATTATATGTATTTGGATAAAATAAATATGAAGAAAGTAGCTTTGCTATATGCGTAAAGTTGTTTAAAATAATAGGAAGGATAAAAGAATGGATATAATAAAAATTTGTGTACTGTCACTAACATCAATTTTCATTTTATTTGTTTTAACTAAACTTATGGGTAACAGAGAGATGGGACAACTTAGCATGTTTGACTATGTTGTTAGTATAACTATAGGATCCATTGCAGCAGAAATGGCAACATCGTTGGAAAATAATTTTATAGAACCATTGACTGCAATGGTAATTTATGCCATAGTTACTATTTTAATTTCTATAATTAATTCACATTCGTTAAAAGTAAGAAGGTTTATAGCTGGAAAAACATTAGTATTATTAGATAAAGGAAAGCTTTACCGTGCTAATTTCAAGAAAAGTAGATTAGATATAAATGAATTCTTAATGGAGTGTAGAAGTCATGGGTATTTTGATATTAGTGAAATAGAAACTGCTATATTAGAGCCAAATGGTAAAATAAGTTTTTTGCCTAAAACTGAAAAAAAGCCAGTAAGTGCAGAAGATATGAATTTAAAAGTACAGCAAAAAGGAATACCAATTAATGTAATTCTCGATGGATGTGTAATAAAGGAAAACTTAAAGCATACAGGACATGATTTAGAATGGTTGCAAAAGCAAATGAGAAAACAAAACATTTTAAATGTAAAAGATGTATTCTTAGCAACATATGATAAAAATGATAATCTTTCTATTTATACAAAAATAAATCGTAAAAATGCTCATGATAGGTTTGCATAAATTTTATTACTCACCCCTTCCATTTTTCTTCATTTAATGATATAACAAAGTAAAGGTGAGAAAAAAATGGGAAGAAAAAGAAAGAAAAAAGCTAGCAAATTAAAAGTTTGGTTAGGAATTATTGCTGTATTACTATTAGCAGTTTTAGGACTTGATAATAGAGGTGTTTTTACTGAAGTAAGAAATAGAGAACAAATTTCTCAAGCAATTTCAACAATTGTAAATAAAGATTCTAATTTTAAAATTTTTTATTTTGATGTAGGTCAAGCAGACTGTAGTTTAATTATGAATAATGGCAAAACTATGCTAATAGACGCTGGAAATAATGAGGATGGTCCTTTGATAGTAGAGTGTTTAAAAGAATTAGGAATTGAAAAAATCGATTATTTAATTGGAACTCATGCACATGAGGATCATATAGGAGGTTTAGACGATGTGATTTCTGCTTTTTCTATAGGAACAATTTATATGCCAAAAGTGCAAACAAATACTCAAACCTTTGAAGATGTTTTAACTATAATAGAAAGCAAAAACTTAACAATAAAAACCCCAAAAATTGGCGAATCTTTTAGTTTAGATGATTGCAATTGTACAATTGTATGTGTAGATAACGAAACTGAAAATTTAAACTTATCTTCTATTGTACTTCGTTTGGTTTATGGAACACAAAGTTTCCTATTTATGGGGGATGCTGAAATCCAAAATGAAGAATCCATCACTTGGGATAAAACAAATGTAGTAAAAATTGGTCATCATGGTTCTGACACAAGCACATCTGAAGAATTTCTTTCACAAGTTCAACCAGAAATTGCAATTATCTCTGTTGGAGAAAGAAATGACTATGGACATCCAAAAGAAGAAGTACTAAATCGATTACAGCAAAAAAATGTAAATATTCTCCGAACAGACACAGATGGGACTATTGTACTTACATGTGATGGAAATACTAATACTATGCAAAAATTAGAACTATGTTTAGATGGAAATTAGTAGAAAGGAAAATTTTTAAAATGCAAGAATATATTGTAGATAGATTTGAAGGGAATTTTGCTATTTGCGAAAATGCACAAAAAGAAATGATAAAGATTGAATCTTCTATTCTCCCAAAAGATTTGAAAGAAGGAATGATAATTACTTTAAAAAATGGTAAATACATAATTTTAGAAAAGAAAACTCAAGTAAGAAAAGAAATTATAAAAGAAAAAATGAAAAACTTGTGGAATTGATATGGAAGAAATAAAAGGTGGCGATATAAAAATAGCCACCTTTCATTTTAATTATATCCCCATTATGTTATATCCACTGTCAGCAAAAATAACTTGACCCGTTATAGCACTAGATATTGGACTTAGTAAAAATGCAACACTATTTCCTACCTCTTGAATTGTAACATTCCTTCTTAAAGGTGCTTTTTCTTCAACTACATCTAAAATAGAATTAAAGTCTTTTATTCCTTTAGCAGAAAGAGTTTTTATTGGTCCAGCAGAAATAGCGTTAACTCTAATACCCTCTGGTCCTAAGTTATCTGCTAAATATCTAACACTACATTCTAAAGCAGCTTTTGCAACTCCCATAAGATTGTAACCAGGCAAAACTTTTGTAGAACCATAATAAGTAAGAGAAACAATACTTGCATTTTCTTCTAATAAACCTAAAGCTTTAGCAATTCTAGCAACTGCAATAAAAGAATAAGCACTAATATCATTTGCATGTGCAAATCCTTCTTTACTTGTATAGATAAAATCATTTCGCAAATCTTCAGTATTAGCATGAGCAATACTATGTAAAATTCCATCTATTTTTCCAAAATCGCTTCGAATTGATTTAAAAGTTTCTTCTATTTTTTCATCCTTAGAAGCATCACATTCATAAGCTTTTGAACCTTCAAATTCTGAAATTAAACTTTCTATTTTTTCTTTGTTTTCTTCACCCATATAAGTAAAAACTAGTTTAGCACCATTTTCATAAGCTGACTTTGCAGCTCCATAAGCAATACTCCACTTGTTACGAATTCCCATAATTAAAATTACTTTGTTCTCTAAAATCATACTTTTTCCTCCTATTACATAACATAATTCCCAATTTTTCTAAATTTTTTATATCTGTTGTTCAATAAATTGTTTACTGAAATTTTAGATAAAACATCTATATTTTCTATAATCTCATTTTTTATTAAATTTGCTACTTGTGTTACATTTTTCCCTGCACCACCGCTTGGCTCTGGTAAAACTTTGTCAATAACTTTTAAACGATATAGGTCTTGTGCTGTTAATTTCATCTCTTCAGTAGCTTCTTTTACTTTTGATGAATCTTTCCATAGTATACTAGCATATCCTTCTGGAGATAAGATAGAGTAAATAGAATTTTCTAACATGATTACTTTATCTGCTACTCCAATAGCTAATGCTCCCCCACTAGAACCTTCTCCTATAACAAAAGATAAAATAGGTACAGAAAGAGTAGACATGGTAAACATGCTTTGTGCAATAGCTTCTCCTTGCCCATTTTCTTCTGCTTCAATTCCTGGATAAGCTCCTTTAGTATCAATAAAAGTAATAATAGGTCTTTTAAATTTCTCTGCTTGTTTCATAA
>CAWVME010000101.1:0-10280 GCA_963930325.1 Bacillota bacterium | reverse complement strand
CTTTTTTAGAGAGTTAATCAAGCTTGCTTTTCCACGAATATTAATATATTCTGGCTCAAAGTTATTTTCTATATTAATTCCCATTTTAGATTTTGGTAAATCTCTAATATGCCCCATAGAAGCTACTACTTTTGTACTTCCTCCCAGAAATTTTTTTATGGTATTTGCCTTAGCAGGTGATTCCACAATAATTAATTTATCTGCCATTTGTATTATTTCTCCTTTTCTTTGTCTCATGTTTGTGCAATAATGCACAATTATTTTTTGATTATATAATAAACCATTTGCTCTGTAAATATATTCTTTTAAAAAAATTATTGACAGAAAAAATCTCTCTTCACGCGAACTTTTCTCTTCTTTTATAATTTAACTTTATATATTTAAATTCTTGAAGAAGCATAAATATTTTTCTATGCAACATGGTTTTGTATAACACAGAAAAAGGTCTACTTTCTCTATGCGTGAGCAATAGCGAGCTTCTTTAAATATTTTTAAATTTTCATGAAAAAAGTGTAATTTTTTAGATTACACTTTTTTCTTTCTCTATATAGCTTAAGTCTTCTAATATATACTCCACTTCTATCGGAGTAACCTTATTTCTTTTTAATGTTTCTAATAATTCTTCAACTTTCTCTTCTTCTTGTGATATTTTAACTATTTTTTTCTCTTCTTCATTTTCTTGTTTTTTCACAATTTCTATCCCATAAGTTCCTGTTTCTTCTTCTATTTTATAATACTCTATTTGAAATATATGGCTATTTTTTCTTTCTTCTTCATTTAAATAAGCTATTCCATATAATCTTTTAACTAATTGCACGCTCTCCCCCTTTCTTCTGCATACTTTTTACTATATACTAGTAGGCAAAATAAAGCAAGAAAAATCGTGCGACCATATTCGACTTAATTTATACTATTTTTTTTATTTCTCTATAGATTTTCTCCTCTACATTTTTTATACTAACAGCTCGTGCTTTTTCTCCCATTTCTTGCAATTGTTTTGGATTTTCTATTAATAAATTAATTGTTTTAGCTAAGCTTTCTACATTTAAATCGGCATCTAAAATAATTTTAGCAGCTCCTCTGCTTTCTAAAACTTTTGCATTGTACTCTTGATGATTTTGGCTAACATTAGGAAGAGGAATAAAAATAGCAGGTTTCCCTACGATTGCTATTTCTGTTATCGTAATTGCTCCGCTTCTACATACAGCCAAATCACATGCATTCATTATTACTTCCATATTATAAATATATGGTACAATTTTAGAATTGTATAAATTTTTAATATCTATATTTTTGTTCATTAGCTCTTTTTGAATAATATCATATTGCTTTGGGCCTGCTGCTAATACAATTTGATAGTTTTTATTTAGTTTCTGCTCTATTAGCTTCAAAATAGTCTGGTTAATCGTTCTAGCCCCTTGGCTTCCTCCAAAAACTAGTACAAGTGGTAAATCTTCTTTCATTCCTAGTTCTCTTTTTGCTTTTCTTTTTTCATCTTGTGTCATATTTACTTTTTTCATTTTAGATGGAGTCCCTGTAACTACTATATTTTTCGCTTTTGGCAATCTTTTTTTAGCTTCTTCAAATGCTACTAATACAGTGTCTACTCTTGTTGCTAGTTTTTTTACCGCTAATCCGTGGAAAAGCATTACTTTCATGTAATAAAGTAGGAATTTTTAATTTTTTAGCAGCCAGAATAACAGGTCCACAAATGTATCCCCCTGTTCCTATAACAATATCTGGTCCGAATTCTTTTAATATTTTTTTTGCTTGTGAAATACTTCTGATTGTTTGCATTATATTTTTTAGGTTCTCTATAGTTATTTTTTTAGACAATCCATGTGCTTGAATAGTTTTTAACACAAAACCTGCTCTTGGAACTAAATCCTTTTCTAATCCATAATCTGTTCCAATGAAGAGTACTTCAGTATTTTTTTCTTCTTGTTTTATTTTATTAGCTATGGCAATTCCAGGATTTATATGTCCTCCTGTTCCAGCAGCAGCAATAACTATTCTCATAAATTTCCTCCTTACTGATTTTATATTGTATAGGCAAGCTCTAATACAATTTATTTACAGTTTATTTCCCTGTCTTGATATATTAAACAAAATTCCTACTGAGCAGAGCAAAATAATCAGTGATGTTCCTCCATAGCTAAAGAAAGGAAGTGCCATTCCTGTTACTGGTATAGAAGAGGTTACTACTGCAATATTAATAATAGCCTGCAAACCAATAAGAGCTGTAATTCCTCCTGCGAGCAAACTTCCAAACATATCTGGAGCTTTAATTGCAATTAGAATTCCTCTCCATATAAATATTCCAAATAAAACAATTACTATAAGGCATCCTACAAATCCTAATTCCTCCGCTAAAATAGCAAATATAAAATCATTGTGTGGTTCTGGTATGTATGAATATTTTTGTTTGCTTGCTCCTAGCCCTACTCCAAATAATCCTCCAGAACCTATTGCATATAAGCTTTGCACAATTTGCCAACTGTCCCCTCGGATATCTTCCCATGGATTTAAAAAAGATGTAATTCTCGATAGACGGAAAGCCCATTCATCTATTCTTTGTGCCAAAATAACTAAAAGCCCAATTCCACCTACTGCTCCAGCTGTACCAAATGTTAAAAAATATTTTAGTTTTGTTCCAGCAAGTATCATCATAACTGCTATTACTAATATGATAATAATCGATGCACTTAAGTGATTTTGTAAGAGTAATAAAATTCCAATAATTGGTATTAAATATATAAATGGCTTAAAAAATCCTCTCCAAAGTTCTTTAAGCTCTTCTTTGTGGTTTGTTAAATAAGCCGCATAAAAAATAATAAGCCCAATTTTTGCAATTTCTGATGGTTGGAATTGAATTCCAATTTTTATCCATCTTGTAGCTCCATTAACAGATACTCCAACACCCGGTATAACTACCATAAGAGATAAAATAATAGACCCAATATATGCAAGTTTATACAACATTTTATATTTTTTATAGTCTATTTTTGAAATAATAAACATTAAAATAAGTCCAATAACAGCGCAACCGGCTTGACGTTCTACATAATAAAAACTATTTCCCCAGTCTGATAAAGCAGATGGTGAGCTTGCAGATAGAACCATAACAATTCCTAAAGCCAATAGCATTAACACTGTAATTAGCAGTATAAAATCTAATGGTTTTTTTTCTTCTATGGAATTCTTTTGGGTTCTTATCTCTTTTTTATGCATTATATTACTCCTTTCTATTTATTTTATAAAAGCATCAATCCTGCTATACAAGCAATTAGTGTTATCAAACAAAATACAGATACTACTTTGCTCTCTCTCCAACCACTTAATTCAAAATGGTGATGCAGTGGTGCCATTTTTAATATTCGCTTACCTGTTTTTTTAAAATATGCAACTTGAACAATAACAGAAACTGTCTCTGCAATTGGAACAATTGCGATGACTAAAAGTAATAATGGAATTTTTAAATATAATGCCATAGCCGCAATAATTCCTCCGCAGTAGTAAAGATCCTGTATCTCCCATAAATACTTTTGCCGTATGTAAATTAAACAGCAAAAATCCTATGCAACTTCCAATAACAATACTTCCATAAATAGTCATTTCTTTTACATCATATACAATAGCAATTACTGTCAAGCATGTTACAATAATTGCCGTTACACTTGCAGCTAACCCATCAATTCCATCTGTTAGGTTAATAGCGTTTGTTGTGGCTAAAATGACAAAAATAGCAAATGGAATGTAAATCCAAATTGGCAATGTAATTGTCTTATTCCAGATTGGAATAAGAATGTCCGTTCCCAATCCTACAAATTTTTCTAAATACAGAGTGTAGATAACAGATATAATAAGTAGCCCTATCATTTTATACATTGGTTTTAACCCTTCTGTATTTTTTAGTACTAATTTTTTAAAATCATCAATAAATCCAATCAGTCCAAATCCAAACGTAATAAATAAGATTGGCAGCATATTTTTTGCAACCTCGGTTTCTCCGTCCTGCCTGAAATAATAGAAAAATCCACCTACTGCTGACAGCACTATAGCCAGCATAATAATTATTCCTCCCATAGTAGGTGTTCCTTGCTTTGAAATATGAGACTGTGGTCCATCGTCTCTTTCTGTTTGCCCAATCTTTAACCTTCTAAGTATTGGTATTACACATATTGCTATTGCTATTGTAATAGCAAATGATAATAACAATACTTTAATTTGAAAGTCCAATTTGTTTCCTCCTAACTTGGTTTCTTATTTTGTGTTTATAATCTCATTCACAATTTTTCTTTCATCAAATGGATATTTTTTTGCGCCAATTTCTTGATATGGTTCATGCCCTTTTCCGGCTAATACAATCATATCTTTTTTATTTGCCATTTGAATAGCATACTTAATTGCTTGTGTTCTATCTTCTATACATATATATTTTCCGTTTGTCTTTTTCATTCCAACTTCAATTTCATTTATAATTTCACTTGGTTTTTCTGTTCTTGGATTGTCTGTTGTAATAATTGTGAAATTTGCAATGTTTCCAGCAATTTCTCCCATCAACGGTCTTTTAGTTTTATCTCTATCTCCACCACATCCAAATACACAAATAACTCTTCCGGTTGTATATGATTTTACCGCTTTCAAAATATTTTCTAAGCTTTCTGGTGAATGTGCATAGTCTATCATAATTGCTAAATTTTTTGCATTTGGAACTAGTTCACTTCTTCCTGGCACTTTTACTTCGGCTAATGCTTCAATAATGTTTTCTGGTTTAATTCCCATTTTCAAGGCTACAGAAATTGCAGCTAGTGCATTATATACACTAAATCTTCCAGGAATACCAACTTTTACTCTTTGATTTCTATCTCCCAATTTGACTTTAAAATCAGAACCTGTGTTCATAACAGTCAAATCTTTAGCTAGTAAATCACAACTGTTATCAATACCGTATGTGTGGATATCGCAATTAGTTGCTAGTTTCTTCACTTTTGCAACATATAAATCATCTGCATTAATATATCCATATCTGCACATATTAAATAGTTTTAATTTAGAATTAAAATAGTCTTCCATATCTGGATGTTCTTTTTCACTAATATGGTCCTTTGAAAAATTGGTAAATACACCTATGTCAAAGTCACATCCAGCAATTCGGTTCAATTTGATGCTTTGAGATGACACTTCCATAATAACTGTATCTACACCTTCTTCTATCATTTGTGCAAACATCTTTTGAAGTTCTGTACTTTCTGGTGTAGTTCTTTCGCTGTCTCCTAATTTTTTTTCTCCAATATAATTCGCAATAGTGCCTATTAAACCAACTTTATGGTCTTGTTTTTCTAAAATAGCTTTTAGCATATAGCTAGTTGTAGTTTTTCCCTTTGTTCCTGTAATTCCAATTAATTTAAATTTTCTAGAAGGATTTCCATAAAAATTACAGGAAGCTATTGCTAATGCTAATCTCGTATCTGGAACAACTACTAAAGTTACATTACTATTTAGCATGAATTGTTTTAAGTTTGAATCTGATTGAACCATAACAACATTTGCACCCATTTCAATTGCTTTGTTTACATAGTCGTGTCCATCTACTTCAAAACCTTTAATAGCAACAAACATGCATCCTTCTTTTACTTTTCTCGAATCACTTTCTATGCTTTGTATGTTTACATCTAAGTTTCCCTTTGCTTTTACATTATCTATATCTGCTAATACTTTTTTTAAGTCCATAAGCCCATTCCTTTCTTTGCATTATTTTTAGTTAAGTCTTTTTTTCTATTGTATTATATAATTATTTTTTTATTTTGTATATAGTTTTTTAACATTTTAAGATTGCTTTCCATATACTTCTACTTTTGTTCCACTATTAATTTGTATCCCAGGTTTTGGTAATTGTTCTGTTACAATTGTTTTTTCTTGGTCAAATTCTCCATCAATATTTATGTTAATATCTAAACCATTTTCTTTTAGAATTTTGATTGCCTCTTTAATTGTTTTGTCTCTCACATCTGGTACTTCTACACTTATCTGTTGTTCTTCTTCCTCTAGTTTTTTATTTACTTCTAAATATGGCAATACTTCAGATAAAATCTGCCCGCCAACTGGTGCAGCAACACCACCTCCTTGGTGTCCCCCTTCTCCTGTTGGATTATATAGTGTAACTAGCATAACTACTTCTAGGTCGTCAATTGGTGCAACCCCCATAAAAGAGGCAACATATTTGTTAGTATTTACTCCGTCTTCTGATGTCCCTGTTTTTCCACCAATAGAATATCCTTTTACACTTGCATTTTTCCCCGTTCCTTCTTGTACTACAGATTCCATCATACTAAGTACAGACTTAGAAGTTTCTTCTTTAATTACTCTACCTAATTTTTCAACAGGTATTTCTTCTATCTCTCCTGTTGTACTATCTATAATTTGCTTTATAATTCTTGGCTTTACTAATTCTCCACCATTTGCAATAGCACTTACTGCTCTTACTAATTGCAATGGGGTAATTTTAAATCTTTGCCCAAATGAGATTGTAGCAAGTTCAATAGGCCCTGCTTTTTTTTCATCAATAAATATGCTTCCTGCTTCTCCTGGTAAGTCCACTCCCGTTTTTGACAATAATCCGAACTTTTCCAAATAATTGTAATATGTTTCTACACCTAATTTTTGTCCCAAACCTATAAAAATTGGATTGCATGAATTCATTAATGCCTGTCTTAAACTCTCTGAACCATGTGGTCTATAATATCTCCAACACCTAATTCTAACTCCTGCTATTTCAATTCCTCCTGTACAAGCAAATTCTCCTTCTTTGTCTGTTGTAGTAATTCCCTCTTCTAGTGCTACTGAAGCTGTAACTAATTTGAAAGTAGAACCCGGCTCATAAGTATCGGCAATTGCTTTATTCCTCCACATTTGTTGCAAAGCTGTATTCTTTTCTTGGCTCGATAGCCCTTCCCAAGCACTTTTTAACTCTTCAGTATTTGGTTCAAATGGTTCGTTCAAATCATAATCTGGATAAGTTGCCATGGCTAAGATGTCGCCCGTTTTGGGATTCATAATGACTACATTTCCACCATCTGTGCATACATTGTCAATACAAGCTTGTTTTAAATATTTTTCTGCAATTGATTGTACAGTCATATCAATCGATAGAACTAAATCTTTTCCATCTACAGCAGAAGTATAATTTTCTCCTTCATCTTTAATTTCCCCTCCCTTAGCATCTGTAATTTTAGTTATACTTCCCTTTTCCCCTTTTAATGTTTCATCAAATACAGCCTCTATTCCATCTAGCCCTTGATTATCACTCCCACAAAATCCAAGCACATGAGAAGCCAGATTACTGTATGGATAATATCTTTTTGTATCTTCATCAATATTAATTCCTGTTTCTATATTGTTTTCTTTCATCCAAATTCGTAATTCATCTGTTTTTTCTTTATCTTGCTTTTTTACAATAGTTTCTAATGAACTTCTTTTTGATACTTTTTTAAGAACCGTTTCATAATCTAAATCGAAAATTTGGCAAAGAGCTGTAGCCACTTTTTCTTTATCCTCTTTAGCAATGTTCGTCGGATTTACGCTTACAGTTTCTACTGTGCTGCTCACTGCTAATATATTTTTACCAGTTGCATCATAAATTGTACCTCTTTTAGGGTTAATAGCTCGATTTAAAGTTTGTTGTACATAAGCTTTGGCCTCTAATTCTGAACCTTGTACAAACTGAATAAAGCCTACTCTTGTACTTAATGCAGTAAATATAATCATGAATACTAAAAGCATATTTTTCATTCTTCTTTTTCTAGCAATGTTCGTAACTTGCATAATATTTCCTCCTTAAAAATAAAAGAAGATATATATTTTTCTATACATATCTTCTTTAAAATATATTCTTAATTGTATTCATTATGCTCGTTAACCAATTGCTATTTTCTTCTATAATAACTTCTTCACTACTTGCTTCTACGTAGTCTTTTTTAGAAAGATTAACATTTACAGTTTGTTTACTTGTTAATTTTTGCATTCCTAGCAATTCTTTGGCTGATTTTTCTATTTGACTTAAGTTTAAATCGTTTTGTATGTTTATGTTTAATTGTTCATTCTCTTTTTCTAGTTGAGCTAATTCTTCCTGCATGGATTTTACTTCTGAAAATTCTTCGTTGATTCTAGAATTTCTATAACTTATGGTAAAAAGTATAGCAAATCCTATCAATAAATAAAATACTAGTTTTAATTTGATATTCTTCTTTGTTTTTAATTTTGTTTTTTGCTGTTCTTTTTGCTTTTCTGAATTTCTTGTATTCGTACTTCTTTTTCTTTTTGGTGGCGCATATGTTGGTTCTAGCTTTCTTGGACTAGTTTCGTATTGATATCGATTATATACCGCCATAAATTATAGCTTCCTCCTTCCTTTTTAAATTTTCTCAAATATTCTTAGCTTTGCACTTTTACTCCTGCTATTTTTTTTCATTTCTTCTTCAGTCGGTAAAATTGGTTTTTTATTTATTAGTTTACCTTCTTTTTTTGCTCCACATACACAATATGGTAAGTCTTTTGGACATTTACAAATTCCTAAGCAATCATGGTATGCCATTTTTACAGCTCTATCTTCTAAAGAATGAAATGTAATAATGCACAATCTTCCTTTGTGATTTAGCGCTTTAATAGAGTTTATGGCTGTATCATAAAGTGGCTTTATTTCATTATTAACTTCAATTCGAATTGCTTGGAACGTTCTTTTAGCTGGGTGTCCCTCTCCTTTATATGGAATCGATTTTTCAATTATATTTACAAGTTCTTGTGTTGTTTCTATTTCCTTTACTTTTCTTTGTTTTACTATGTTTCTTACAATTCTTTTGGCAAATTTTTCTTCACCATATTCTTGTAGAATTCTAACTAAATCTTCTTCCTTATATGTGTTTATCACCTTTTGGGCAGTTAACTCTTGCTTTATATTCATTCGCATATCTAAAGGGCTATCTTTCATGTAGCTAAATCCTCTTTTTTCTTCGTCTAGCTGATATGAAGAAACTCCTAAATCTAATAAAATTCCATCTACGCCTTCAATTTGCTCTTTCTGCAAGATTTCTTGTATGTTATCATGATTATCATGAATATAAATTACATTTTTAAATTTTTTTAATTTTTCTTTTGCAAATTTTAAAGCTTCTTCATCTCTATCAATTCCAATAAGTTTTCCATTTGATGATAAGTGCTTTAAAATTTCTATGCTATGACCAGCTCCTCCTAATGTTCCATCTACATAGATTCCATCTGGCTTTATATTTAGTCCTTCTATGCATTCTTTTAATAAAACTGGCGTATGTTTAAATTCCATACAATTCTCCTTTTTATTTAAAGCAAAACAGTTGGTAAAGCATTACCAACTGTTATACCTTTGATTTATTTCTTTTGTATGGCTTTCTTTTGTGTGTTGGTATAACATTTGTTTTTTATTCTTTTTTCTTTTGAAAACACTTTCAGGCGTATAAAAATACGCCCTTATTTTGCTTTCGTTTCTTCCCCTTTTCTTTTGTTTAAACTAATATTTTAGCTTTTGTTTTTTTATATTTTTTCTTTAGCTAATTTTATCTTTTGTATCTTTTGCTTTTCTTTTGTATGAATTTTAAATCATAAATCTTTTGTTTATTAAATTCTTTTGTATTTCTTGTTTAGATTTCTTTTGTATTTTTCTTTTCTTTTGTTCTTATATAAACTTTTTCAAGTTATATACCAAGCATAGACATATTTTCTGCAATTGCTTCTGCCGAAATATTTTCATCACTGTTATAATTTTTCCACTTATCTCTGTTCCATATTTCTAATCTTGTCGTTACACCAATAATAACAACATCTTTATCTAATGAAGCAAATTCTCTTAAATTACTTGTAATAAGAAATCGTCCTTGTTTATCAATTTCACACTCAATAGCTCCTGCTAGAAAGAATCTTGAAAAATCTCTGGCATTCTTATTTGAAACTGGAAGTGCTCTTAGTTTTTCTTGGAATATTTCCCATTCTTTTAAAGAAAATACGAATAGACATCCATCCAAACCTTTGGTTACTACAAACTTTTCTCCAATGTCTTCTCTTAATTTTGAAGGCATAATTAATCTGCCCTTAACATCTACAGAATGCTCATATTCACCAATTAACACTTCGTTTCACCTCCTTGCACTCTCATTCCACTTTCCACCACTTTGCTCCACTTTAGTTAAAGTGTAATACATATTATTTTATTTTGCAAGCTTTTTTTGAAAATTTTTTATTTTTATTTTTTT
>CAWVME010000100.1:0-2781 GCA_963930325.1 Bacillota bacterium | reverse complement strand
TTTGAAATTTATATTTTGAACATAAATAATAATTTTATATAATTTATAAAATACACTATGTGTATGTTTAATACATTTAATGTATTTGGCAATACTAACAATGTATTTAATTTATAATTCTATTATTTGCTTTCTGCCTTAGCTTAGTTATATCAAGTGTTTTATCACATTTTTGTTGTTCTATGCTTTCTCTGTATTATTTTAACTTTTACAGAGGTTTAGAAAACTTGTTTTTCTATGTGTTTAGGAGATACATTCTGTATCTCTTTCCTGCCTTTTAGTATTATTATTTGGTTTTTTCGAACATTTACTTAAATTTATCTTACAAAATTATAGCAGTTATTCTTTTATATTAAATAACTGCTATAATACTATTTTTTATTCTTTTCCCAAACATTTCTTACTAATTTTAAAGAAAATGTTGATAAGATAAATCCTATTACTGGAACTAACGAACTTAACCATATATTACTAATTCTATTTATTAAATGTGAATATAGAACTACAACTATATAAGTTAATATTCCAATACACATCTTTCTGGTCCAACTTGTTTCCCATGCTTTATCCAATTCAACTTTTTTATTTCTTTCTTTTATTTTAACTATTTCATTTTCCAATTCTTTATTATCCATTGATTAATTTCCTCCAACCATTTTATCTTTTTCTTCTACTTTTAGCATATTTTTATGTTTTACTATTTTGTTAGACAAATCAATTATTATTTTCTTTTCTTCATCTGTAACTTCGTTGTCTGTTAATATATTTTCTCTTTCTTTCTGTCCTAAATAATACCATTTTCTAGTTATTTCATTCAAAAGACTTCTCCTTTTCATCTGTGGTTGTTCTTCTCCTAACATTTTTCCATTTTGGAATTTACTGTATAAATCCAAGAAAATTGTTTCTATTTCATCTGGTTGTACTTCATAAATTTGTAATAATTCTGCTACTTCTTCGTCTGAAAAAACATTTTCTCTAATTGCTTCTGCAATTTCAAATAATAAAAGTTTTCTTTCTAAAGTTTGAATTTCTCTCTGACTTTTAATAATACACTCTTCTTCTGTTTCATCTATATAAAATGTCTTTTTAAATTCTTCATATTCGTCTGACATATTTCCGTCAGTTAATACTCCGTATACTTCTTGCATCCAGTCTGCATCAAGTTTTCCATCCTTCGAATTTCTCCTTATTATATATTTTTCAATCGCTTCACTCATTGATATTTGTTCTTTTCTCATATAATCTACAACTCTTTGTATATCTATACTGTTACTTGTCATTAAATGTCTTAATAGTAAGCCGTATTTTTCAAATATCCAATTACTCGGCATATTAGAGCCATTCTCTTTATATTGTTGAACCGCTTCTTCTATTGTTTTCCCATAAGTATTAATAGATCTATAAATAAAAGCATAATTCAACCCATTTTCTACACAATATTCTAATAATGTTTGTCCATTTGATAATATAGTATATTCTTGTTTTAGCTTTCGCCTTTTATCACTGTTTTGATTTTGTTCTTTGATTTCTTCAATAGACATTCCACTATTTAAAGAATTAATTAATTTTGAATACTTAATTCCTAAAATAATAGATAAATCATATAAATTCACATCTCCATCTTTTATTTTAACTTGCCTACTTTTCTGTCTTTGAATTTTTGCCATAAATACTGCTTTATCTATATTGCCATATTTTTGGAAATATCTTGTTAATGTTGTTTCTGCTATATCTTCTTCTCTAGCAATTGCTTTTAAAAATTTGTGTTCTCCCTTGTACTCTATTTTAGAATCTTATGTTTCTTGCTGATTTCTATTATGCAATTCTATTGCTTGTTCGATATCTCCTACCTTTTCATAATATTTCCTCAATGTACTTTTATCAATTCCTAACTCTCTTGCAATAGATGTGATTGTTCTTTTTTCTCCTTTATATGTAACTTTTGCATTTTCTGCTTTTTTCTTATTCTCTAAACAAACTTCTACCGCTTCATATATGTTTCCTATATTATTATAATATCTTTCTAATGTATCCCTTTTTAGTCCCTCTTTTTTCGCAATTGCATCTAAAGTTAATTGTTCTCCATGATATTCAATCTTTGATTCATTACATTTTTCAATAGCCCTATATATATCTCCTGTTTGCTTATAATATTTTTTTAAAGTTTTAGCATCTTTTATTCCTACTCTTTTAGCAATAGTCTGTATTGCTAGTTTTTCACCATTATAATCAATTAATGATGCTTGTTTATCTTCTATTATTTTTTTACATATCTTTTCAGCTTCATATATATTACCTGTACTCATATAATGCTTATTTAATGTCTCTCTTGAAATTCCTATCCTTTTTGCTATAGCTAATATAGATAATTGTTCTCCATAAAATTCTATCTTTTCTCCCATCATTTTTCTCACTTTCAAACTTCTATACTTTTACATCTACTTTTATTTTACCATATTTTTAAAAAAGAATAAAGTATCAGAGTTTTTGTTTTTCTACTGATACTTTCTCTTAATATTTCCTATTAAATTTTGTTTGAACGATTTTGCTAACCTCAGCGAAATCGTCATCAATAATTCTTTCTTTATTTTGATATACTAATTTTCACTACTTTCTATTAATTTATCAAAATCAGATTTGTATAATTTATCTTGTATAACTCTGTACTTTTCAAATTCTGCTAACGCTTTTTCCTTTGCAATTTCGTGAGATATTTTACCTGCATCTTTTAATACATCTCTATCATCTGATAATAAATATTTATCTATTCTATTTGCCCAG
>CAWVME010000099.1:0-2502 GCA_963930325.1 Bacillota bacterium | reverse complement strand
GTGGCCGAGTGGCTAAAGGCGGCAGACTGTAAATCTGTTCTCATTTGAGTACGATGGTTCGAATCCATCCCTGCCCACCAACGACGTTTCTGTTCAAACTAAATTGAACCGAATTGATACAGAAATCAATCAGAAAAAATCTGGTTGATTTTTTTGTTGTCTAAAAACAATATTAAAATCATCCAAACGAAAGGATGGTGTGAAAAAATTTATTGCCTCGCAGAGCCCACGAGTTATGATGGTACGTCATAATTCATAGGTGGTTAGAACTTATGACAGAGTCAAAGTCCTGTGCTTCAAAGGAAGTTAAAAATAGTTATAACAACACATTCGCAATATTGGCATAGTGGAATGTGTTGTTATTTTATTCCTTATCTATTGTTTTCAAAACTTTACAAGGATTTCCAACCGCAACTACGTTTGATGGAATATTTTTTGTAACAACACTTCCTCCTCCTATTACAACATTATTTCCAATGCAAACTCCTGGCATAATGCATACATTTCCACCAATCCATACATTGTTACCTACAGTTATAGGTTTAGCATACTCTAATCCTTTATTTCTGGTTTCATAGTCTAAAGGATGTCCTGAAGTATAAAATCCACAATTAGGTCCAATAAATACATTATCTCCAAATTTTACTTTATTAGCATCTAATATTACTAGATTATGATTAGCATAAAAATTCTTTCCCAATTCAATATTAAAACCATAATCGCAGTAAAAATTAGGTTCTATTGTGCATTGTTCTATTGGTTTTTGGAATAATTTTTTAAGAACCTTCTTTTTTTCTTCCATATTATTTGGCTTTAAATTATTATATTCAAAACATAATTCTTTAGCTTTTATTCTCATGTCAAATAATTCTTTATTGTAATTAGCATCGTATATCTCTCCTTTTAGCATTTTTTCCTTTTCAGTCATTTTTTATTTTCTTCCTTTCAAATAAATTGTTTATACATATACTTATTTATTTTGTTCTAAAATTTGAAATTATATTACTTGTGCTCCAAATGGTGCTAAAGCTAATTTTGCAATTTTAAAAAATTGAAGTCCAAATGGAATTCCGACTATAGTTATACACCATAAACAACCTAGAAGTAAGTTTTCTAATGCCATAGGTATACCAAAGAAAATAGTCCATATTACATTAGCAATAATTGATGGAACACCTCCACCATATTGTATCTCTTTGCCAAATGGTGCAAAAGATAATTTTGCAAACTTAAAGCATTGTTTTCCATAAGGAATTCCAACAATAGTTATGCACCATATAATTCCTGATAGAATCCAAGAAAAACCACTAAGAAATCCTCCAAAGATAAACCACACTATATTTCCTAAAAAGCTCATAATTTATCCCCCAACCTATTTATTCAAATTTTAATTTTCTAAACGCCTTTTTAATTATATTATATCAATATACACTTGTAAATATTTTTTATTTATTGCTTTCTTTCTCATTTAAAATTTGATAAAAACTTTTAGTTATATCATCTCTAACTGTTATTATTCTGTTTTGTATATTAAATAATGGTCTACAATCGTCTTTATTAAATCTTATTAAATTCCAATTAGGGTTTTGATATGTCATTTGTTCAAATGGAAATCTAATAATAGTAGGAGTATTAAATCCAACACCAAGCTCTAATAAAACTACATTTTTATCTTTTACCCTTTCCAAGATACATCTCTCCCCTGTTATAATAAATTATACTATCTTTTAATTTTCTTGTTAAGTAGGCACTTTTTTGTAACCCAGTTTCTTTTTAGATACTATTAGCTTATATGAACAACTTACATTTTTTATTTTTTCTGTTTTTACTTAAAATTTTAAATATAAATAGCTTTTGTAAACAGTATAATTTTTATTTATTTTTGAAAAATAAATTACTAAACTTTTCTTTCCTTTTACACTTTCGTTGTTTCTAAATAAAGATATAATATTACCTTTTCTTATTAAAAAAAGTAAGTAACTTCGTATTAGTTAATACATAAAATTACTTACTTTTCTGTTTTAATTATTCTTTGTTTTTAGTAATCCATACCAATATAAAATTGTATAAAATAATTTTTCTAATTAAATATAAGATTCTACTGTTCCTTTTTGAAAATTTCATTATAGATAAGTTCCCATTCTGGTGTTGCAATCCATTGTGTATTTCCATTTATATCTTTATAATATATTCCTTGTGTTCCTTCTAATTGTTGAGGAATATATTCCTCAATATACCATTTTTCCCACTTTTCTTTTCCCATAACATCCATATTTTTACTCCAAATTAGTTTTCTCTTTCCAAGTGCACCTTCTATATATATGTTTTCAGTATTCTCATCAATATCTATTTTTGTATCTATCCCATAATGCCCTCCACTTATTCCATTAGGAATACCACCTTTTACTTTAATAACAATTTCTCTTTCTCCACTATTAGTTTCTTGCTCTCCTGTAACTACAATATTGCTATAATCTGTGCTTAGATAAATGTTGATAGTTT
>CAWVME010000098.1:0-6834 GCA_963930325.1 Bacillota bacterium | reverse complement strand
GTAATCTCCTAAGAATTTTCCTGCATCATCACGGCTAAATCCGAATGTCATTTGTGTTAAGTCATTTGTTCCAAATGAGAAGAATTCTGCTTCCTTTGCAATTTCATCGGCTGTTAAAGCAGCTCTTGGTATTTCTATCATAGTACCCACATGATATTTTAAGTCTACTCCTGCTTCAGCTATAATGCTATCAGCTGTTTTGCAAACAATATCTTTTACATATTTTAATTCTTTTACTTCTCCAACAAGTGGAATCATAATTTCTGGAATAACATTCATTCCTTCTTTGTTTACGTTGATAGCAGCTTCTATAACAGCTCTCGTTTGCATTTCTGCAATTTCAGGGTATGTTACAGCTAAACGGCATCCACGATGTCCCATCATTGGGTTAAATTCATGTAATCCATCTACAATATTTTTTAACTCTTCAAAAGTTAATCCCATTTCTTGAGCTAATGCTTTTATGTCTTCATCTTCGTGTGGAACGAATTCATGTAAAGGAGGATCTAAGAAACGAATTGTTACTGGATATCCTTTCATTTCTCTATAAAGTCCTTCAAAATCGCCTCTTTGCATTGGTAAAATTTTTGCCAATGCTTTTGCTCTTTGTTCTGGTGTTTTTGAAACAATCATTTCGCGAATAGCTGCTATTCTATCTGGTGCAAAAAACATATGCTCTGTTCTACATAATCCAATTCCTTCTGCTCCAAAATCATATGCATGCTTTGCATCTATTGGAGTATCTGCATTTGTTCTTACTTTTAATTGTCTATATTCATCAGCCCAACCCATTAATTTTGCAAAATTTCCAGAAACAGTTGCATCTACAGTCTCAATTCTTTCTCCATATACATTTCCTGTAGAACCATCTAAAGAAATATATTCTCCTTCTTTTACTTTTCTTCCATCTGGGAATGTAAAATATTTTTCTTCTTCGTTTACAACAATGTCTCCGCATCCAGCTACACAGCATGTACCCATACCACGAGCGACAACAGCAGCATGAGATGTCATTCCTCCTCTAACAGTTAGTACACCATTACATACTACCATTCCTTCAATGTCTTCTGGAGATGTTTCTAGTCTTACTAATACTAAATCTTTTTCTCCAGCTTTATGCATTTCAACAGCTTTATCTGCTGTAAATACTACTTTACCAGTAGCTGCTCCTGGTGATGCTGCTAGACCTTTTGCAACTACTTTTGCTGCTTTTAAAGCTGCTTGGTCAAAATTAGGGTGTAATAATTGGTCTAATTGCTTTGGTTCAACTCTTAAAACTGCTTCTTTTTCTGTTATCATTCCTTCATTTACCATATCTACAGCTATTTTTAATGCTGCATTAGCAGTTCTTTTTCCATTTCTAGTTTGAAGAATATATAATTTTCCACTTTCAATAGTAAATTCCAAGTCTTGCATATCTTTAAAGTATTTTTCCAATTTATTTGAATATGTAACAAAGTCTTCATATGCTTGTCTATTGGTTTCTTTTAATGTATCAATTGGTTGTGGTGTTCTAATTCCTGCAACAACATCTTCTCCTTGTGCATTCATTAGGTATTCACCAAATAGTTTGTTTTCACCTGTAGCTGGGTTTCTTGTAAATGCAACACCTGTTCCACAGTCATCTCCCATGTTTCCGAAAACCATTTGTTGTACGTTTACAGCAGTTCCCCAACTTCCTGGTATATCATTTAATCTTCTATAAGTGATAGCTCTTGGATTATTCCAGCTTCTAAATACAGCTTTTACAGCTTCCATTAATTGTTTTTTAGAATCTTGTGGAAAATCTTCGCCTTTTTGTTCTTTATAAATTGCTTTGAATGTTTCAACTAGCTCTTTTAAATCTGCTGCTGTTAATTCTGTGTCAAGTTTTACTCCTCTTGCTTCTTTCATTTCATCAATTGCTTTTTCGAATAAAGGCTTTGGAATCTCCATAACAACATCACTAAACATTTGAATAAATCTTCTATAGCTGTCATAGGCAAATCTTTCATTTTTAGCAGCAATTCCTACTAATACCTTATCATTTAATCCTAAATTTAATATAGTATCCATCATTCCTGGCATAGAAGCTCTTGCTCCAGATCTTACAGATACAAGTAATGGATTTGTTTCGTCTCCTAGTTTTTTACCTGTAATTTCTTCTAATTTTGCTAAAGATGCGAAAATCTCTTTTTCAATAGATTCATTGATTTTTTCTCCATCTTCATAATACTTTGTACAAGCTTCTGTTGTTACTGTAAATCCTTGTGGAATTGGTAAGCCTAAATTTGTCATTTCTGCTAGGTTTGCTCCTTTACCGCCAAGTAATTCACGCATGTTTGCATTACCTTCTTTGAAAAGGTATACATACTTTTCACTCATAAAAAAACCTCCTATATATTTTAGTTTAACAGTTAAAAGAAACTGTTGTTATTTGAAAACTATTCAAAATACGTTGTTATTATATACTACTTTCATGTGAATTGCAAATATTTTTTATCTATTTAAGCAAATTTTTTAAAATAGACAAAGGGACGGAGCTTTTGTCTTAACCTTTTACTCGTTATCTATAACTTTGTGTATATATTTATTTAATTTATCTTTGTTAATACCAAATATATTTGACATCTCTCTTAAGGATATTTGATATCTTTGCCTTATTTCCAATAATATATTCCCGAATTTCTCTTCATCTTTTATTAACTCTTCATTAACTTCATTTTTATATTTTTCTATCACTTCTTCTATATTATATTCATAATCTATTACATCTTTTATATCTTCTATTTCTTGTAGTTCATTATGAATAGCATTAAACTACTCTATATATTTATATTCACTTCCAAATAATAATTTTATACTATTATTTGTTATTAATCTTTTTGTTTTTATAAATTCATTATAACTTGAATAATAATAATCTCTCATATCAAAGCATATTCCTGCGCTTATTGGATTTTTATGTATATATACTAAACAATTGTATAATTGCATTTTATTTAATATTGGTTGTGAAAAAAATCTGTCTCTAAATACAAATCCTTTTCTTTTATTAATTTTATTATACTTCATTGCGTATGTCGTATTAACTTTTCTCATTAACTTCGATAGCTCTTCTTGTTTCGTATAATATATTAAAAAATGCGCATGATTGTCCATTATACAATATGCTAAAATCTCTATGTTCTCTATTTTTGATTTTAGTATTTTAATGTATTCTTCTTTCCATTCTCGTTTCTGAAAAATATACTCTCTATTTATTCCTTGTACAATTAAATGTGTATAGTTACTTCCTATATCTCTTCTTGCAATACGGGGCATAAACATCATCTCCTATATAAAATTGCCCCATACTTTTTATATCACATATTTATACAATAGTCCATAGCTAATTTCCTTAAGACAAAAGCTCCGTCCCCTTGTCTAAAAAAATACAGTAAGCAATTGCTTACTGTATTTTTTTGAGGTCAGCCAGTAATTTTAACTAACAGTACAACTATTCCAAAGATAATGTATATTATTCCAATAGCTACTGCTATATGCCGAACGTCTTCGTCACATACAATCGCAAGAATAATCAACACTATGATTATAATTTGCCATAACATAGCTTGTCCTCTCCTCCTATTGTTTTACATGTGTCATTGTATCATATAAATTATTAAAAGTCTATCTTCTAAATGGTAATAACATTAGAGCTTTACTTTCTGAGCTAAATATTCTGGTAATTCTTCTATTTTTATTCTTATTTGTTCCATAGTGTCTCTGTCACGAACTGTTACACATCCATCTGTTTCTGTTTCGAAATCTATGGTTATGCAATAAGGTGTTCCTATTTCATCTTCTCTTCTATATCTTTTTCCTATACTTCCAGCTTCATCATAGTCACACATATAGTCTTTTGATAACATTTGGTATATTTCTTCTGCCTTTCCAGATAGCTTTTTAGATAGTGGCAATACAGCAGCCTTATATGGTGCTAATGCTGGATGTAATCTAAGAACAACTCTGCTATCGTCTTCCCCTATTTTTTCTTCTTCATAGGCATTACATAGAAAAGCAAGTAAAACTCTATCGCATCCTAAAGATGGTTCTATACAATAAGGCACAAATTTTTCGTTTGTTTCTACATCTAAATACGTAAAATCTTCTTTCGAACATTCCATATGTCTTTTTAAATCATAATCTGTTCTGTCTGCAATTCCCCATAGTTCTCCCCATCCAAATGGAAATAAAAATTCAATATCCGTAGTTCCTTTACTGTAGAAGGATAGCTCTTTTTCTCCATGATCTCTCATACGAATATTTTCTTCTTTCATTCCTAAAGATATTAACCAATTTTTGCAAAATTCTTTCCAATATTTAAACCATTCTAAATCTGTACCTGGTTTACAGAAAAATTCTAATTCCATTTGTTCAAACTCTCTAATTCTGAAAATAAAGTTTCCTGGGGTAATCTCATTTCTAAAAGATTTTCCAATTTGTGCAATTCCTAATGGTAATTTTCTTCTTGTTGTTCTTAATACATTTTTAAAATTTATAAAAATTCCTTGTGCAGTTTCTGGTCTTAAATAAATTTCTGATTTTGTATCTTCTGTTACTCCTTGAAAAGTTTTAAACATTAAATTAAATTTTCTAATTTCTGTGAAGTTTTGTTTTCCACAGTTTGGACAAGCAATTCTATTTTTGCTCATATAATCAATCATTTTTTCATCTGACCAACCATCTACAACTTCTATGCAATCATGTTCTTTCATCCAATCTTCAATAAGTTTATCTGCTCTGTGTCTTGTTTTACATTCTTTGCAGTCTATTAGCGGGTCTGAAAATCCACCTACATGTCCTGAAGCCACCCATACCTGTGGATTCATTAAAATAGCAGAGTCTAATCCAACATTATACTTGCTTTCTTGTACAAATTTTTTCATCCATGCCTTTTTTATATTGTTTTTGAATTCCACTCCTAGCGGACCGTAATCCCATGCATTTGACAATCCTCCATATATTTCAGAGCCTTGGTAAACATATCCTCTATTCTTACATAAACTAACAATCTTTTCCATTGTTTTTTCACTCATAAATTCCGCCTCCTATAATGGTAAAACTTTATCAAAAAAATGTTCAAAAGTCAATAGTATAGCACAAACTATAGATTTAAAAAAGATAGCTAAAAGCTACCTTTTTATTCATTCTAAAATAATGGTGGAATTAGTGACCAGACTAATATTCCTCCTAATAGCCAAATAATTTTTTCATTAGTAGTAAAAATATCTCCACTTTCTGCTTCTATTACATCATTATAGGTCATTTCTACCACATAGTTTTGAACATTGTTTAATTGATAGTTAATTCTAAATTCTTTTGTCTCATTTGGCTCAAAATTTTCAATTTTCACATATTTTGTTCCTAAATTAATTCCTCTTTTGCTATAAAAATCTACTTTTAAGTTGATTTTTTCAATTGTACTTCCTGTATCATTTTTTACTGTTCCTATAATATATCCATTAGCTGAAGTTGCTTTAGACTCTTTAATAGTTACTTTTGGTGATTCTGTTGCAATTTCATAAGAGTAGAGGTCATGGTAAGAAGTCTTTACAAATAAATATGACATTACACTTACAAATATAAAAAGTGCAATAAATAATAGTAAATAAATAAAAAAGGTTTTCATTCTACTCATAATGTTTCCTCACATTCCATATTTTTCTCGTTTTTCTGTATTATATCATAGTATACATAAAATGTAAATATGGATGTTTTTTTGCTACATAGTAAAATGTATGTTAGTCAATGATATGTCACACTTTATTTAAAAATATATAGTTTGAAATACCTTAATGTACAACTGCGTTTTTACTTTACATTAAACATTCTGCTAATTTCTCATTTGGACTTAGCCATCCTAGTGGTCTCATTGGGAAATTATTATACTCTATTCTCCATCTTTTCCCTTTTTCTCTTAAATCTTCTAAACTCATAAATATATTGTTATGATAAAAATATTCTTGATCTTTTCTATGACTTCTTTCCACTTTCCCATTCTGTGTTGGTGTATGTGGTCTTATTAAACTATACTCTATTCCTAGTTCTTCTAGCTTTTTTCAAACATTGTCTTTTTTTCCTTATCTGTTGGTCTCCATGATAATCTATTTGTAAATTCACTTCCATTATCTGTTTGTATCAATTTTATTTTAAATTCATAATACTTTATCACTTTTTCTAAAAACTTTGTTGACTCATATGTTGAATGTTCTTTGGTAAAATATGTATATCTTTTTCTTGTATATTCATCTATTGCTGTATATTGATAATATCTTTCTCCTGCCTCTTTTAATTCTTTGCTCATACACTCTTTTGGTACATATTTTACATCTATTTGTACTCTTTCTCCTGGATACTTTGCTATCGGTACTTCTGGTGCTTGTGGTTTCTTCGCTTTACTTGGTGCTTTTTCATATATTCCTAGTTTTTTCATCACGTGGTACAACCCTTGTATTGTCCTTTGATATCCTGCTCTTCTTAATTTCACCCATAATACTACTAATCCTGTTTCTTTATTATTTCTTTTGTAATCTTTTATTAGTTTAATTTCTTCTAATGTATGCTCATTTGGATGATGCTTTGGCTTATGACTTTTATCTCTTAAACTTTCTATTGTCCCATCATATTGTTTTATCCATCTATATATGGTTCTTCTGTTAATATCAAATCTTATTGCTGTTTTGCTTACTCCATATTTAAAAGAAAATTTTATTACACTCTGTTTATATTTCATTTTTTGTGTTATACTATTTCTCATAGGAAATACCTCCGTTTAGATAAAGTTTTTGTGGTTAAAAACATTTTATCATA
>CAWVME010000097.1:0-2876 GCA_963930325.1 Bacillota bacterium | reverse complement strand
AACAGAAAACGGAACTGCATATATAACTGATGTGGGAATGACAGGTCCCAAAAATTCCGTTATAGGAATGGATGTAAAAGCTTCGATAAAAAGATTTGTGACATCGCTTCCAGAAAGATATAAATTAGCAGAAGGTGAAGCTATTTTTAACGGATGCGTATTCGAGTTAGATGATGAAACTATGAAGGCAAGAAGAGTTTATAGAATAAAATTTTAGACAAGTGAAATTTAGGGAAAAATTTAAATTTATCTATGTATTTCACAAAAAAGTGGTGCCAAGTCATACCAGATAACATGATTTGTCGATAATAGATAGAATTAAAAAAATGTAGATAGCATAAACAATAAAATGTCGCAATTTGTCGAAAAAGCTCGACGAGTTTTACCTGTTTTTTCCAAAAAACACTAGACAATTTCCAGAAATTGTAATATAAATATATTTGTTGATTAAAACAAATAAAAAAATATAGGAGGCAAAAATGGAAATTTTAAAAATCTCATCAAAGTCAAATCCAAATTCAGTAGCAGGAGCTATTGCAGGTTTGGTAAAGGAATCTAACAAAGCAGAAATGCAAGCAATAGGAGCAGGAGCACTTAATCAAGCTGTGAAGGCTGTAGCAATAGCAAGAGGATTTGTTGCACCAGCAGGTGTTGACCTTGTATGCATACCTGCATTTGCAGAAGTTGAAGTGGAAGGAGAAGATAGAACAGGAATAAAGCTTATTGTAGAATCTAGAAAATAATTAAAAATTTTATGAAATTAAAAGAAATTAAATAAAAGAATATAGGGGCACTTCTACAATTGTGTCCCTTTTGTTTTGATTAAAATATAAAAGAGGTACAGAATTACAACTATATATTGTTAGTATATAAAACAAGACTTATTATAATTATAAATCAATATGAAAAGTAGTTGAAAAAAACTTATTTATGTTATATAGTAATAATACAATAATTTTTAGATAAGTAAGGAGAGCATATGAAATCCAATATCATAAAATACATATTTATTATATTTGCAATAGGAATAATTATTTTTGCTATTTATAAAATGAATTACCAAGATAATAGTCAAAATATGGATAATGTAGGCAATACAGCACAGAGCAATACTCAAGACAAAGAATCTGTTTTAAATATTGGAATTTCAAATTTTGATAACATAAATCCACTAGTTACTAACAATAAAGATATTATAAGTTTGTCAACTATTTTATATGAGCCTTTACTAGAGATTACAGAGGATTATGGAATAGAATTAAAACTTGCACAAGAATGCTCGAAAGCAGATGCAACTACGTATTTAGTGAAGCTCAAAGGTAATTTGAAATGGGATAATGGAGATGCAGTAACAGGTGAAGATGTAAAATTTACTGTAGGAAAGCTACAAGAGGGCGAGTCTGTTTACTCTGACAATGTTGAAAATATAGAATCAGTGGAAATAATAGATGGCAACACTATTAGATTTAATTTAAAAAAAGAAGAGCCATTCTTTGAATATAACCTGATATTTCCAATAGTATCAAGCTCGCAGTTTAAAGACGAGGATTTTTATAAATCAAGAATTGCTCCATATGCCACTGGAATGTATAAAGTTTCAGCAGCAACAGCAGAAAACATGGAATTGGTACAAAATGAAAACTGGGCAAATCCAGATAATGTAGAAAGAAATATAGATAAAATTACAATATATTTTTATGATACAATGGGTGATGCATACAATAGCTTAAAAATCGGAAATATAGATTTAGTTTGCACTTCTATTACCAATGTAGATGATTATATTGGAACAATAGGATTTGCTACCAAAGATTATAAAGGCAGAGAGCTAGATTTTATTAGTCTAAATTGTGAAGACAGAATATTAGAAAATAAAGAAGTAAGACAAGCAATAAATTATGCAATAGATAAAAATAAAATTAATTCCTCAGTATTCAGCAATAATTATTATGTATCGTCATTTCCAATAGATTATGGAAGTTATTTATATGATAAAGAAAGTGAATCTAGTTATAATGCAGAAAAGGCAAAAGAGGTACTAGAAGATGCTGGATGGGAGTATAGATACAGCTATTGGAGGAAGACAGAGAATTACACAACACAATATCTTAATTTAAACTTAGTAGTAGACAGGAGTAACGAAACTAGAGTGAAGGTAGCAGAGCTCATAGAAGACCAGCTAGAAGAAATAGGAATAAATGTGTCTTTATACAGAGTTTCAAATTCGTCATATAAAAATTATTTGGAAAATAAAAATTACGATATGATTATAACAGGAGTAAATAATGGATACAGCCCAGACTTAAGCTACTTCTTAGGTGAAGGCAATATATCAAATTACGAAAACGAAGAAATAACCAGTATTTTAAATGAGGTAAAAAACATATCTGATAAAGATTTATTGAAAGAAAAATACAATAGAATAATAGAAATATATGATGATGAAGTGCCATATGTTTGCTTATACAGAAAAAAGAGCAAAGTTGTATACAGCATTAGGGTGACGGGAAATATTAGTCCTAATAATTATACGGCGTACTACGATTTTGAGGATTGGTACAGACAGTAATGTTGAAAATTTTATAGATGTTTTCTACACCAAGTAAAATTATGTTTTTCAAATTTATTTGTCGCTTGCTGGTCGAAACCATATAAGCACAAAGAAAGTATGGAAAAAGTTCAAAATATTAGCCATCAGCTAAATTATATACCAAATAAAATAGTATATTATGTGCTCGGTTTCTCCAACTCGCACTCGACATAGAAATGGATCGTTTGGTCGCTGCGCGCTCCTACATAAATTTTCAAAACATAATTTTACTAGGTTACTTGAAAACAGTAAATTGTAACTGAAATACAACAATTACAAGAGAAAA
>CAWVME010000096.1:0-7248 GCA_963930325.1 Bacillota bacterium | reverse complement strand
CCTCGAACAAATACTGGATTATAAGTATTTGGGAATTGGCTCATATCTTGATTCCATGTTTCATGTCCTGCATTAGTTATAACTTTTGATATTTCATAAATAGCATCACCAAATTTTTCTCTTGCAGATTCATAGTTTGATACTTCTTCGTCATTCTGTCCTACATTATAAATGTTTTTGTATTTTTTTGCAGATATTATCAATTCTTTATTTAATTCATATTTATTGTTTGATGTTTCTCCTACAGGCTCTTTCATGTTTTCGTTATTTACATATGAAGCTGTATATTCATAAGCTCCTCCCACCATATCATAAATTCCGTATACATTTCTAGTAGTACTTGCCTTGACTCCATTTGTTGTATTGTATTCATAATATTCTGATGTAATTTCTGTTTTCGAGGTTTTTCCTTCCCTAGTAGATCCACTTACTCCAGTTTTTGTAGTATCATAAGAATCTCCATTATGGTAAATATTATTCCATATACCACTTTCCGAATCGTTTCCTTGTTTATTTCCATAATTGCTTTGAGCTAGATACGCCACTGCCCCCCATTCACTATTTTTCATCATATGGCTATCTAACACTTCATTAGTCATACCATAAAAGTTTGCATTTTCCTTTAACATATTATTACATACTGTAAATATATTAGTAACAGAATTTCCTCTCCAACTAGTCACATTTGGTAATACTTTAATGTGTAAATCTGTTCTATTTCCCCCTCCTAAGTTTGAGCCTTCTTGAGGATTGTCACTACTTGCTTCAAATTTAGCAACCCATATTCCACTAAGTTCTGCGTTCCATTCACCATTTGCAAAATCATTACTAGTTCCGTCTGTGAAGCAAGGATGAACAACATAATTTGTCATAGCTGTATTTTCTGTATTAATAATCGGCTTTCTATCTATTCTTGTATCTGTTACATTTACTTCATAGTCAGTTGGAATATCTGTTGTGCCTTGTAAAAATTTAATTTCGATTGTTCCTGTTGTGCTTGAGTGCCAGCCACTTGTAATGCTGTAAGCATACCTTGGTACCCAAACAAACATGCTACCCATCGTTTTTACTGTTACCCCGTCTGCTTCTAGTTCCAAATTGTCATTTAGCATAACATTTGCCCATCGCTTTTCATCACTAGAGTAGTCATACCATTCACCACTACTGCTGCTAACCACTTTCCATTTTTGTATACTTGTATCATATACAACTGGATACATTCCATCACTTAATTCAGGAGCATTTGCTAGTGTAACTTCTATCATTTCTATGTTTTCATTTCCTAGAGCGTCTATAATTTTTACTGCATAAATTCCAGATTTATCTATTAAAATTGTTGGTGAGTTGATTTCTTGCCAATATTCTACTTCTACAGGATCTGATTGTATATTAGTAACTCTTCCATAATAAATATTCCCTCTTTTGATACTTCCATTATAGGTGATGTTCTCTATGTAAATTGTTCCGCTCAAGCCTTGAATTGTTTTTCGTAAACTAAAAGTTGGTGCAGTTGCTTCTGGCTCAACATATTCTACATTATAGCTTTCTCCAAGTTCTTCTAGTCGGTAACATATAACATTATTTTTCTTTACACCTGTTATTCCAATAACATCTCTCGTTGTAAAGTTTATAATAATAGGGATTTCTACATCTTCTGCACCTATTTTTTCTAGTTCTTCTTTCGGAAAGTATTTGTACTCTTGCAATTTTGTTTTAGCCTGTTCTTCTGATAGGCTATATATGCTTCGCACTGCTGTTACCATTTGATTATAGTATTCATTGCTAGTTCCAATTTCTACACCAAAATCTTGATAAGCAACCGTTCCTTTCGCATAAAAATAATTAACACGGTATTGTACGATTTGTAGTTGTGTAGCAAAAGCATTGATTCTTGCATTTTCCATTATTTTAATTCCTTGATTAATGCTAACACCAGCTAAAATGGAAATAATTAGTATAGTAATTACTAAACTTATAAGAGTGATTCCGTTTTTGCTTTTCATTTTTTCTCCTTTCTTTCTTTTGTATGTTATATCATAATATTATCAAAAACAAATTGCTCTTGCATTCTTTTTAGAGATTGCTTAATTGATCTTGCTCTTACTTCTCCAATTCCGTCTACACTATCTAAAGCTTCTGTACTAGCAAGCAATATGTGTTGGAAGGATTTAAATGATTTCACTAAATTATCAACAATGTTATTTGGTAATTTAGGAATTTTATTTAATATCCTATATCCTTTTGGATACACTGCAATTTCTTCATACTTTTCAAAATTTTCATAACCCAATAATTTTGCTATAATTTGAGTCCCCATAATTTCTGTATTTTCTAATGTTCGAATTTCGTTTAAAATTTTACAAGCTTCTCTTCTTTTTCCTGTGGGAATGTAATCTTTTATAATAAGTAATTCTTCTGCTTCCAAATCTCCAATCAATTCTTCTAATTGCATTTTTACTAGTCTTCCATCTTCTCCTAATTCATAAATAAAACGTTTTACTTCTTCTACAACCGTCATAACCATTTCTGCTCTTTGAATACATGTGATTACATTGTCTAAAGTTACAATATCATTAAATTCATATTCATTTAAAGTATTTAGTTTGCTATCAAATACTTTTTTATATCTTTCTAGTATTTGTAACGCCTGGTTTGCTTTTCCTAGAACTTTTGTTGTTTCTTCTAGAGTATAGCGAATATTTTCTTTAAATATGGTAATAATGTTTCTTCTCTGTGATATGCTAATTACTAGCTTTCCTGTTTGTTTTGCTACACGCTCTGCGGTTCTATGTCTTGTCCCTGTTTCTTTTGTAACAATACTTTGTAATGGAATAAGTTGTGTATTTGCATATAAAATTCGTTTTCCGTCTGAACTGAGCACAATAGCACCATCCATTTTTGCAAGTTCATAAAGTTTGGAGGGAGAATACTCTTCATTTATATAAAATCCACCATCTACAATATCAAGTACCTCTTTTGTATCACCTATTACAATTAAAGCTCCTGTTTTTGTTTTTAAAATATTTTCTAATCCTAATCTCAATTCTGTACCAGGAGCTATAATTTTTAGCATTTCTATCAAAGTCTCTTCTTTTTCCATGTGTTATCCCATCCTTCAATTTAGCTTCTACTTGATTTGTAAGTATTTCATTGCCTCACTAATATGATTCACTCCTATTATATCTAATTTAAATTTTTCTTTCAAGAGTTTTTTATTACTTTCTGGAATAATACAAGTTTTAAATCCCAGTTTTTCCACCTCTTTAATCCTTTTTTCAATCAGGTTTACTGCCCTTACTTCTCCTGTTAATCCTACTTCCCCGATAGCTACTATATCATTTTTTATGCTTTTGTTTTTATAGCTAGATGCAGTTGATAAAACTACACCTAAATCTAAAGCTGGTTCATTAATTCGAATTCCTCCTACAATATTTAGATATACATCTTGATTTCCTAACAACATACCAGCTCTTTTTTCTAATACTGCAATAAGTAAGGTTAAACGATTATAGTCAAAACCATTGGCGGTTCTTCTCGGAATTCCAAACACGCTCGGCGTTGTTAATGATTGTAGCTCTATTAAAATTGGTCTTGTCCCTTCAATACTCGCTACAATAACAGAACCTGGTGGTGTTTCTTCTTGTCTTTCGGATAATAAAATAGATGATGGGTTTGTAATTTCTACCATTCCTTTGTTTTGCATTTCAAACATTCCAATTTCATTAGTAGATCCAAACCTATTTTTCACTCCTCTAATAATTCGATAAGAAAAATATCTTTCTCCCTCTAAATAAAGAACCGTATCTACCATATGTTCTAGCACTCTAGGTCCAGCTATATTCCCATCTTTCGTAACATGCCCAATAATTATAGTTGTAATTGCTCTTTCTTTACAAATTCTCATGATTTTAGCTGTTATCTCTCTTACTTGGCTAACGCTTCCAGGAGCAGATGTTATTTCTTCACTATACATTGTTTGTATAGAATCAATAATAACTAATTTTGGAGTTAAATTAATAATATTTTCTTCAATAATGTCAATATCTGTTTCTCCTAAAAATAAAATGTCTTCATTATGAATTTCCAATCTTTCTGCTCGTATTTTAATTTGTTCTGCCGATTCTTCTCCAGAAACATATAAAACTTTCCCTTCTCCATTAACTTTATTACAAATTTGTAAAATTAGTGTAGATTTTCCTATGCCTGGCTCTCCTCCTAGCAAAATAAGTGACCCTTTTACAATTCCTCCACCCAATACTCTATCTAATTCTTCAAACCCAGTAGAACTTCTCTGAGTTTGAGTTTTTTCAACCTGATTTAACGAAATTGGATTGACACTCTTTCTTTCTTTTGTTTTATTTGTCCCTGTTTCTTTGCTTAATTTTTCTTCGTAAAATGTATTCCATTCATTGCATGCAGGACATTTACCCATCCATTTAGCAGATTCATATCCGCATGAACTACAAACAAAAACTGTTTTTGCCTTTGACATCCATTCCTCCATTTTTAGTTATAAACACAATCTATTTGTGTAGAGATCAAGTTTATCCTAACAGTATTTTTCTCTTTGTTTTAATGTATATCTATCTTTTCTTTTTTATCTATAGCACTTTTAGAAACTCATTTTTGATATAAATCAATTATTTATTATAGTTCTGCAATTTTTCAAGTATGTTCACAAACATTGCATGAGACCAAGCAAGACCAATTACCCAGTTTGGCTTTAATGTTTTATTATCGATTTGTTCTCCCAAAAATCCATGTTCTGTAGCTGTTCTCACAACAAATTCAAAATTTTGTTTAGCAAGCTTAATGTCCCCTTTTTCAATAGCGTAGTTCGCAAGCCATAAATTAGCAATTACCCATGGATTTCCATTGCGATATGTATCTCCTTCATATCGTAAATAGCCTCCTGTATAAGTTCTCAATGTTAGATTTATTTTTTCTATAGTATTTTCTATTTTTTTCTCATTTGGAGTAAACATCTCAAACGGTGTAACAAGCCCCAATAGACTTATATCCATTTTCCCATCTTTATTTCGAATAAAACATTTTTTTTCCTTGTCATAAAACTTGTCAAGAATATATTCTTTTATTTGTAATCTATATTTTTCTAATTCTTCTTTTTCTTTTCGCATTTGTTCTAATTTAATACGATTGTTCTCAAATTCTGGTTCTAGTTTTTCATGTATTTTCATCAGGCATTCAAAACTACAAAAAATAGCGGCTAAAGAATATGCATGTATTCCCTCATTTTCTTCCCATAAATCATAACTTTGTTGATATTTGTTTTTTTCTAAAAAAATATCTTCTACATATTTTTTTAGAAAAGTTACTGCTTTCTCACACATTTTTAAATTATCTTTTAAGAACTTTAAGTCCTTAATTTTTTCATAATGTTTATATACTCCATATACAACAGCAGCAGTTTCATCAATTTGATATCCCCAGCAAGGTGCTAAAGCTCCGTCTGTGTAAAATCTTTGCTCCCACATTCCATTCTTACTTTGTGTATTTTTACAAAAATTTTTATAGAATTTCTCCGTCTCTTTTTCCATTTTTAAATTATCAAATGCTTCTGTAATATAAATTGCATCTCTTGGCCAACAATAAGAATATCTACCACATTTGCTTTTTTTCTCATCAACCTCTACACCTGCTGATATTCCTCCTGTTTCACTATTGGTAAGCAAAGGGTAAAGTAAAATAGTTCTCTTATAAATTTGTTCTATTTTTGTAGAATATCTACTATTTATATTTTTCAAATTTTCATTTTCATGTGTTTTTACAAATTTTCTCCAGTATTTTCTAGTAGCTTGATAGCATTTTTCTAGGTCGATTTTTTTTAATCTTTCAATCTCATTTTCTATTTCTATCAAATTTTTCCTTTGTTTATTATCATTAATGTAAATAATTAGTTCTAATGTTTTTTCTTCTCCTGGTTTTAAAGTTCCTATTTCATAGCTTATACTTGAATCAGAAGACATTCCAATATAGTCTTTTCCATAAATAATTCCTGTGAGAATATTTTCTTTAGTTCCATTAATTTGAAAACTCGATATATCATCTTTTGAAAAAGTGCATACACTGTAATCATGTGCGTATTGAATTAAAGCATTGCTTTTAAAAAAGCCGCTTACATCGTTATTTTCGCTAGATATAAGCTTGCTGTGAACTAAAAAATCTACATCTAAATCAATGCTATTCCTATTTACAAATTTATATCTTTTTATTATGGCATTTTCTTTTATATCAACAAAGTCTGTTTGTACAATTTGTATTTCAAAATATTTATTGATAATTTCTGTAACTAAAATATTTGTATCTTCTATGTAATGTTGTTCATAAATATTATTAATGTCTTGGTGTAAATAAATAAGTCCAGAATCGTTTACTTTAATTCCAGTATAATAAAAATCTATAAATTGTCTATTATCTGCATCTGGATAAAAAAGTCTTAATAGTTCTCCCTTTTGGGTATAACTTGCTAAAATATTTCTATTACCAATAATTGCATCATTAAAATATTTTTCCATTTTCTTCTCCTATTTTAATTCTCTTTCATTCATCTAGAAAAATACAAATGCACTATTATTTATGTTTCAATAATATCTACGATTTGTTTTTCTAGTTCTTTTATTTTCTCACTCAATCTTGCTATTTTTTCATCGTTTATATCTTCAGACGCTAAGCCTTCTCTTACAATATCTGACATATCATTGATTTCTTCTTTTAATGTTTCTAATCTTTCGATTACTTCTAAGCGAATATATTTATACTTAGTTGGTAATTGTAATTGTGATACTTGTTTTAATGTGTCCAAACAAATTACATCTCCAAATTCTGGTATGGTTACTGGAATATTAGTCTCTTCCATAATTTTATTTTTTAGTTCGATTTGTCCACTTGGTTCTCCATGAACTAAAAATATATGCTTTGGCTTCATAATAAATGAATACACAAAATTCATGAGCCATTCTTGGTCTGCATGTCCAGAATATCCTTCTATGTATTCAATTCTTGCATTTACTGCCACTTCTTCTCCGAATATTCTTACTTTTTTAGCTCCATCTACAATATTTCTTCCCAGTGTTCCTGGTGCTTGATAACCTACAAATAGAATAGTACTATTAGGGTTCCATAAATTATGTTTTAGGTGGTGTTTAATCCTACCTACTTCACACATTCCACTGGCAGATATAATAATTGATGGTTCATTACTTTCATTTAAAGCTTTTGACTCATCTG
>CAWVME010000095.1:0-7975 GCA_963930325.1 Bacillota bacterium | reverse complement strand
CTATTTTCTTACAGTCATTTATATAATTTAGAATTACTAACATCAATATCATATCCAACCGTAGCTCCTTTACTTTCATATTTATTGCTTGTAGTTCTTTCACAGATAAATAACAATTACAAGTAAATCTTTCTATAACTAAATCAAACTGTATATAATTATTATCGTTGTCTATATATTCTTCTATTCCTTCTTTTATAATCTTTATCCAGCCACTATTTATAAACATCTTATCCGCTTCACTCATCTATATCAGCTCCTTTGTGTCTATTTTTTTCTTTCAAATAATCGCATATCTCTCCTACTATCAGATATACAAATATGCCAATAAAAAAGATTATATCTACTATCATACTATTCTTCCTCGCTTTCTATTTCAATTATTGTTTCTTCTCTGCCTTTTTCATAAATTATTCTTGAACCGTCTACCGACTTTACTATGTTGTAATTATCATCTGCTATTACACCGTATTTTACTAAAATGTCTTGTATTGCATTTAGTAAATTTACTATGTCTCTTTTACGTCTATCTTTGACGTAGAACGTACATTTTAAGTTAACAGGTGTACTTATATTCTTTTTGTATTTTAGAAGGTAATAACCACATTCTTGCTCGAATTGTTTATATAATTTACTTTGTATTATCATTGGTTTATGTGTTCTCGGATTTAATATTATGCTTTGACTGTTCTTTTTACTTCTGCACATTAACGGTATCTTTATTACCATTTTTCATTTGCTCCTTCCATTTTTCTTGCCAGTTATCTACTCCTGCCATAAAGCCTTTACATCTCATTACACCATTAAAGTTTTCATATTCTAGCTTGCAACAGCCCAGGCAGTAATAACATAGCTTTTTATTATCTATCTGTTTCATAAACTAGTACCTTCCACAGTTGAAATATGCTCATAATTTACTGCTTCATATCCTGCCTGCGTTCTCTCATATACTGCTACAGCCTTACCTGTATACTTGCATTTCTTTTTACCTATAGCCTTTACATATCCCATTTTCTCTAATTCTGTTAATCTTGGTGCCGTATAGTTTCTTTCCGTGCTAGGTATAAAGCTTAGTTCAAACAGTTCAACTGCTAGCTCTTTGGCCGTTTTAGGCTTGTCTAGTCTATTTAGTATTTGTATGTATCTTATTTTTGTTTTATCTTGTATGTCATTAAAACTCATTTGTCTAGTTTCGTGTGTTATCATTTGTTATCACTCCTTTGGCATTTCATATTTTGGACTACACTCGCCTGTAGGTTGTCCGTATACTAAATTGTTACAATTTGTATATCTTTCTATTATTTCTTCTAGTACTTCCTTTGCTCTTTCTTGGGTTTGATAAATACCTAATACTCCATATCCAAAATAAATTTCATTTCCTATTACAGACAATTCTAATTTTTCTGTTATTTTTGTTCTATCTTGACTAACTATTATCATCTATCTTTCCTCCTCTACTTGCTTTTTCCACGCTCTGTTTTCTTTAGCTCTGTTGTAATGTTCTTTTTCCAGTTCAGCTGGCACTATAATTGCACTTGCTATACTAAATCGTGTGTCTAATTCATCTACTAACTCTACTTTGCACTCTACAGAGTTCTTATATCTTTGAAACAACTCATTCATTTGTCTTTGTGCTTCTTTACTTTGTTTGTTGAACCAAGCGTGATTTTCTTCGCTTAGTATTGCACCATTTTCTACTGTTGCTTTTCCTCCATATCGTTTCTCCTTAATATGATGGTATGTCAATTGTTTCATGCGTTTTCTCTGTCCCTTGCTAGTATATTTACGTGGTTCTGTATCTTTTCTTAAATGCAATTTCTCTATAAAACACTCTGCTCCGTATAACTGTATTAGTCTTTCTTTAGCTCTTTTATTACTCATAGCTACTCCTAACTTTCTATTTGTTTCATGCTCATTTTGTCTGCTAATTTTCCTATCATATCTTGTATGTTTTGTGGCAATAATTTCTGTTGTCTTTCTCTATCTGTTATGACTTCATATTGTTTTAAGAACTGACCTTTTGTAACAGTATTAACTGTCTGTGCATCAGTTTGTGCTAACTCTTTTACTTGCCTTACATTTCCAAAAAACTTTTTCACTTCTGGACTATGTCTATCAAATTCTTCTTGTGTCATATACAATCCATTGCAAATCATTTTGTAGGCTTCTTCCCAAGCCTCTATGCCACTTCTCTGTGCTGGTGGACTTACTAGCTCTATAGCATTTTTTCGTATGTCATGTATTGTTGGAGGGTATGGACTTTCTATTATTGTTTTCTTTACTGCTTGTAATACTAGCTTATAATCTAAATCTTCTAAGCAACTATACCAAGTATCTAATATTATTTTTACTTGCTCGTCTGTCTGTGTTCTTTTAGCAAAGCTTTCATAATTTCCGGCTAATAAAGTTATTATTAATACCGTTTCTTGTCTAGTCATTTCCTGCCTCCTTGTTCCAAGCTCTTTGTAAAGCTGACATTGGTTGGCTTTCTTGTATATCTTCATCTTCCCAACGTCTTTGGTTTAGCCAAGTACTAGGATAAGGAATATATTGACCATTATCTTTCAACCAATCCTTGCTTCCCCTAAATTGCTCCAAACTATTCATCATAGAACTAAACAATTCACTACTTGGTTTATTTTTTTTAAACCATTTCTTTACATCTTGCTTTTTTACTTTTTTAGGATATTTGCTATAAAATTCATTAAACTGCGTTTCCCATTGTTCCCAAATTTCGACTTTTGGTTCATTTCCGCCGTATATCATATATACTATTCTTTTCTATACTTCTCTCATCTAATCTATTCTTATCTATACTGCGTATACAGTTTGTATCCAGGTTGTATACATTGTTGCTATCAACTGACAATAGCGACTTTTCGTCTTTATATATCGTTTCTTTATATCTGTCATTTTGTATATAGTTGTTTAATCTCCAATGTCTTATTACTAATATGCCAGTATCAAAAGGTATTACAAACGACTTAGCAATTAGTATTTTTAAGTCATCATCTTTTTTCCCGGTCATTCTTATAATTGATTTCCAGTTATCTACAAATCCATCATCATCTGCTCGCATAGACAAGTGAAAGTATAAGTTTTGGGAACTATCTGGCATCTCTAAGAAGTCATCACTACCAATTACGGAGTTATTAAACATCCTTTTTTGTGCCATCGCTTTCTCCTTTCGTAAAATTTAAGGGCTAAGTTTGTTGCCTAGCCCTCTGTTGTTAATCTTCTTCTAATATTTCTATTTTTGTTATTGGAGATGTATCTGGAGCTGTTATTCCTTTAAATCCTACCCATTTATCATAATAAACCATAACTGTATCTCCATTTTTAATACATTCTTCCATTTGTTCTTTTAATTCGGTATTATTTTTATCTATGTAGTAATAATCTTCATTTGCGTTTTGTGTATATTCTGATGTTTTAAAATAGACTTTATAATTTCCCCATATATCTGTGTCGATTGATGTTGGTGTTATTCTATGTTGTCCTCCAGCAAAATCTAATCTTAAGCTTAATAATCCTATAAAAAATAGTATAATTATTGCTCCTACAAAAATTAATATAAATCCGCCTAATAAACAATTTCCTTTTTCTTTTTTCATTTTCTTTTCCTCCTATAAATAATTTTTCCCATATCTTTTTATAAAATCTTCTTTTGTTTTGTTATAATGTTCCTGCCATGTTTGTTGTGCTATTTTCTTTAACTTTAAATCTAGTTTTTTATTAAAGTGCACTCCGTAATTACTTAAATTATGCCAGTCTGCTCTTAACCACAACCATAAACCATCCTGTTCACTTAGCTTCCTGTTTGCTATTCCTTCGAACACATGATGTTTATGTAAGTTGTATGTGGTTCTGGTTATGTAGCATTCTTTCTTGTTTTGCAAAATAGATTTAGCCATTTTTTGCTTGTCCCCATTCACGATTTAGTTGATTTTCAAGTATTCTCAACTTTAATTTAGTACTATTAATACTCTCTAAATTAGCTTGATAAACCGCTTCTTTTACATCTCTATCAAATCTTAGACTTGCCACTTCTGGAACTCCGTAAATAATTTGATTTATTAACGTTACTGGCATATTCTTTTCTGATCTTAGCTTTAGTGCTTCTTCTCTTAAACATATCTTATATTTTTGTTCTGCTTCGGCTAATTCTGTCCCACTTTTTCTTAAATGCTTAACAGATATATCTAATTCATTTACAAATTTCATTATTTGTTCATATAAATCCATATTGCCTCCTTGCTAGAAAGGAAGGTCTGATGAATATGTTATTTCAAATAGATCATCTTCTACTTTATTGTTTTCTAATACTTTTGCTTCTTCTTTTTTGCTATCTGCAAAATAAGCTTCTTCTGCTATTACTTCAGTAACATATCTTTTTTGACCCTGTGCGTCATCATAAGTCCTAGTTTGTAATCTACCAACGATTCCTACTTGTTGTCCTTTTTTAAAGTATTTACTACAAAATTCACCTAACTTGCTCCATGCTATAATATTAATAAAATCTGCTTGTCTTTCTTCTCCTTGTTTTATAAATTTTCTATTAACCGCTAAACTAAAGCTTGCTACTAATGTATTATTTGTTTGTGTGTATCTAACTTCTGGGTCTCTTGTTAATCTTCCCATTAAAATTACCTTGTTCATAGTTTACTTTTCCTCCTAATACTTGCATTTCCATTTTTCTGTATATAAATCAAATAAGTTGTATTGCTTTAGCCATTCTTCAAACTTATGCAATATACTATCTATTGCTTCTGGAAACATATCTTTTGTATATTCTTCTCTAAAAATATCTCCGACTTCGTATTTAACATTTGATACATCTTTAAAGTTCAAATCTGGATATTCTGTTTTATCAAACTTATTTGTTATCAAATAAACCATTTTCTTTGCTTCTGGAACCATTTCTAAATACATAAGTGTCTGATGATTGTTAAAGAACTTGCCTACTTCATAATTTTTAGTATATTTGTAATCGTAGATTATTCCGCCTTTTAAACAATCTATAATGCCATATAGCAAATAATCTTCGTGTTCTTTACTAACTTTTACTTGATATGATCCGCCTAATGTTTCTTCAAAGTTCTCTTGCATATATTTTTCATATTCAAATCCTTTTAAAACACTTTCATTAGGCTCAAATTCCTCTTTGTTTAGTACCTTCATAAAATCTTCTAATGTTCCATTCTTAATGTTGTATTGCCAACTATTTAATAATGTAGGAGTTATATAATATTTAGCCATAAACTATTCCTCCTTTTATTGCATAATGCTAAAATTGCATTTATTACATTTTGCATGGATATGATTATTTATGCTTGCTTTTCCTCCTATTGCTTCGCCACCACACAAAGGACATGTAAACTTGTATTGCTTATCAGATTCTTTTATAGTTTCTTGAGCCACCTTCATAAAAGTTAGCATTTCGTTAACCATATCTTCTTCTGTCGTTGTTTCTTTCTTTACTTCATACTGTTTAGTTTCTTTATTCCAATACATGTTTAAACTTCTTAGCCTCTCTAAAAATCTTACTGATAATTCTTTTTTGCTAGTTAATTTATGTTCTATTGTTTGCATTAAGTCTGATACTTCTTGCACATTTTCTGGTGTCATATTTTCAATAACTGGTACGTACTTGTCCATTACTGCTTGATATTCTTCTCTTTCTTTCTCAAATATCTTACTTTCTGCTTGTATGTTTTTATCAGCTTGTTCAAATAGTTTAGTTAAGAAATCATTTGGAGTTTTTGAATCTAATTCTGGAATGTTGTAAATTCCTTTTATTCCAAAGCTAGATTTAGCAAAGTATCTTTCACAATTGTCAAAACCTATTGTTTTCTTATTACCTCTCATCTCTATAAATCCACCAAGTTCAACATTTTGCCATACGGTATTTTTTGTACTTCCTTCTACTAAAATTCTTAATTTTGTTTCTTCGTCTTGTTTTTCTTCTACTGCGTGAAATATAATTACACAATGTTTTCTTAATTCAAAATATATATAATTCATAAATCTTGTAAATTCTCTGCCTACTGCTCCATATCCTTGTAAGCTTAAAGTTCCATCTTTTTTTGCATTTTTCACATCATTTTTAATTACATAAGCTTTCATTAAATCTAGTAATTTTCCGCCTGTATCTATTACTATTGTTTCATAATCGCTTAAATCTTCTTTTAAATCTTCTAATAATTGTTCATAACTCTCTGGCTGTATATAATCTTTTCTTACACTTGCCATTACTCTATTTATTCCAAAATCTACATCTATTAGTAATGGTTTAGGTGCTGATAATCCTAATGTTGTCTTTCCTATTCCAGGATGTCCTGCTATTAATACTCTATATTTATTTGTTTCATTTATTATTTCTGATGGCTTTTTAATCATTATTTTGATCCTCCTTTAATTTTCTTATTTTTTTCTGTAATTCATCTGCGTATCTATAATCGCTGCTATCCCAAGTGTCTTGCATCTGTAGCATAAAATATTGATGTTCTAACTCTTCTAATGTTTCCATTATTTTCTCCTCTTCCCTTGCATTTTCTCTGTATTTGTGTTAATATAAATACAGAATGCATATTTTTATATGTTTTATTTAGAAGTTATCACAACCGCAAACGTGAAATAACTTCTTTTATTTTGTCTAACGTAACAAAATAATTCTCTTTGTGCATGTCTGCATTTTTTAGAATGCTTTCTATCTTATTTAATTTTCTGAAATGTAATACTGCTCTTCTTTCTGCATTATAGTTTTCTTCTTCTAGTTCTTGTAATTTCATACTATTTACTGCTGTTATTATTGCTAGAATTACTATTAATGCTATTAATATTGCTAGTAACATCTTATCCCTCCTTTCTCAATAAACATATACTGCATATACTATGTAAGCTATACTACATGCTATAAATGCTATACTTGCTAATGTTATCTTTACTCCGTTCGATAAATGCTTGTCTTTCTTTTTTACTCATTTTCATTTGTTTTTCACTCCTTTACCCTTCTTAAATAATCATGTTTTACATTTATGTAATTATTAAATGCTTGTCTTGTTACTTTAAACGGACTTGTATATTTTTGTACAGGTAATTCTGGGTCATTAAACATTTTTTGTATCATATTCGTTCCTATACCTGTTTCTTCATGTATCTGTTTTATTGTTAGTAATTCGTTTGGGTCTTTATTTTGCGTTTTTAATAATTCATTTGTCTTTTTTTGTTCTTCTAGTATTTGCTTTAATAAATCTTCCATTTTCTCATCTCCTCTCTTTGTATCAGGTCGTGGTTTAGTTTTTGCTTGTTGTGTTTTGCAACTTGTTTTGTAAAAAAAATTCAGAAAATTCTTGTTCCGTAATATCCAATTCTCCACAAAGAACTATTACTTCATCTAAATTAATTGGAGTTTCATTTGCTATTTTTTGTCCTAAAGTATATGGAGAACAAGGTATTTTAGGTGCAATTGATTGTATAGTCTTTCCCTTTTCAACTATTCTACCTTTTATTTTTTGTGTATTTACCATTTTTACACCTCCTCATTGTCTTGTTGTGTTTTGCAACTTTAATATACACTAAAGTTTTTTGTTTGTCAATAGCATTTTGCAACTTTTTTTATATTTTTTACAAATAATGTTGCAAAAGTTGTAAAATATGTTATAATATCTATTGTTAGGAGATTAATTATGAATAAAATAATTTTTGAAAAAGTAGGAGCTAGATTAAAACAAGCTAGAGAATTAAGGCATATTACCTTAGAAGAAGCAGGAAAAAAAGTAGATGTACACAAAAGTACTGTGTTAAGGTGGGAAAATGGTGAAACAGAAAAAATAAAACTTCCCATAATTGAAACACTTGCTTCATATTATAATGTTAATCCTGTATGGTTAATGGGGTATGATGTTCCAATGGAAAATACAGAAAATATGATGAAAAAAATAGGAGCTATTCCTATATCTGAAATTGAAACAAC
>CAWVME010000094.1:0-10225 GCA_963930325.1 Bacillota bacterium | reverse complement strand
GACAGAGAAATTCTGGCTCCTTTTATTGTTGTATAAGAAAAATCGATTTTTCTTATACAACAATAAAATAACAATGCTCAGAAAAATTGCATAGCAATTTTTCGCGTCAACAAATATTTACGTTTCTTTAACAACTTAAATATATATATTAGAAAAGTACATATAAAGTTTATATAAAAAACTTATATATTGACAAAATCAAAACAATAATATATTCTAAAGAAAAAGCAAAAAGGAGAATATTATATGGTAAATAGGAGAGATACTAGACCTATTTTTGTTCATGGAGTACAAATCGGAGGACAGAATAAAGTAGTTATACAATCTATGACGAATACAAAAACAAAAGATATAGAAAACACGGTAAAACAAGTATTAGAACTAGAAAAAGCTGGTTGTGAAATTGTACGTTTTGCTTGTTTAGATGAAGAAGATGCAAAAGCAATCGGAAAAATAAAAAAGCAAATTCATATTCCAACAGTGGCAGATATTCATTTTGACTACAGAATTGCACTGGAGGCAATTAGAAGTGGAGTTGATAAAATTAGAATTAATCCGGGAAATATTGGAGACGAAAATAGAGTAAAACAAGTGGTAGATGCATGTAAAGCAAATAATATTCCGATAAGAATAGGAGTAAATAGTGGTTCTATTCAAAAAGACTTGCTTGTTAAGTATGGGAAACCTACTGCTAAAGCTATGGTAGAAAGTGCTAAAATTCATGTAAACATATTGGAAAAACTAGATTTTCAAGATATCGCTATCTCTTTGAAAGCTTCTAATTTAGATTTATGTATAGAAGCTTATGAGGAAGCAGCAAAAACATTTTCTTATCCTTTACATTTAGGAATCACTCATGCTGGAACTGCTTTTAGTGGAACTGTAAGTTCTAGTATTGGTCTGGGAGTTTTATTGAGGCAAGGTATAGGCGATACTATGAGAGTTTCTCTTTCAGCAAACCCAGTAGAAGAAATAAAAGTGGCAAAAGAAATTTTAAAAGATTGTAATTTGTGTTCAAACGAACCAGTTTTAATTGCTTGTCCAACTTGTGGTAGGTTACAATATGATTTAATTCCAGTTGCACAAGAAATAGAGAATTTTTTACAGACTATTCACAAACCTATTACAGTGGCTGTTATGGGATGTGGAGTTAATGGACCTGGAGAAGCACGACATGCTGACATAGGGATTGCAGGAGGAATAAAAGAAGGTTTGCTATTTAAAAAAGGAGAGATTATAAAAAAAGTAAAGCAAGAGGATATGATAAAAGTATTAAAGGAAGAAATCTTAAAAATGTAAAAGAATTATAATTATTAAAAAATTTTATTAGAATAAAAAATACTTGAATGGAGGTTTTTTATGGAAGAAGAAAAAATAAGTATAGTAATTCCAGCCTACAATGTGGAAAAATATATAGAACATTGTTTAGAAAGTGTAATTCATCAGACATATAAGAATTTGCAAATAATATTAGTTGACGATGGAGCAACAGATACAACAGGAGAAATATGTGATAGGTATGCTAAAATAGATAATAGAATTGAAGTAATACATAAATCAAATGGAGGACTAGCAGATGCTAGAAATAAAGGGCTAGAAAGAGTGACAGGAGAATACATAGCTTTTTTAGACAGTGATGACTATATTTATCCATCATTTTATGAAGAATTACATGATTTATTAAAAAAATATGAAGCAGACATTGCAGAATGTGATTTTTTAAGAATTGATATAGATAATAAAGAAAAATCAGAGCAACTTATTAGTGAAGAAAATGCAAAAAGAAAAATTGAGGAAGAGGTAACCAACAATATAGAGGCATTAAAATTACTTTATGGAGTAAAGTTAGGTCCTTATGTAAAAAAAGTAGTAGTATGGAACAAACTATATAAAAGAAGAGTGTACGAAAAAATAAGGTTTCCTTTAGGCAAATTACATGAAGACGAATACACAACATACAAAGCGCTATACAATGCCAATAAAATTGTTTCTACAAATCGAGTTTTACACGGATATATGCAAACAAAAAATAGTATTATGAGACAAGAAATAAAACAGAAAAGAATTGATGATACTTTAGACGCTTATGTGCAAGTAGTAGAATTTTTTAAAAATCAAAATTTACCAGAATTAGAAATGAAAGCAAGAAGAAGGTCTTTAGAAAACTGCATTGAATTAGTGGCTAAAATTATACGAGGAAATGGGACAGATGCTAAAAAACAAGTAGAGGAAATTTCAAATGTATATAAAGAAAATGGCAAACAATATATTGAATGCTTGAAAAATAACCCAATAGATGAAAATGAAAATGAAATTATACAATTATTGACAACAATATATGAAGGCATAGAAAATGGAAAAATGCTAGATGAAGAAGCATGGAAACTTTTACAAAACTTAATATAAAGATTTAAAATATTTTGATGCGATAATTATACAAAAATCCTTGCATTTTTTACCAAAGTGTAGTAAAATAGTAATGGTCGCATTAGACGTACCTTAATCTTGGCTATAAGAAATCCAGCTTATTGCTCAGTGTAAGGCAAATTTTATAAATATAGGAGGAAAATTATGACAAAGGAAAGAAAACAAGAAATAATTCAAAATTATAGAAGAGATGAAAAAGATACAGGATCTCCAGAAGTTCAAATTGCTCTTTTAACAGAAAGAATTAATGAACTAACAGAACATTTAAAAGTACACACAAAAGATAACCATTCTAGACGTGGACTTTTAAAAATGGTAGGAAAAAGAAGAAACTTACTTAACTATCTAGCTAGAACAGATTTAGATAGCTATAGAGAAGTGGCACAAAAACTAGGCTTAAGAAAATAGTTAGAGATAAAGGGCAGATATTAAGACAATTTCTGCCCATTTTTTAAGGTTTAAGAGTGTAATATTTTTAAAAATGGATAATTTTTCTTAAACTGATAATTCTTAACTTTATATTTTTATGATAATACATAAAAATAAGGAAATATTAATTAATAGGAATATTATTTGTAATAGAATGTAGCTTGTATTAAGGCGAAAAAATCGCTTTAATAGAGGTTACTTTCAAACACAAGTAATATTCCGGTAAGAATAGGAGGAATATATGTTAAAAACATTTAATATGGAGCTAGCAGGAAGAACATTAACGGTAGAAACTGGGAAAATGGCAGAACTTGCTAATGGTAGTGTACTTGTTAGATACGGAGATACTGCAGTACTTGTTAATGTAACAGCTTCAAAAGAACCAAAAGAAGGAGTGGACTTTTTTCCACTATCTGTAGATTATGAAGAAAGACTTTATGCTGTTGGAAAAATTCCAGGAAGCTTTCAAAAAAGAGAAGGAAAACCTACAGAAAAAGCTATTTTAACATCAAGAGTAATTGATAGACCAATTAGGCCACTATTTCCAAAAGATTTTAGAAATGATGTATGTGTAAATTGCTTAGTATTATCAGTGGACCAAGATAATTCACCAGAAATATGTGCTATGATTGGTGCTTCGGCAGCTTTATCTATATCTGATATCCCATTTGGAGGACCAACAGGATCTGTTAGCGTAGGATATATAGATGGAAATATAGTAATTAATCCGAACTCAAATGAAAGGGCTAAAAGTTTATTAAATTTAACTGTAGCTGGAACAATGGACAAAATTGCTATGATTGAAGCTGGGGCATATGAAATTCCAGATGATATAATGCTAGAATCTATTAAACAAGCACATGTTGAAATTAAAAAGATCTGCAATTTTATTCAAAGTATGAAAGATGAAATAGGAAAGCCAAAATTTGAATATAAATCTTTTGACGTAGACCAAGCTGTAATGGAGGAAATTACAGAAAATTTTAAGGAAAGAATGTACAAAGATGTGCAAGCAACAGATAAAACCATAAGAGATGAAAATATCGAAAAGTTAACAGAGGACATTATGAAATATTACACAGAAAAATATGGCGAAGAAGAAACTGAGAGTAAGAAAGCAGATATCGCAGAAAGCATTTATCGTTTAGAAAAAAAATGTGTTAGGGAAATGATTTTAAAAGAACAAAAAAGACCAGATGGCAGAAAGATAGATGAAATTAGACCATTATCGTGTGAAGTTGGTCTATTACCTAGAACGCATGGTAGTGCACTGTTTACGAGAGGTCAAACTCAAGTACTTTCTGTAGCAACTTTAGGTATGACAAGTGAAGAACAAATTTTAGATGGACTAGATGAAGAAGAACCAAAAAGATATATGCATCATTACAATTTCCCATCTTATAGCGTTGGTGAGGCAAGACCATCAAGAGGACCTGGAAGACGTGAAATTGGACATGGAGCTTTAGCAGAAAGAGCACTAGTACCAGTAATTCCTAGTGAAGAAGAATTTCCATATGCGATTCGTGTTGTTTCAGAAGTGCTAAGTTCGAACGGTTCTACTTCACAAGCCAGTATTTGTGGAAGTACCCTTGCATTAATGGATGCAGGAGTTCCAATAAAAAAACCAGTAGCTGGAATTTCAACAGGGCTTGTAACAGATAGTGAAAATCCAGACAATTATATAATGCTTACAGATATACAAGGACTTGAAGACTTTTTTGGCGATATGGATTTCAAAGTAGCAGGAACTAAAGACGGAATAACAGCAATTCAGGTAGATATTAAAGTAGATGGACTAACATATAATATTATTGAAGAAGCTTTTGCAAGAACAAAAAAGGCAAGACAATATATTTTAGATGAAGTTATGCTAAAGCAAATTGATAAACCAAGAGCAGAAGTTTCAAAATATGCACCAAGAATTATAAATATGACAATTAACCCAGAAAAAATAAGAGATGTTATTGGAACAGGTGGGAAAGTAATAAATAAAATCATTGCTGAAACAGGAGTAAAAATAGATATTGAAGATGACGGTAGGGTATTTATTTATTCTTCTGACTTAGAAGGTGCAGAAAAAGCAAGAAAAATTGTAGATGAAATTACAAGAGAAATTGAAGTAGGGCATGTTTACGAAGGAACTGTTAGTAGAATTACAACATTTGGAGCTTTTATTGAATTAGGAGGAGATAGAGAAGGACTTCTCCATATTTCTAAAATTTCAAAACAAAGAATTGGAAAAGTAGAAGATGTTTTCAAAATAGGTGACAAAGTAAAGGTAAAAGTGTATGAAATTGATTCTCAAAATAGAATTAATTTAACATGTATTGACATAGATGAATAACTAGGTATATAATGCATATACATGCAATAAGGAAAAAATAATAAGTAATAAAAAGAATGGAGTAAAAAAATGAAATATTTGTATATTTTACAACAATCTTTAGTATGGATAATTACTATTTTTTGGTTATATCAAATTATGATTAGTGTATGTTCTTTAATTAAATTAAAAGATAAGCCAATGCTAAAAAATAAAAAGCATAAATTTATGGCTATCATACCAGCTCATAATGAAGAAAGTGTTGTAAAAAATTTAATTGAAAGTTTGAAAAAACAAGACTATCCGGCAGAATTATTAGATATTTATGTTATTGCAGATAATTGTACAGATGCAACAGCGACGATTGCAAGAGAAGCTGGCGCAATTGTATATGAGAGATTTGACGAAGCACATAAAACAAAAGGATATGCTATGCAATGGTTTCTAAACAAAAAAATAGAAGAAAATGCAGATTATGATGCATTCTGCGTGTTTGATGCAGATAATATTGTAGATGTTAATTTTATTAAAAATATGAACAAAAAGTTATGCCAAGGAGAAACAGTTGTACAAGGGTATAGGGATATAAAAAATCCAAATGACACTTGGGTTACGGCAGGATATGCTATTTTTTACTGGACTATGAACCGTTTTTACCATCTAGCTAGATACAATTTAGGGTTATCTCCATTAATTAATGGTACTGGCTTTATGGTAAAATTTGATATAATAAAACCAGAAGGATGGAACACACAAACTCTTACAGAAGACATTGAATTTTCATTAAAAAACATTATTAAAGGAAATAAACTTGGCTGGGCTGTAGATGCTAAAGTATATGATGAGCAACCATTAGGATTTAAACAATCATGGAAACAAAGAAGCAGATGGACAGTAGGACATATTCAATGCTTGCAAACTTATACTAAACCATTAGCGTTAGCAGTGAAAGAACATAAAACATTAATGAATTTTGACGGATTACTTTATATAGTAGGTAGTATACCTATGTTTATAGCTACTATTGTTTTATTGCTTACAAATATGCTTATTTATATAGGCAATGGAATGACAAATGCAGAATTATTTATGAATTATATAAGATACCTAGTACCAACATTTCTATTACCAATTGCAACAGCGGTTCTTATCATGAAGTTAGATAGAAGACCAATTAAGCCTATGTTAAAAGGATTAATATGCTATCCATTATTTTTAGGATCATGGCTTGCTATTAACTTCAAGTGCTTATTTAAGCGTGACACGAAATGGGAAAAAATTAACCATGTAAGAGATGTAAAAATAAATGAAATTGCATAAGAACAAATAAAGTTTGTATCATATTGCAAATGACATAGATGTCAATATTGAATACTTGCGTATAAAAAAACTAGCCACTTTTAAATTAGTTTTAACTAATTAAAAGTGGTTAGTTTTTTTACAATATAGGAAAAATAACGATATTTTTCATTATCACATCAATTTAACATAAATCTTTAAATTACTTGAAAAAAATGTCAAATTATAATAGAATAATACAAGAAATGGAGGAATTAAGTTGGCAAGTGGAGATATAAAATTACAAAAAGAATATATACAAAAAGTAAAAGAATATGTTATAGAAAAAAATAGAACATTTTATTACTATATTCTTACTATGGGATGTCAATTAAATGAAAATGATTCAGAAAAAATTTGTGGAATGATAGAAGAAATGGGATATCAAAAAACTGATAATCCAGATATTGCGAACCTTATTTTATTCAATACATGTTGTGTTAGGGAAAATGCAGAAGAAAAGCTTTTTGGAAAATTAGGTGAATGCAAAGAGTATAAGAAAAAAAATGGAACAATTATTGCCATTGGAGGTTGCATGATGCAAGAACCTCATATAGTGGAGAAAATTAATAAAAGTTATCCTTATGTTGATATTATTTTTGGAACACATACGCTACATAAATTACCAGAAGATTTATATGAAGCCATTTTAAACAATGCGTCGGTAAGAGATATTTTAAATATAGAGGGAGAAGTAAGAGAAGGAATACCAATTAAAAGAAATGATTTAAAAAAAGCTTCTGTTACTATCATGTATGGGTGCAATAATTTTTGCAGTTACTGCATTGTTCCTTATGTTCGTGGAAGAGAAAGAAGTAGAAAAGAAGAAGACATTTTAAAAGAAGTACGAGAACTTGCAGAAAATGGATATAAAGAAATAACTTTACTTGGACAAAACGTAAATTCATACATGAGAGAAGAAAACAAGAAAACTCATAGCACTGTTACTTTTGCAGGATTGCTTAGAAAAATCAATAAAATTGCTGGAATTGAAAGAATTCGATTTGTATCTCCTCATCCAAAGGACTTTACAGATGATGTTATAGAAGCCATTAGAGATTGCGAAAAAGTGTGTAAAATTATTCATTTGCCATTACAATCCGGAAGCACAGAAATATTAAGAAAAATGAATCGAAAATATACAAAAGAGCAATATTTACATTTAGCAGAAAAAATGAAAAAAGAAATTCCAGAGGTTGTATTCTCTACAGATATTATTGTTGGTTTCCCAGGAGAGACTGATGAGAATTTTGAAGACACTTTAGATGTAGTAAGAAAACTTCATTTTGAACAAGTATTTATGTTTATCTATTCAAGAAGAAAAGGAACTGTTGCTGATAAAATGGAAAACCAAATTCCAGAAGAAATAAAACATAAACGTTTTGAAAGATTAAAAAAACTAGTAGAAAGTCAAATTCAAGAGAACAACGAAAAATATATAGGCACACTACAGAAAGTGTTTGTGGAAGGGATTAGCAAAAACAATCCAAAAAAAATGACGGGAAGAACAGAAACAAATAAGGTAGTAATATTTGATGGAAACGAAAAACAAATAGGTACTATCATCAATTTAAAGATAGTTTCAGAACATATGTGGTACTTAAAAGGAGAGGCATAAAAGAGAATAATAAGAGAATAGAAAGAAAAACAAGGGAGGAAAAAGATTATGGCAGAATTTTCGCCAATGATGCAACACTATTTAAAAACTAAAGAGCAATATCAAGATTGCTTACTGTTTTATCGTTTAGGAGATTTTTATGAAATGTTTTTTGAAGATGCAATTACTGCATCTAGAGAATTAGAAATAACTTTAACAGGAAAAGAATGCGGACAAGAGGAAAGAGCACCTATGTGTGGAGTTCCTTATCATGCAGCAGAAACATATATTGCGAGATTAATTGGAAAAGGATACAAGGTAGCGATTTGCGAGCAACTAGAAGATCCGAAAACAGCCAAGGGCATTGTAAAAAGGGATGTTGTTAGAGTAGTTACTCCGGGAACTGTTATAGAAAGCAATATGTTAGATGAGAAAAAAAATAATTATATTATGGCAATTTATAAAATGGGACTTTATTTTGGTTTAGCTGCTTGTGATGTGTCTACAGGAGATTTTATGGCAACACAGATTAAAGAAGAAAATAATTTTGCAAAATTATTAGATGAGTTAGCAAGGTTTTCACCAGCAGAAATTGTAGTGAATGAATTACTGTTTAATTCACAAGAAGAAATGAATAAAATAAGAGAAAGATTTAGTGTTTATATTACTAAACAATCTGATAATTCTTTTAAACAAGAAACGGAAGAATTATTAAGTAATTACCAAGTGATAGATAGTAAGGGAGACGAAATTCCTAATATAGAAGAACAATTACTTATTATTACTGCTATTAATGGGCTACTAGAATATTTGAACGAAACGCAAAAAATAAAATTAGAACATATTAATCGTATTCAAATTTATAAAACTACTAAATATATGGCTTTGGATGTAAATGCAAGAAGAAATTTAGAAATTACAGAACGTATGAGAGACAAGGGAAAAAAGGGGACCTTATTATGGGTGCTAGATAAAACAGCTACATCTATGGGAGGACGTCATTTAAGAAGATGGCTAAATGACCCGCTAATTGATGTGACAGAAATTAATAAAAGATTAGAAGCCGTAAAAGAACTAAAAGAAAACCTTATGTTAAGAGGAGATATAATTGTAACTTTAAAGAAAATTTATGATATAGAACGATTAGTTCGGAAAAATTGCTTATGGAAATGCTAATGGAAGAGACATGATTTCTCTTAAGAATTCATTAAAACAATTACCAGAAATAAAACAATTGCTAAAGGGGACCAAGTCGAAGTTATTGCAAGAATTATATGGTGGACTAGATGAACTAAAAGATGTTTGGGAATTAATTGAAAAATCAATTGTAGAAGAACCGCCACTTACTATAAAAGAGGGAGGAATTATTAAACTTGGTTATGATAAAGAAGTTGACAAACTAAAAAAGGCAACTACCGAAGGAAAACAATGGATTATTGATATAGAAGCAAAAGAAAAAGAAAGAACCGGGATAAAAAACTTAAAAATTGGTTATACAAAAGTTTTTGGATATTATTTGGAAGTAACCAAATCAAATTATAATCTAGTACCAGATAATTATATAAGAAAGCAAACTCTAACAAATTGTGAAAGATTTGTAACAGAAGAGCTAAAAAAGATAGAAGATGAAATTTTAGGAGCAGAAGAAAGAATTGTTACATTAGAATATGAAATTTTTGTAGATATACGAAATAAAATTACAAGTCAAATACAAAGACTACAAGAAACTGCAAGCAGAATTTCTACTTTAGATGTACTTACTTCATTTGCAATTGTAGCAGAAGATTTAAACTATGTTATGCCAACTGTAGATGAAGGAGATGAAATTAACATAAGAGATGGAAGACATCCGGTTATTGAAAAAATGATACCAGCAGGAAGCTTTGTGCAAAATGATACTTACTTAAACCAAAGAGAGGATAGATTGTCAATTATTACAGGACCGAATATGGCTGGAAAATCGACTTATATGAGGCAAGTTGCACTTATTACTTTGATGGCTCAGATTGGAAGTTTTGTTCCGGCAAGTTATGCTCAAATCGGAGTGGTAGATAAGATTTTTACAAGAGTAGGTGCATCAGATGACTTAAGTATGGGACAAAGCACATTCA
>CAWVME010000093.1:0-3518 GCA_963930325.1 Bacillota bacterium | reverse complement strand
TTAATTCTAATGTTTTATTATCAATGTGCAAAATTACTGCCAAAGAAATAATCTCATCATTTAATTTTAATCCATACACATCAGAATTGTTCAAAAACTTCATAATACTAGCTTTTGATGGATCTGCTTCTAAAAGTAAGCCTATGTAATCTTCTTTATTTTCTATTCTTTTTACCTGAGGTTTTTCTTCTTTATCAATCTTTAAATCCGTTGGTGTATCTAGTTTTGCTTGATTGTGGTTATAATATCTAATTTCCTCTGAAAAAATGCATCCACAATACTTTTGTCTATATAGTTCTAATTGTTTTGCCTTTTCTTGTCCTTCTCGAAATCCTATTCTAAAATCTCTATATAAAAATTCTATACCATATTTTTTAGACAATTCTTCTGCGATTTGTTTTAGCTTTTCATGGTTTTGATATGGACTTACAAGTAATGTTGTTGTAAATGCATCATATTTATTTTCTTTAGCATATCTTGCAGTTTGTTCCAATCTACATTTATAACAGTATTCGCAACGATTTTGCAAATCATTAATAACATTTCTAGTAAACTCTCTTAAGCCGTATTCTTCTTCAAATATGGCTTTAACTGAAATGGCTTTAGTATACTCTTTTAAACATTCTCTTCTTGTTTTATATTCTGTGTATGGATGAATATTGGGGTTATACCAGTATACAATTGGTTCTATATTTTCTTTTCTTAGTGTGTCTATGCAGTAAATACTACATGGTGCACAGCATGTATGCATTAATAAATTCATCTTTTTCTCCTTTTATGTTTCAAATGGTATTTGTAAATGTTCGTAGGCGTTCTTGGTTGCCATTCTTCCTCTTGGAGTACGTGCTAAAAAACCTATTTGTAGTAAATATGGCTCGTATACGTCTTCAATAGTTTCCGTTTCTTCTCCTATTGTAGCTGCCAATGTTTCTATTCCGACTGGTCCTCCAGAATATTTTAAAATAATTGTATTTAACATTTTTCTATCTATTTCGTCTAAGCCAAGTTCATCAATTTCTAGTTTATTTAAAGCAATATTAGCTACTTCTTTTGTTATATTTCCATCTCCTAAAATAATAGCGTAATCACGTACTCTTTTTAATAATCTATTAGCAACTCTTGGAGTGCCTCTAGAACGGCTTGCAATTTCTTTTGCCCCTTCTTCTTCAATTGTAGTTTCCATAATTGATGCAGATCTTTTTACAATTGTTTTTAAGTCATCTACATTGTATAGTTCTAGTCGGTTAATAATGCCAAATCTATCTCTTAATGGGGTAGATAGTGAACCAGCTCGTGTTGTTGCTCCAATAAGTGTAAACTTCGGTAGGTCTAATCGGATTGACCTAGCACTAGGTCCCTTTCCAATAATAATATCTAACGAAAAATCTTCAAGAGCTGGGTATAAGATTTCCTCTACACTACGGTTCAAGCGATGGATTTCATCTATAAATAATACATCATTTGGTGCTAAATTAGTAAGCAAAGCTGCTAAATCTCCTGGCTTTTCTATAGCTGGTCCAGAGGTAATTCGAATGTTTGAATTCATTTCATTTGCAATGATATTAGAAAGTGTTGTTTTCCCTAGTCCTGGTGGTCCATATAGCAATACATGGTCCAATGGTTCCCCTCTCTTTTTAGCCGCTTCAATATATATTTTCATATTCTCTTTAACTTTTTGTTGCCCTATATATTCTTGTAAAGTTTTTGGTCTCAAAGTTACTTCTACTTTTTCTTCTATTTCATCTTGTAGTTTAGGAATTAATAAATTTTCGTCCATTTTAGCCCTCCATTTGTCTTTTACCTTTCTCTTGCATTCATTTTTAAATATGCATCTATAAAGCCATCTATATCGCCATTCATAACAGCTTCTGTATTTCCAACTTCATATCCTGTTCTATGATCTTTTACCATTCTGTATGGATGGAATACATAAGAACGAATTTGGCTTCCCCATGCAATTTCTCTTTGAATTCCTTTTAAATCTTCAATTCTTTCTTTGTTTTCTTTTTCTTTTAAGTCCATTAATTTAGATTTGAGCATTTTCATAGCTGTCTCTTTATTTTGAATTTGAGATCTCTCAGATTGGCAGCTAACTACTATATTAGTTGGTATATGAGTAATCCTTACTGCCGAATCAGTTTTATTAATATGCTGTCCTCCAGCACCTGATGCTCTGTAAGTATCTATTCTTAAGTCGTCTATATTAATTTCTATATCAATTTCTTCCGTAATTTCTGGTAATACTTCTGCTGAGGCGAAAGAAGTATGTCTTCTTCCTCCACTGTCAAAAGGCGAAATTCTAACTAGCCTATGAACTCCGCTTTCTCCTTTTAAATATCCATAAGCGTTTTCCCCTTCAACTAAGAAAGTAACGCTCTTTATTCCAGCTTCCTCACCTTCTAAAAAATCTAATTCTTTTACATTATATCCATGGTTATTAGCCCATTTTGTATACATTCTATAAAGCATTTCTGCCCAGTCTTGCGATTCCGTTCCTCCTGCCCCTGGATGCAAGGTAACAATAGCATTGTTTACGTCATATTTGCCAGAAAGTAATGTTTCGAGTTCTAATTTTTCGATTCTTTTTTCTAATTTTTCCGTGTCTTTTAAAATTTCTTTTTCTAACTCCTCTTCTCTTACTTCTAGTACAAGAGCATTCAGTTCTATTAAATTTTGTAATTCTTCTTGTAGTTTTTCGTAATTTCCTATTTTTACCTGCATTCTTTTCATTTTTGCAACTACTGCCGTAGAATTTGTTAGATCCTCCCAAAAATCAGATTTCATTGTTTGTTTATGCATTTTTTCTACTTGCTTTTTTAATTCTACGATGTCAAAGTGAATCACCTATGCTTTTTAATCTGCTTTTCATCTCTTGCAATTTATGTTTGTTTTCTTCTAAGTCAATCAAATTTATCACACCCTTTGATTATTTTTTTTATTTATGTTATAATTGTTTTACATCATTAATAAGGAGGAATTGGTATGCGGAAGCTCTTGGTCTCTCATCCTTTGGTAAAAGCTACATGGTTACAACTATGTATGCTTGTAATGTTGGCAGGTATCTTGAAGTTACTGCACTTTGGATTCTCGATGGAAAATTCGTGGGGTTCTTTTCTGATCGGCCTGGGAATAATATGGCTAATTGGCTACGAGGTCTCGCAAGTTATTTTGCTGGCAGTCGCTTGTTATTCGGATAAGCTTGATGATAAGTTTCGGTGTTTTAAGCAAGCAATTATTATTCGGCTATTGATGCTAGCAATTATTGCATTAGTTTTATTCCTAGTGCACAGTTGTCTTAATCCCATTGAACCCGTTGGCTTTGCTTTGAGCATAGCCTTAACAATTGAGTATGCAATTGTTAAACTATGGATGATTTCAAAAATTTTCACAGCGAAAGCAGACTAATTCCCAAAAGTCTAGGGGTAAATTCCCCTGGGCTTTTATTTATATTATCATATTAAACTTAATTATACAATAAATGCGGAGGTTTTTAATCAAAATCTCCGCATTATTAATCT
>CAWVME010000092.1:0-5255 GCA_963930325.1 Bacillota bacterium | reverse complement strand
TAATTTTTTAACAGAAGATGAAGCAAACAAAATATTAAAAGAACTAGAATAAAAAGTCTATCCAAATTATGTGTAAAATAGTTAGTACGAACCTGTTCTTTTATTTTGAAAGAGAGTTGCTAGTGATAGTGACTTTCTTTTGAGCTTTAAAAATTTTATAAATAAACAGTAGAATAATTTTTAATTGTATGTTATCATAAATGCATGAGTAGAAGAAATATTAAAGAAACAATTAATAATTTAATAATTAATTTTAAAAAAAGAATAAAATTAATTCCTAAAAAAGTAAAAATAGTATGTCTGGTAATAATATTATTAATCTTTATATGCTATTTAATTTTTACATGGATTGGAGAAATTCGAAAGCAAAAATACGTAGAATATAATGGAAGGAATTTAAATGAAAGTAAATATCCAGGATATAAAGAATTATTGGACAAATTACAAAAAGAGCACCCTAGCTGGACTTTTATATTATTTTATACAAAATTAGATTGGGACGAAGTAATAGCAAATGAAGGTCACCAGGACGATACAGAATATCCATTAAATTTAATTCCAGATTCTTCAGAATATCCCGAGGACTGGAAATGCGAGATAGATAGAAACAGAACTTTTGATAATGGAACATGGCTATGCGCTTCTAATAAAGCTATAAAATACCAAATGGATCCAAGGAACATATTAAATGAAGAAAATATTTTTCAATTTGCAGAATTAAAATACGTGGAAGGTGCACAAACAGCAGAAGGAATTTATGAAATAACAGAAGGTTCTTTTTTAGAAGGAGATAGCATTTCTGAAGCACTTATACAAGCTGGAAAAAAATCAAATCTAGATCCTTATTTTATAGCATCCAGATTAATTCAAGAGCAAGGAAGAAGTGGAACTGCGCTGTCCAGAGGCTATGAATACAATGATAAAATTGTATATAATCTATTTAATATAAATGCAACAGGGAACTCACAAGAAGAAATTATACAAAATGCAGCACAGTATGCATATGAGCACGCATGGTATAGTTTAGAAAAAGCATTAATAGATGGTGTCGAGTTTTTAAAAGACGGATATATAAATGTAGGACAAAATACATTATATTTGCAAAAATTCGATGTAGTTAATCAAGATGATAGTTTATACGAACATCAATATATGCAAAACTTATTGGCACCACAATCAGAAGCTAGCAATATGAAGAAAATTTATGAAGCTTCAAACACTATAGATACATCATTAAACTTTATTATTCCACTATATGAAAATATGCCAAAAGAAATATCAGAAAGGTAATTGTTGCTATTGGCTTGCACAATATTGAATTTAGTAATAACTAAAATATTAAATGTAACAGCGCTCTCCCGCCATTCAAAGAAACTGTCAATATAAAATAAACATTAAATTTTAGATATTGACATATTTCTGTTTTAGAAATAGAATATACCTATCAAAGAAAATTAAAGGAGGGGTTTTATGCCATTAGTAACGACAAAAGAAATGTTTGAAAAATCTATGAAGGAACATTTCGCAATAGGAGCATTTAATGTAAATAATATGGAAATTATACAAGGAATTGTGAGAGCTGCGAAGGAAGAAAATTCACCAGTTATTCTACAAGTATCAGCAAGTGCAAGAAAATATGCAGGACATAATTACTTAATGAAAATGGTGGAAGCAGCAGTAGATGAGGCAAATATACCAATTGCTATACATTTAGACCATGGACCTGACTTTGAAACATGCAAAGAATGTATTGATGGGGGATTTACCTCTGTTATGATAGATGGTTCAAAATATGACTTTGAAGAGAATGTAGCATTAACTAAAAAAGTAGTAGATTACGCACATGCAAGAGGCGTTGTAGTAGAAGCAGAACTTGGAAAATTAGCAGGAATTGAAGATGATGTGAATGTTGCAAGTAGTGATGCTAAGTTTACAGATCCAGAACAAGCTGAGGAATTTGTAAAAAGAACAGGTTGCGATTCTTTGGCAATTGCAATTGGAACAAGCCATGGTGCATATAAATTTAAAGGAGAGGCAAATCTAAGATTTGATATTTTACAAAAAATAAAAGAGAAATTACCAAATACACCAATTGTATTACATGGTGCTTCAACTGTTGTTCCAGAATTAGTTACTATGTGTAACCAGTATGGTGGAAATATACCAGGAGCTAAAGGTGTTCCAGATGAAATGCTAAAAAAAGCAGGCGAGCTTGGCGTATCGAAAATTAATGTTGATACAGATTTAAGATTAGCTATGACAGGAGCTATTCGCAAAGTGTTTGCCGAAAATCCTTCTGAATTTGATCCGAGAAAATACTTAAGCCCAGCAAGAGAGGCTATTAAAGAAACAGTACAACATAAAATTCGCAATGTATTTTGTTCTAATAATAAAGCATAAGAAAAAATCCCTTCACATTATATGTGAGGGGATTTTTTTACGACATATGTCGTTTTATATACATTTCAGCGTCTTTTTTTGCCAAATCTTCACGCTTGTCATATAATTTTTTACCTTTTCCGATACCCAGTTCAAGTTTAACAATGCTACCGGAAAAATAGAGAGTGATTGGAATTAAGCTAATTCCCTTTTGCTTTACCATACCATATAATTTATAAATTTCTTTTTTATGTAGCAAAAGCTTTCTATCTCTTAAAGGATCTTTGTTATATATATTTCCATGCTCATAAGGGCTAATATGCATATGATATATATATAATTCTCCATTTTTAATAGCAGCATAACTATCTTTGAAATTAACTTTTCCGTTTTCGAATAGACTTTATTTCTGTACCACTTAGCACAATTCCAGTTTCTATGGTTTCATTAATTGCGTAATTATGATAAGCAGTTGGATTTTTTGCAATAATCTTTTTCATATATACCTCTTTTTTTTAACTTAATATAATATATTATAACAAAATGCTAGTAAAGGTACAATATATTTTTTCTTAAAAAATAACAGTGAATTTTTATAATAAAACTATTTAAAATTCACTGTTACCTATTATTGATTATTATTATTTTTGTTATCAGTCATATAGTACCAGCTAAGTCCAATAATAATTATAGCAACAACTCCTAAAATAATCCATACCCATGTGGTTCCATTATTTGTATTAGTTCCTGAAGTTGATGTTCTACCTGCGGTGTAACTACCATTATTTGTACCATTATAACGATAATTATCATTGTCATTTCCATTATGAAGCATATTTTCTGTGCGGTCCATAGCGTTTTCTGTAGCATTTCCTATATTATTCATTGTATTTTGTCCTGCATCTTTCACATTATTTACCATATTTTCAATGCTGTTACCAGCTTTATCAATAGAATCTTTTATATCATTACCTAGATTTTTAGTATCGTTTGCTGCAAAGGAAAAGGACATAAAGAATAAAATAGTAGATATAATAGTTACAAGAAAAAGAACTTTTTTTATCATAATTGACCTCCTTGCAAAAAAATTGTTTTTGAAAAACTATTTATAGTATTTTTATTTTTACGACAAAATATGCAGGAAAATAAAGGGTCAAAACACGCTTTACAAGAATTTTACTGCGCATGAATATTTTTTTGTTAGGCAAAAAAATACTTAATTGTTTTACAAACAATTAAGTATTTAAAAAAATTTTTTAATTTTTTAAACGAATTAAAATTGCAACTGCAAGCAAAATAAGTAACACACCAATGACTATAATAGCAATATTTAAATATTCAGATAAACCCAATGTAGTTTCTTGATAATTAGTGGAAACATTAGTAGAAATATTTGGAGTTTGATTGTTGTTATTTATGCTGTTTGCTGAGGAAAGCGAATTATTTGAAATATTATTTTCTAAATTACTTACGGAATTATTTCCAATATCATTTTCGCTTACTGCACTATTACCTGCATTATTTTCAACTTCAGTATTAGAAATATTTGCATTATTAGACAAATCCATATTAATAGCATAAATGAAAGTATAAGTGATAAACAAAAGCAACATAGCAAGTAAAGTTATTTTAAGAAATTTTTTCATATGTTCCTCCTTAAAAACAGTTAACTTATTTTTATATAACATAATGATACACGAAATTAAAAATATTGTCCATAGAATTTTAGAAAAAAGAAAATATTTTTCTAAAAATTTTATGAAAATAACTATAATAAGATCTAAAACCCATCATAAAAATATAAGAGAAGAAATAGAAATTTAAAAAGAGAGATTATACTATACAATATAATTAGATGGGAAATAAAGTATGGGAAATTTTGAAATTTTTTTAATTGGAATTGGACTCGCAATGGATGCATTTGCAGTTGCAATATGCAAAGGATTATCTATAAAAAAGTTAAATTGGAGTCAAGGTATTACTGTGGGGATATATTTTGGAGTGTTTCAAGCAGGTATGCCTGTAATAGGATATTTCTTAGGATTAAGCTTTGAAAATGTAGTAACTCAAATTGACCACTGGATAGCATTTATATTATTAACTACTATTGGAATTAATATGATAAAGCAAATATTTTCAAAAGAACAAGAAAACCATAATGATAAAACTAACTTAAAAACTATGATTATATTAGCATTAGCCACTAGTATAGATGCACTAGCTGTTGGAATTACGTTCGCATTTTTTGATATCAATATATGGCATGCGGTTTTTATTATTGGAACAATTACATTTATACTAGCTCTTATAGGAGTAAAAATAGGGAATACTTTTGGAAAAAAATATGAAAAAAAAGCAGAATTACTAGGGGGTATTATCCTTATTTTAATGGGGATAAAGATAATACTAGAACATATTGAAATTCTAAAAACTTAAAAGTAAATATGCATTAAAGTATTTTTATAAAGTTGTTGAGAATATATATACTAGATGATATAATATATAAATATTAAAATTAATCAGGAGGAAAATATGGAAAGAGAAAACGCTATTAATTTACTAAAAAAATATAATAAGGAAGAATTTCATGTAAGACATGCCTATACAGTAGAACAAATTATGAGATATTTTGCTAAAGAATTTGGATATGACGAAGATTTTTGGGGAATAGTAGGTTTACTACATGATGTGGATTTTGAACAATATCCAGAAGAACATTGTAAAAAAGCTCCAGAACTATTAAGAGAAATACAAGCTAATGGTGAAATGGTACATGCTATTTGCAGTCATGGATATGGAATCTGTTCTGATGTAAAACCAGAACACGAAATGGAGAAAATATTGTTTGCAACAGATGAATTAACTGGTTTAATTTG
>CAWVME010000091.1:0-12318 GCA_963930325.1 Bacillota bacterium | reverse complement strand
CCCCGATGCTTCTACATTGATTGCAGCTTTTTCTAATTGTTCTTGAAAAGCTTCAAAGCTTCCAAAATCTTGTATAATTTGTTGTTTCAATTTCATGGATGGGGAAGATAGTAAATAAGTTGGCCCCATATTTTCAAAAAACATTTCGTGTAAAATTACTCCTGAACCATAAAAACTAAGGTCTTTTTCCAAACACTTTATATTAGAAAAATCCATTGTCTTTCTTGCTTCTTCTAATTTTTTCTCCGTTTTATGTGTATTATCTACATATCCTTTATATAAAATATTATAATGTAATTTTAAAGTTTCTTCGTCATAGTATGGCTCTAAAGCGTTAAACGAATATAAAAGTGGTCTCATTTCAATCATAGTTTTACCTCCTATTTAAACTCTTTACTCAACTTATTAATTGCTTTTGTTTCAATTCTAGATACATATGAACGAGAAATTCCCATCATTTCCGCTATTTGATTTTGTGTTTTTGGTTTGTTTCCATCCAATCCAAAACGCATCTCTAAAATTGTTTTTTCTCGTTCTTTTAATACTTCTTTCATTTTGGCATATAATATTTTAATTTTCATTCTCAAATCAATTTCATCATCCATATTCTTTTCGTCGTTTTCTAAAACATCTATTAAACTAATAGTGTTATCATCTTTATCTTTCCCAATTGGCTCGTCTAAATACACTTCTGCTCCGATTTTTTTTATGCTACGCAAATACATTAAAATTTCATTATCTATACATCTTGCAGCATAAGTTGCAAGTCTAACGCCTTTTTCTCCTTTGAAGCTACTAATTCCTTTAATTAATCCTATAGTTCCTATAGAAATTAAATCATCACTTCCTACATTAGAAGAAGAATATTTTTTTGCAATATGAGCTACTAATCGCAAATTTCTTTCAATTAAAATATTCCTCGCTTCTTCGTCTCCCATTTTATATTTTTCTAAGCATTCCTTTTCTTCTTCTGCACTTAATGGTTCTGGAAATAAATTACTACTCGATATATATCCGTACTACAAATATAGCAGATTTTAAGAATGCTAATAATCCTGTTAAAGAAAGAGCTAACAAAAAAATGCACCTCCATTTTTACCTATACAAAAGTATATGTGTGGTAAAAATGAAAAGTGCATGACCTTAAAATTATATATTTTTCCTATTCATAAACATCACTTTGCTCTAAGAATGCTCCTTGCTTTTCTTTACATTGCTTTTTTATACAACTCAATAAAGTCTTCTTTAGATACTTCTCTTGGATTTCCAGGTTTACATGGATCTTCCATTGCTTTATCAGCAAGCATAGCTAAGTCTTCTAATTTTGCTCCTGTATCTTTTACAGTTTGTGTTATTCCAACTTTTTCAGATAGGTCTTTTATTTTTTCAACAAAAGTTTTTATTACCTCTTCCTTGGTAAATTCTTTTGCATTTATTCCCAAGCCTATTAAAATTTCTCTAAATCTTTCGTAACAAACTTCTCCATTAAATTCCATTACAGTTGGAAGCAAAATAGCATTTGCAAGTCCATGTGGTGTATCATATACAGCACCTAACTGATGAGCCATAGAGTGAACAATTCCAAGACCTACATTAGAAAATCCCATTCCAGCTATATATTGAGCTAGGCCCATTTTGTCAATAGCCTTTTCACATTTATTATTAACTGCATATGGTAAATATTCAAATATAAGCTGAATTGCCTTCATATGGAACATATCAGACATGGTATTAGCTCCTTTAGTAATATATCCTTCTATTGCATGTGTTAATGCGTCCATTCCTGTAGAAGCAGCAATTGATTTTGGCATTGAAGCCATTAGCTCAGAATCTACAATTGCTAATATTGGTATATCATGTGGGTCAACACATACCATTTTAATTTCTCTTTCTTCATCTGTTATAACATAATTTATTGTTACTTCTGCTGCTGTTCCTGCTGTTGTTGGAAGTGCAATAAGTGGCATTCCTTTATTTACCGTATTAGACACACCATTTAAAGAAACAATGTCCTCTCTATCTGGATTTGTCATGACAATAGAGATACACTTTGCCGTATCTATGCTAGAACCGCCTCCTACTGCAACAATAACGTCAGCTCCAAATTCCCTACATACTTTTAAGCCATTTTTTACATTACTAATTGTTGGATTTGGTTTTACTTCAGAATATACTGTATATTCGATTCCTGCTTTTTCTAGGACTTCTGTTACTTTTGAAGTAACTCCTGCCTCATGCAAAGATTTATCTGTTACAACCAATACCTTTTTAAATCCTCTTGTTTTAAGTTCTTGTGGCAATTCTTCTCTAGCACCTTTCCCAAAATATGAAGTCTCATTTAATACAAACTTTGTTGACATTTTTCATCCTCCTATAAACTGTTATAATACATTTTTCAATACAATTGTCTTTAATCTTGACATTTCTTGTAGTGTTGTTGCAATTCCTTCGTTTCCAATTCCACTATGTTTCCATCCTCCAAATGGCATTTCGGCTGAACGGAAGAAACTTGCTCCATTAACAATAGCTCCTCCAACTTCTAATTTATTTGCTATTTTTATTCCTCTTGAATAATCTTTAGTTATGACAGAGCCACATAATCCATAAACTGATTGATTAGCTATTTCTATAGCTTCTTCTACGGTATCAAAACCAATAATCGAAATAACTGGTCCAAATATTTCCATATCTTTAGCAACGTCCATGTTTCTTGTTACATTATCTAGTATTGTTGGAGAATAATATGCTCCTTCTCTTTTTCCACCACATATTAAAGTAGCTCCTTGTTCAATTGTTTTGTTTACTTGTTCTTCTACCCTTTTTGCTGCATTTATGTTAATCAATGGGCCTATGTCTGTATCTTCATTTGCAGGATTTCCTACTTTTAATGTTGCAATTTTTTCTTTCATTCTTTCTATAAATTCTGCTTTTCTAGAATTATGAATTAAAAATCTTTTACTTGCGCAACAAACTTGTCCGCAGTTATATAGTCTTCCCCATACAGTTTCGCTAACAGCTAAGTCCATATCTCCATCTTCTAAAAATATAAATGCATCATTTCCACCAAGTTCTAGCATAACATGAGTTAAATTTTTAGAAGCTGTTGCCATGGTCTGCATTCCAGCAGCCGTACTACCTGTAAGTGATACTAAATGAACTCCTGGATGTCCTGCTAATGCTTGTCCAGCAACTGGTCCATCTCCTGTTAAAACTTGAATAGCACCAGCTGGTACTCCAGCTTCAATCATTAATTTTACATATTCAATTAAAGTTAATGGATTATAATTAGATGGTTTAACAATAACACTATTTCCCATAATTAAAGCAGATGGTACCTTTTGTCCAAATAAGTCACAAGGGAAATTAAATGGTATAATGCAAGCTACTACCCCTATTGGTTCTCTAGTAGTTATTTGCATTGTTTTTTCTTGCCCTACTTCTGCTGTTCCAGGAAGGCTTTCACCATATAAATGTTTTGCTCTTTCTACATATCCGCTTACAAATGTACGAGTATTTCCTATTTCCGCTCTAGCTTCCTTTATAGGCTTGCCAGTTTCTTTCATCAATAATGTGGCTAACCTTTTTGAGTTTTCCTCTACTAAGTTTACAAATTTTTCTAATATTCTTCCTCTTTTATGCATAGGAACGTCTGCCCATTTTTTTTGTTCTATTTTTGCTACATTTACTGCTTCATCTACATCTTCTAATGTAACATTTGGAACTGTGTCAATTAATTCTTGAGTTGCTGGATTAACAACTTCAATTGTCGCTCCATTAGAAGCATTTTTCCAAGTATAACCTATTAAATTATTCATATTATTTTTTCTCCTTTCAAGAGCTCTTCATTTACCGAATGCTGTAAATGAAAGCATTAAACCTCCACAAGTATTAGCTCCGTGTTCTTTTGAGCCATATTCTCCAAAAGTAAATACAGTAATAAATGGAGTATCTCCTGCTTCTTCTTTTAATTGTTTTGCAACTTCATCAATTCTATCTCCAATTCCTACTTTTCTTCCTCCACAGTGAATAAGTAAATATGCACCAGCTTCTGTTCCTAGTTCTTTTTTAGTTTCTTTTAATGTTTTTCCAGTTGAGTCAATTAATTCTTGCACTGTTGCTTGCATTTGTATTACAGCTGTATTAACTGCCAAATGGTTTCCTATGTTCATAGAATAGTCATCATTTCCATTCATCGGATGGCGAATAGCAATTAAATCTCCAAGTCTATCTTTTACTCCTAAAGGTTCTGTAATTGATTGAACTAATAAGTCTCCTCCTTTAATGTCATCTAGTTTTTTTCCAGTCCATTCAGAATACATTTTCATAGCTGGAATTCCATCAATTTCTACAAGTCTTCTTTTTCCATCTACTTTTGTTATAATTCCAGAGTTTACAGTTTCATGATAAGCTCCTGTATACACATTTGCCATTGGTTTATCTGTATAAAAAAATGCAACTGCTACACCATTATTGAAGATGGTATCGTTTGTAAACATTTTCCAATCTCCTGAAATAGTATTATCAGCCGCACTTCCTCCGAAAAATGGCACTCTTCCTATAACATCTTCTATTCCTTTCAAATAGTCTTCTTCTTCCCCTGGTGAAGCTACCATGTAAAAATAAGATGGTGCACAACATTTCCCTGCTTTCTTCATTGCTTCTTCTGCTACTTTTTGACCAGTTTTTCTCGCACATTCTTCTTTTGCAGAGCCTGCTACTCCTACAGTTAAGTTTTCATCTCCTAGAGCCAAAATTCCTGCAAATCCATTTTCAGAAGAAATATACCCATCTGGAACTATAATTCCTCCACTAGATGTACAACCTATAATTGGTGCTGTTCCCAATTCTTCTTTTGCTCCTTCTAATACTTTTGCAACATCATTGTCAGAAGATGTAAATAAAAAAGCTACTTTTGTCTGAACTAAGTCTACCACAGCTTTTGCAGCTGCTTCTTTTCCTGCTTTATAATTATCTGCTTCTGTACTCCAACTTACGTTTGATTTTAACATAAAGATTCCTCCTTCGTAATTTATTATACCCAAATTATATCAATACAATTTTTTTTCTACAATACATTTTATAAAAATCATTAAAAATTTACATTAAATCTTTTTCCTTCATATTTTGATTCCTCATTGATTAATTTTGTCTCTTTTCTTCCTCACATAAACAAATTCTAGGGAATATGTTCCCTAGAATTTATAACATTACTTATAGTTTTTAATTTCATCTTGCAGTTTTTTCATAAATTCATCAGCACTTAAACTTCCTATGTCTCCTTCTTTTCTTGAACGAACTCCTACTGCATTTGCCTCTATTTCTTTATCTCCAATAATTAGCATATATGGTATTTTTTGTAATTGTGCTTCTCGAATTTTATATCCTATTTTTTCTTCTCTTTCATCTATTTCTACTCGAATTCCTTTTGCAGATAGTTGTTCTTTCAATTTTTCTGCATATTCTTTGTGGGTAATTGCAATTGGCAAAATTTTTACCTGTGTTGGTGCAAGCCATACTGGAAATGCTCCAGCGTAGTGCTCTGTAATAATTCCTATAAATCTCTCAAATGAACCAAATAATGCCCTATGAATCATTATTGGCGTTTTTTTATTTCCTTCTTTATCTATATATGATAAGTTAAAACGTAATGGTAATTGAAAATCAAGTTGTACTGTTCCCATTTGCCATTCTCTTCCCAAGCAGTCTTTCATCTTTATGTCTATTTTTGGCCCATAAAAAGCCCCATCTCCTTCGTTTACTTCATAATTTTCTTTACCACATATTTCGTCTAGTACTCCACGCAAGTCTTCTTCTGCTCTATTCCATGTTTCAATTTCTCCCATAAAATCTTCTGGTCTTGTAGATAATGTTAGGCGATAATCTAGTCCAAAAATTCCATAAAGTTTCTTTATAATTTCTATAATGTCTTCAATTTCTTCTCTAATTTGGGATTCCATAATAAAGTTGTGAGAGTCGTCCTGTCTAAACATTCTAACTCTAAACAATCCATTTAACTGCCCTGACTTTTCGTTTCTGTGAATTACGTCAATGTCATTAAATCTTAATGGTAAATCTTTATAACTTCTTAATTTAGTTTGATACACTTTTATAGAATTTGGGCAATTCATTGGTTTTAATGCTTGTTCGTTTCCATCTGCATCTTCTAAAATAAACATATCTTCTTTATAGTGGTCCCAATGGCCAGAAGTTTTCCATAAACTACTACTATTCAATTGTGGTCCAGAAAATTCTTGATATCCTCTTGATTCATGTTCTTTTCTCCACAAGTCAATTAAAACATTCATCATTTTAAAGCCTTTTGGCAACCAATATGCCATTCCAGGTGCTGTTTCGTCAAAGAAAAATAGCTCTAATTCTTTTCCTAATTTTCTATGATCTCTTTTCTTTGCTTCTTCTATTAAGTTTAAATATTCTTCTAGTTCCGAAGCCTTTGGATAAGATATTCCATAAATTCTTTGTAGCATTTTGTTCTTCTCATCGCCCCTCCAATAAGCTCCTGAAGAGGATAAAAGTTTAAAGGCTTTTACACTTCCTGTGCTTGGGATATGAGGTCCTGCACATAAATCAATAAATTCACCTTGTTTATAAAAAGAAATTTCTTCACCTTCTGGCAATTCTTTAATTAATTCTACTTTATATGGTTCTTCTTTTTCTTCCATAAGTTTAATTGCTTCTTCACGAGATAAAACAAATCTTTCGATCTTGTAATCTTCTTTTACAATTTTTTTCATCTCTTCTTCTAACTTTTCAAGCATTTCTTGTGAAAAAGGTTCATCCGTGTCAAAATCATAGTAGAACCCATTATCTATGGCAGGGCCTATTGTTAGTTTAATATTAGGATATAGCCTTTTTACTGCTTGTGCTAGTATGTGAGAAGTAGTATGCCAAAATGTTTTCTTTTCTACTTCCATTGTTTTTCCACCTTCTAATTTAATTTTAAACATAAAAACCTCCTTTTGATTAATAAGAAACTATTTAGCAAAAATAAATAGCACCCCTATTAATCTTTTAATTAATAGGGGTGCTATTAACACGGTTCCACCCTAAATTTTACTTCATTTTAGATTTTATCGTATCTTACACGTCTGCCTTTTAAGCAGAAAGCTCCGAGGTAGTTTTTCAAATATGTTTACTTAGATTAGCTTTCAGCGTATCACTAATCCTCTCTGGTAGCAACCTTTATTTTACTTTGTCTCATCTTAGCTTATTATTTAATTACATATTATATTAACTCATTTTTTTGTTATTGTCAATCAATTTTATATTTTTTCCGCCTCTATTTATGTAAAAACTTCTTTTCCACATATAGTTTATTTGCAAAAGATTGTGTTACATTTTTTAACAAATATTTTTCTTCTGTCATGTTTTCGCTTTCTTCATATCTTTTTTCTCCAAATGTTGCATATATTGCTTTTTCTAGTGCTACACAAAATTTATCATAAGCTTCTTCTACAGTGTTGTCTTTTAAAGCAACTTTAATTAGTTCATTTATATCGCTAATACTATAAACCTGCTTTAAAATACAAATAACAAATAAATAAGCAATATGTTCTTTCTTATATTTTTTCTTAATTGGAGGCTCTAAAAGTTCTTGTTTAACATAGTTATTAATCATTGTTTTGGTAATAATTTTTTCTTCCTTGTTTCCAATATATGGTTTTAAATATTCTTCTAATATAATAACAATTTGATCCAAATATAAATTAATATTCGGAAGCTCTTCCCATTTTGGAATATGGAATTTTAAAACTTCATCTTGATTCATTGCTTCATTCCTTTGCTAATCAATTTTATAATATTTAATTTACATTAAGTGAATGTTTATAGAACAAATCTCGTTTCTTTTGCTTAAATATGAAAAATCGATTTTTCATATTCAATGAGAAACTTTAATGTAAAATATCATATGTTTATCCAATCTTTAACAATATCTGCTGTGATTTTTAAATTTCCTTTTCCTACTGCCATTTCTATTCCTGGCTTATTTTTTCCGTGGTAATCTGAGCCACCACTCATAAAATAATTTCTTTTCTTACATAGTTCTTTCAAATAAATAATATTTTCCTCGCTAAAATCGCTATGATAACATTCTATACCATCTATACTATAAGTTTTAAGAATATCATTTATAAATTTTTCAGGATTATCTACCCATTTGTAAATAAATAAATGAGGTAAAAATACCATACCTTCAGAATTTTTAATTGCATTTATAGCTTCTTGTATAGATGGATAGTCTTCTTCTTTATTAATATATAAAATGTGTTCTTTGTTTCCACAATACTTTTTAGAAAATGTATTAAATTCCTCCCAGAAATCATCTGGCACTTTTTTTTGGTTTTCAGGGTGTTTCTTTATTTCTTTATAAATAGCTAAACTTGCCCAGTCTGTTTTGTTATTAAATACTACCATTTCCTTTGGGCTTAAAGTTAAACCCATTTTTAGAGATTTTTCATACAGCAAGTTAAAATATTTTTGTTGTAGTTTTTCTTTTGATTTATCTTTATAGAATTCTTCTATCCATTTTTTCATTTTTTCAATATTGAATTTATATCCTAATACTTCTATTAGTCTCCCATTAATAGAACATTTTATTTCTATTCCAGGAATTACAGTTCCTGAATAATATTTTTGTATATCTATATTATTTAGTTCTGTATAAGCACTGCAGTTGTCATGATCTGTTATAGAAATGTATTCTAATTTATTTATTTGTGCTTTTTCTAACAATTCTATTACAGTATTTTCTCCATCTGAATATACAGAATGCATATGTAAGTCAATCAAAATTATCACCTCATAAACTCTTGCAATTTCTATGTTTTTCTACTTCACTATTAAACATATCTTCTAATTCTTCTAGTTTAGTCAGTTGTCGCTTAATTCCATTATTTCTTATTCTTTCTCTCAAACTTTCGATTCTTTTCATATATTGTTCTGGATTGCTTAGTAGTTCTTTTCGATTTTTTGCCCTTTCTGTATTAATTGCTTCTATTGTTCCTGCATATTTTCCATCACCATTAATATATACTAGTTCTGGTCTGTCAGGTAAATATCCTCTTTTAAAAACTCTAATTCTATTAAAAAGTCCCCTACCTTCTACAGTTCTTATAGTTTCCAGCATATTAATATATGCCCTGTCGTGGTTTTCCATTGTAACAACCCTTGGTGGTAGTCCAGCTTCTCTAAAATATTGTTCTCTTTCATAGCACGATAATATACTTTCAAATTTATCAACTGCTAGTATATTTATTTCTATATCATATCCTCCCTTTACATTTTTCTTTTCTCTTGTTCCATCATTTTTTAGTTTTCCGATTGATGCATACCCTCCGTTTTTTTGGAAATCAAGTATAGTTAAATATCCTTGCATTGCTCCAAAAGTTCCTTCTTGCAGAATATTGTTTCTTAGTTCCACAGCTTTTGGTCTTAAATAAGTATCCATAGCAGGGTTTACAAATCTTTGTAGGATTTTATAAGATTCATCTGGAAATTCTTTTATAATCTTTTGGTAATGTTCGTGATGTATTGCTACTTCATCTGGATTAAGTTCTATATGGCTTCCAAGTTTCCTCATATCTTCTGCCTCATTTATAACAAATCGTTTTAATCCTGTTTTTCCTGCTCCAGCTTGCCCTACAATAAATATCGATACTGGTCTGTCAACCGTTTCTCCTTGCATAAATGTTGCAATTTCTGCTCTTACTAAACATCTATTATATTCTTCTGGCGTTAAATCGTATTTTTTATCATCTTTTTCCATAGCTTTTAACTAACTCCCTTTTAATTCTTCTAAATATTTCGTAAGTACCTTATCTATTGTTTCTTCTTTGTTTATGTATATTTCTCCTTTTTCTTTATAAAGCTTTTCTAATTTTTCTTTAAATTTTTCATAATTACTTTCTTTATTGTTTTTTATTTCATTTGCTATTTTTAAGTTAATTACATAAATTGCTAACTCTAATCTATTATTATTCAAATTTTCCTCCTAAAAACATAAACATATTATTTAATAAATTATTTTTTCACATATTGTTTTTGCTATCTTATCATTTTTTGAATATGTAGTCAAGTCATTGACATGTCAATCTACATGTGATAATCTAGTATCGCAAACTAGATTACAAAATATTGTATATAAAAATTAGTAAACTAAATAAAATTGTTCAAATGGAGGTTTTATTACTATGAAAAGCGATGTTGACAATACTGCTCAATTTAAAGAATTTAAAGATTTAAGGGAATTACTTAAAAATTCTGTTTCTCTTCATGCTAATGAAGATGCTTTTATTCTAAAAAAGAAAAATGGTCAAGATATTTCTTATACGCATATTTCCTATAGACAGTTTCAAGATGATATTAATTCTCTTGGTACTTCTTTTTTTGATTTGGAATTAAATGGGAAAAGGATTGCTATTATTGGCAAAAACTGCTATGAATGGGCTGTAGCTTATTTTGCTACAGTTAATGGTACAGGAATTACAGTTCCTTTAGATAAAGGTCTTCCTAAACAAGAAATAGAGTCTCTTTTGCAGAGGAGTTATGCAAATGCTGTTATTTTTGGAAAAGATTACTTAGATACTATGAAAGAAATACAAAAACGTAATTCTACACAGGTTCAAAGTTTTATTTGCATGGAAGAAAATTCTGATTTTCCATCTATTGCAGAACTTATAGAGATTGGAAAAGAAAAACTAAATGCTGGAGATACTCGTTTTCTTACTGCTCCTATTGATGAACAAAAAATGAGTATGCTTCTTTTCACATCAGGTACAACTTCTATTTCCAAGGCAGTAATGCTTTCACATAAAAATATTACCTCTAATATTTATGCTTTAAGCTATGTTATTAAAATATATCCATCTGATGTTAATATAGCTTTTTTACCATTTCACCACACCTTTGGTTCAACTGGCTTAATCTTTTTCTTAAGTCATGGAGTAACCAATGTATTTTGTGATGGATTAAAATATATTCAAAAGAACTTAGTTGAATATAAAGTATCTATTTTTGTATGTGTTCCTCTTTTGTTAGAGTCTATGTATAAAAAAATATGGAAAGAAATTGACAAACAAGGAAAAACAAAAATAGTAAAACTTGCAATAAAAATCAGTAATTTTCTTCTTAAATTTAAAATTGATATTCGAAGAAAAATTTTTAAAAGTGTATTAGATAAATTAGGTGGTAATATCCGCTTTACTATTAGTGGTGCTGCTGCTATTGATAAAACTGTAGCTAAAGGTTTTCACGATTTCGGAGTTACTGCTATTCAAGGATATGGTTTAACCGAAACCTCTCCTGTTCTTATTGCAGAAAGAGAATCTGCTATTCGCTATGGTTCTACTGGTTTTCCTCTTTGTAATGTAGAAATTAAAATTGATAATCCAAATGAAAATGGCATTGGAGAAATTGTTGCTAAAGGTCCTAATGTAATGCTCGGTTATTATGAAAATGAAGAAGCAACTAAAGAAGTTTTACAAGATGGTTGGTTCTACACAGGTGACTTAGGTTATATAGATAAAGATGGATATATTTATATTGCTGGTAGAAAGAAAAATGTTATTGTTTTAAAAAATGGAAAAAATATTTATCCAGAAGAACTGGAAATATTAATTAATAAATTTCCATATGTAGATGAAAGTATGGTATTTGGAATGCCAAAAGGCGATGATTTATTGTTATCTGCAAAAATCGTTTATAACACAGATTATGTTCAGGAACATTTTGTTAATTTTACAAAAGAACAATTAGAAGAAAAAATATGGAAAGATATAAAAGAATTAAATCAAACCTTAACAAATTATAAACATATAAAGCATTTAATTATTACTGATGAACCTATGATAAAAACAACAACTCAAAAAGTTAAGCGTTTTGAGGAAATAAAAAAAATTTTAGAAACCTAAAATCATATTTCTTTATTTTTTGCATACTCATGCAATAGGTGTTGTTATGAAATTTGTATGGAATTTTTTTAAAGGAATATTAATTGGAGCCGGTGCTATTCTTCCAGGAATTAGCAGCGGCGTTCTTTGTGTTATTTTCGGTATTTATGGCAAATTAGTATCTTCTATTGTACATTTCTTTAAGGATTGGAAAAAGAATTTTTCATTTTTATTTCCTATTTGTCTTGGAACCGGAATTGGAATTATTTTATTTGGAAATGCTTTAAGGTGGCTCTTTATAAATTATTCCACTGAAACCAAATTTACTTTTATTGGTCTTATTTTAGGCAGTATCCCATTACTTGTAAAAGAAGCTAATAAGAAAAAATTTCATTTTTTCTATGTCCTATTC
>CAWVME010000090.1:0-4914 GCA_963930325.1 Bacillota bacterium | reverse complement strand
ACGACCTATCGGTTAACAGCCGAGCGCTCTACCAACTGAGCTAAAGAGGAATATATAAGTATGGCAACGACCTATTTTTCCAGCAGGGTAACCTACAAGTATCTTCGGCATTTAAGAGCTTAACTTCTGTGTTCGGTATGGGTACAGGTGTTTCCTCTTCATTATTGTTACCATGTTTTGTATTATATATCATAGTATATTCAATTTCAATACTTTTATTAAAAAAATTAAAATTTATTTTTTATATCACTGTCATGTAAAATTAAAAAAGTAGAGTTTTGTAATGGCAATCAGTGATTGTCCTTACAAAACTCTTGATAAAATAGAAAATGTATTATATAATAAAGAACACACTTGGAGTGATATCGAAGTGGTCATACCGAGCCACACTGGAACTGTGGTAGTCCTGTATAGGGCCCGTGGGTTCGAATCCCACTCACTCCGCCAATTTAAATAATAAGAGAAGTTTATTTAAATGAATTTAAAAAAGCTTAAATTTTTATTTTATAAAAATTTAGGCTTTTTTATTTCGATTTTTTCTATAATGTGATACAATAAAAATAAACAAATAGAAGGGAAATAGAAACATATGAAAAAAGAAGAAATGGAAGAATTATTAAAAACAAAAACATCAGAATATTCGATGGAGAATGTAGATAAAGAAAAAGTAGAAAAATTTGCTAAATATCTAAAAATTACAACCCAAGCTATTCTCACTCCCATGGTCATAGCAATTATTGGAGTAGTATTTTTAGCAATTTTCTTTATTATTTCTATGTTTAGTAATATTAGAAGTCGAACAAATGTGAATATAAATAAAAAACTAAAAGAATATTATCAAGAATCATTTGTGGAGATTGAAAAGCAAGTAGATAGTAAGAAAAATGGAATTTATAAGATGGCTCCTAAAAAGAATAAAGAAATTGTTTTTACGGTAACGAAAAATTTTGGAAGTATAGATAATGATTATTTAGATGTGGCTTTAAAATACTATGTAGAACACTGTGAAAATAAAGAACTTACTAAAGATATTATTTTACAAACAACAATACGAAGAAGCACATTATTCCCAGAGGCAGAATTTTTATCTTGCAGAGCGTTACTTGAAATTAATGGTTATGACGAAATTGAAGAAAGAACGACACAAATTTATAATTTGCAACAGTATTTAAATGAAAAAATGAAAGTTCCTTATACATTAGGAAGCGTAATTAAAAAGGGAGATTATAATAGTGAAGTTCGTTATGAACAGGGGTATACTTTGGAAGCGTTAATAGATAAAGAAAAGAGAGAGTATATAAATTATGTAGTGAGAAATAATTTAGACATAACAGAAATTCCTGAAGAAGATAGGATAAAAATGGGAATTTAATGCATGAAGAAAGGAATGTGAAATATGAAATTTATATATGGAACAACAAATCAAGTAAAAATAGAGCAAGTAAAAGAGTATTTCGAATACTTTAAAATACCACTAGAAATTATATCTTTAAAAGATATTGGATTTGAAGAAGAAATACTAGAAAATGGAGCTACTTTTGAAGAAAATTCTTATATTAAAGCAAAAGCTGTATTAGAATTTTGCAAGAAAAAACAAATTAAAGAAATGATTGTAACAGATGATGCTGGATTATGTGTGGATGCTTTGCATGGAGAACCAGGTATATATAGTGCTAGATATGCTGGAAAAAATGCAACACAAAAAGAAGTACTAGATAAATTACTAAAGAATATGGAACAAATAGAAGAAAAGAGCAGAACAGCTAAATTTGTATGTGTGCTTACAGCTATATTGCCAAACGAAGAACTTATTGTATGTAAAGGAGAAACGAATGGAAAAATTGCAAAAAAAGTAGGAACAATGGGTAAATTAACTTATGGACCGGTGTTTATACCAGATGGGATGAATAAAGTAATGAATGATTTAACAGAAGAAGAACTTGGAACTACACATAGAGAAAAAGCTTTTAGAGAACTGATAAAGCAGCTACAATTAAAGAATATAGAAGAATTGAAATAATGGTAATAGACTTTCATATTAAACTAATGAAATTATTCAAAAATAGTGGGAAAATCAAATTTTATTTGAAGAAAGGAAACAGAAGGAAAAATGAGATTAGTTGTTCAGAGAGTAACACAGGCAAAAGTAGAAGTGGAAAAGCAAGTTTTAGGGCAAATAGAAACAGGTTTTATGGTATTAGTAGGAGTGGGAATAGGAGACACAAAGGAACAAGCTGAGTTCTTAGCAAAGAAATTATGCAACCTAAGGATATTTGAAGATGAAAATGAAAAAATGAATTTGTCTATAAAAGATGTAAAAGGAAAGATATTAGCTATTTCGCAATTCACATTATATGCTGATTGCAAAAAGGGAAATCGACCAAGTTTTATTTTTGCAGAAAGTCCAGAAAAAGCAAATGAGATATATGAATATTTTATGGAACAATGTAAAAAAGAAGGTGTAGAGGTGGAAAAAGGAGAATTCGGCGCTCATATGGAAGTCAGTTTATTAAATGATGGACCAGTAACTATTATTTTAGAAAAATAATTCTCTAATAAAAGAAATAATTTATTGCAGAATATAAAGTAAGTATGATATAATACAACATAGTAACAAATAAAATATAACTAAATAGAATTTTATAGGAGGTAAAATTATGGAATTAAAAGGGAGTAAAACTGAAAAGAATTTAATGGAAGCTTTTGCAGGAGAATCACAAGCAAGAAATAAGTATACTTATTTTGCAAGCAAGGCTAAAAAAGATGGATATGAACAAATTGCTGCTATTTTCCAAGAAACAGCAGATAATGAAAAAGAACATGCAAAATTATGGTTTAAACTATTACATGGAGGAGAAATACCAACTACACTTGATAATTTAAAAGCAGCAGCAGAAGGTGAAAACTATGAATGGACAGATATGTATGACAGAATGGCTAGAGAAGCTAAAGAAGAAGGCTTTGAACAAATTGCTTATTTATTTGCAGAAGTAGCAAAAATTGAAAAAGAACATGAAGAAAGATACAAAAAATTAATTGAAAATATAGAAGACGGATTAGTATTCAGTAGAGATGGAGATAAAATTTGGAAATGTAGAAATTGTGGACATATTGTTATAGGGAAAAATGCTCCAGATGTTTGCCCTGTATGTAAGCATCCACAAGCTTATTTTGAAATTAAAGCAGAAAATTATTAATAAGAAAATTACATATTATTATAAGTGAACTACTTTGATTGGAAAATAGTACTCTAAGATAATTTATCTTTGTCATATATAGAAAAACAACATCCTTTTATCTAGAATAGAAGGATGTTGTTTTATGCAAATAGGAATAATTATAATCCACTAAAAGTATTAGTATTAAAAATATTTTAATAATTAATCTTTTAATATTATAAAAAATATTGAATTAGAACAAAAATAGTGTTAATATATACATGAAAGTGAGGAAATATTATGGAGCAAAATAAACAAGTAAATAGAGATTTTAATATTCCGTTTTATATATTTGAAGAGATTGTTGAATATGTAGAACAAACAGCAGAAGGGCATTTCAGATGCATGCAATGGGAAAATATAAGGAGATTATTGAGGTTGGCTGTTGTAAATGAACGTTTAACGTCAGAACAGGCAAAATATCTCGAAAGAACATATTACAGAGAAGAATAATTTATTTTTTTACAGAAAAATGTTACTGACAGAAAAATTTTTGTTCTTACTTATTTATTCTAAAAAAATGGCAAAAATAATAACATATAGTTATATATTTATTAGAATAAATGAGGTAATATTATGGAAAGTAATGTAGGGAAACGAATATTAGAAATAAGAAATAAAAGGAACTATACACAGGAAGAACTTGCGGAGAAGATAGGTAGTGTACCTAGTTACATTTCGAATATAGAAAGAAAAAACAAATGTCCATCTTTAGGGTTACTAAGAAAAATTGTAAAAGAGCTAGATACAACATATGACTATTTATTAATGGATGATTTTGAAATGGATAAACAATTAGAAATAAGATATAAGGAAATATTTAGAGAAATAAAAAAATTACAAGAACCTACTCAAAAAGAAGTATTTAAAATTATAGACAGTGTTGTAAGTAGTTGTAAAAACATAGAAAATAAAAGATAAACTGTGAAAATGCTAAAACAAAAGTATAAAGGAAGACTATAATTTAGAAAACTTGTCTAAAATTGTAGAAAGATCTTTATTAACATTTGAAAGCTTAATGTATGAGAACAAGATAAAATTAACTTATGATATACAAAAAGATATTTTTATTAATTGTAGTAATAATCAAATGAAACAGCTTGTAGCTATACTAATAGACAATGCAATTAATCACAGCGAAGACAACGGAGAAATTATATTTACATTAAAAAAAGAAAAAAATGATGTTATTTTAAAAGTAACTAATAAGGGAGAAGAAATTCCAGAGGAGATACAACAGAAAATATTTGAAAGATTTTATATAGTAGATGAAGCGAGAAACAGACAAGCAAACCGATATGGATTAGGGTTAGCTATTGCAAAAAATATTGTTATAAATCATAATGGAAAAATTACGGTCCAATCTGATAATGGTTATACAACATTTATTGTTCGAATAAGATAGGAAGATATTTTATAAAAATGAATGGCATAAAAAAGCAAAAAACTCTTGAATGGAATTTCAACTAGAATTATAATAAAAAAAGTATAATTCAAAAAGATTTGGATTTTACTTTTAAAGTAATATTAAAAAATGGAGGAATCTAATGAGAAATGTAGCAATAGGAATTTTGATACCATTTTTAGGAACTACATTAGGATCGGCAATGGTATTTTTGATGAGAGACAAAATAAACCTTAAAGTACAAAAGTTATTATTAGGATTTGCGTCTGGAGTAATGATAGCTGCTTCAAT
>CAWVME010000089.1:0-17827 GCA_963930325.1 Bacillota bacterium | reverse complement strand
TCATAGGAAATACCTCCGATTAGATAAAGTTTTTGTGGTTAAAAACATTTTATCATATTTTTTGGTATTTCCTATTTATTTTTATTTCTTTTGTAACATATCTATTTTAAACCTATATTATTTCAATTACCTTGTCTAACCACATTGAGTAAATATATGTTTCATCTACTTTTCTTTTCCATGCTTTTTCAATAGCCATTTTATATAATTCTAGTTGTTTACTATATTTTTCTATTAGCATTTCTTCTTTTTCTACATAATCAGTTTTATAATCTACTAAAACAATTTTGTTATTTTCGTCTATAAAGTATAAATCTATAATTCCTTGTACTAAAATTTTTTCACTACTATTTTCTCCATAAGCTTCTTGTGCTTTTAAGTTCAAGTAAAATGGTTGTTCTTTATATATTTCTTTTGCTTTTGCTGCTCTTTGCATTAAATCAGATTGCATAAATTTTAGTATTTTCTTTTTATCTATTGCTTTTGCTTGATTCGGAAGTATAATTTTATTATCTACTATTTTTTGAATAAGTTCTTCTAAATTTTTTTCGGTATATATTTTTCTAAAGTCTAGTTTTTGAATACATAGATGCATTAGTGTTCCTTTTTCTGTACTTGTTAGTTTTTCTGTATCACTTAAGAATTGTGGTTTTTTTACTATTTTGGTATTTTTTTCCTCGTTTTCTTTCAACCTTCCTACTGATGTTTTTCCTTCAAGCTTTGTATCTACTTTATATGGGTATTTCCAAGTTAAAAGCTCATCTATTTTTTGATATATTTCTTTTTCCATTTTTCTTTTTGAAATTTCTTTGGGTTTTTGTTTTATCTTTTCTTCCTTTTCTAAGATTTTTTCTTTTTTATGTACTTCTATTTGTATTAATTCTTTGATTGTTTCTTCATTTTTTGCTTGTACTAATTCTATCCAATCTAAATATGTCTTATATTTTTTTACAATAGTTGGATTAACTTTTTCTGAATTTATTTCTGTCTCTAGTAATTCTTCTTTTTCTTTCATACACTTTTCATAATCTTTTTGTACTCCTGTTATAATAAGTTTTTCTCTTGCTCTTGTTAGTGCTACATAAAGAACCCTCATTTCTTCTGCCATAACTTCATTTTTAGTTTTGATTTTGGTTGCTTCCTTAGCCAAAGTATTATATTCTATTCTTCTTTCATAATGAATATATTTAGGTCCAAACCCTAACTCTTGGTCTAATAATACTGGTTCATTTAAATCCTGTAAATTAAATTTTTTTCCTGTTCCACATAAAAATACAACTGGAAATTCTAACCCTTTACTTTTATGAATACTCATAATACGAACCACATTTGCATTTTCTCCAATTAGCTTAGCGCTTCCTAAGTCTCCATTACTTTTCTTTAGATTATCTAAAAATCGAATAAAATTAAATAGTCCTTTAAAGCTTGCATTTTCATATTCTTTAGCTCTTTGGAATAACACTTTTAAATTTGCCTGTCTTAGCTCTCCATTTGGCATTAAACTCACATAATGATAGTATCCTGTGTCCATATAAATTTGCCATAATAGTTCATCTAACGGAATAGAGTTTGACTGTTCTCTCCATTTATTTAAATTGTTTAAAAAAGCATCAATTTTCTCTTTTATATCACTTTCTCTTAATTGTTTTTTTAGAACTGAATCGTAGAAACTGTTTACTCTATCTTCTAAACGAATTTCAATAAGTTCATTGTCTGTAAAATTGCCTATTGGTGAACGCATAACTGTTACTAATGGAATGTCATTATATGGATTATCTAAAATTTTTAGTAATGCTATTATTGTGTTTACTTCAATTGTCTCTAAGTATTCACTAGAAGTATCGCTAAAAACTGGTATATTCAAGTCTGTTAGAGCTTTTTCATAAATTGGTGCTGCAATTTTAGTGGACCTAAGTAAAATAACAATATCTTTATAATTTATTTTTCGATAATTTTTCTTTTTATCACATACATAATAGTTCTCATTCATTAGTTTTTGAATTTTTTCTGCTACAAATTTTGCTTCTAATTCTGTATTTTCTATAGGTTCTTCTTCATCTTCTTGCTCTTGGTTTTCATTTTCTTTTAAGTCTATAATGTGTAGCTCTGCTTTTCCTGCATAATTTATTTCTTCCTCTGGCTTTATATAAGGTTCTCCTAAATTTAAATACTCTTCTTTTGTATATTCAATATCTCCCATTTTTTTTGACATAATATCTTGAAAAATTTGATTAGTAATTGAAAGTACATTTTCTCTACTACGGAAGTTTTTAAAAAGTTGTATTTTTTTTCCACCATCTTTTTTATCAGATGTATATGTAGCATATTTATGTAAAAACAATTCTGGGCATGCTTGTCTAAATTTATAGATACTTTGTTTTACATCTCCTACCATAAAAATATTATTTCCTTTTGATACAGAATTTAAAATATATTCTTGCACATAGTTGCTATCTTGGTACTCGTCTACTGCAATTTCTATAAATTCCTTTTGATATTTTTTTGCTACTTCTGTTTGTACATAATTACCATTCTCATCTTTTTGAAGCAATATTTTTAATGCATAATGTTCTATATCATTAAAGTCTAATATGTTTTTTTCTTTCTTTTTTTCTTGATATTTATTGTTAAAATCTAATACTAGTTTTTTTAGTGCATTTAAAATAGGATACATTGCTTTTATATCTTCGTTTGCTTCTTTTGAAGTGTAAAGCATAATTTTATTTACTTTTTTTGTATATTCATCTTTCATCTTTTTTCGTGCTTCTTTTACAATCTCTTTTAGTTCAGAATTATTTTTTTTGTCCACCGGCCATCTTTGCCATTCCATTTCATTTATGGTTTTATATGCATCATCCCAAAAAGACAAATTTTGTTTTATAGTTTCCAATCCCCTTATATCTTCCTTTATTACTTCTTCATGTCTTAATAGTTCTTCTTTTTTCAACTTATTCTTTAATGTTTCAAGTTTGATTAAACTGCTTTCTGTTATTTCTTTAATTTCTTGTAGTAATACTTTTCCCCATTTTGTTTTGGCAAAGTCTTGTTCTATGTTTTCTATACAAAAATATTCTACTTTTTCTTCTATCCAGTCTTCCGGAAATGGACTACTTTGAATATATCGGTAAATTTCTAATAAAAGTTCTTTTAATGGTTCATCTCCACGATAAGTAGTATACATACGAATGGCTTCTAAAAATTCTGTATCTTGCTTTTGATATAGTTCTTCAAATAAATCTTCCATAGTCTCTAGTTTTAGCAATTCTATTTCTTGTGTGTCTCCAATTCTAAAGTTTGGTGATATATTAATTTCATAAAAATTATTTTTTATAACTTCTAAACAAAAAGAATGTATGGTGCATATGTGCGATTTATTAAGTAACACAGTCTGTTTTTGTAAATTTAAATCATTTGGATTTTCTTCTAGTTTTTTATAAATAGCATTTAATACTCTTTCTCTCATTTCACTCGCAGCCGCATTAGTAAAAGTTACGACTAGTAATTTATCGATATCTATCTTTTCTGTAGTTATTTTTTGAATAATTCTTTCTACTAATACTGCTGTTTTACCGCTTCCGTGCAGCAGCTGCCACTAAAATGTTTCTATCCTTTTCATAAATTGCCTGTTTTTGTTCTTCTGTCCATTGGTTTGGCATAATTTCCTCCTTATTTTGCTTTTGATAAATCATAAATTAATTTTTTATATTGTATTAATCATTGCAAAGCAAGTTTTATTAATTATATAAATATTTCATATTTTTTTCAATTTTTCACTTATATTTTTTAATATTTTATACAAAATAAAAATTAAAAAAGGAGGTTTGAATATATTATGAAATCTACTCTTGATATTTTAAATGAAGTTCACAAGGGTTTAGTTATGGGAATGGAGTCTATATCCGTTATTTCTTCTAAAGTTGGTGACGGAAATTTTAAAGATGATTTAGATTATCAATATAAAGAATATGGAAAAGTTTTAGATAGAGTAAATAGTATGTTCAAAGGAAAACATGAATATGCAGATGATACAAATCCTATGGAAAAAGCTATGGGCTGGACCTCTCTTCAATTTAATACATTAAATGATAAAAGTAATTCTCATATTTCCGAACTTTTAATTCGTGGAAATACCATGGGAATTATTGAAGGTGTAAAACTTTTAAATCAAAATCCAGAAGCTACTAATGACGTAAAAGATATCTTAAATGAATTTGTCAAATTACAAGAAAATAATATTGAAAAATTGAAAACATATTTGTAAAAAATCTTGTATTACAAAAGAGCAGGCATTGCCTGCTCTTTGCGCAAAGATTTAAAGTGGAAACACCTCCATAATTTGCTCTACTTCGTCATTCTGGAACACTGCTGCATTGTTCCAAATATAGTTTAAAATGTAGCCTTGCTCTTTCATAGCAAAGTTCCACTGCTCTACCGTAAATGTAAGTAATAGAGCTTTTTTCACCTGAGTTTCCATGCAGTTCCAAAGGTTTCTTTGGTGCATCGTTGATGTTTCTCTCCAAAGTTCTTGCACTTTCTCTGCTTCCATAGCAGAAAGAAATCTTGTTCTGTCAGGCGTATCTAGGCGTTTTAGAAGCCACTTGCATTCTCCTACCTTGAGTTCAGCCATGAACATATTTAAATCGTCTCTGTCTTCTGCTAAAAGAATCGCCATTACAACCTTTTCTCTTGGTTGAAGTTCTTCTCTCCAATATCGAACCGTCTCCTCCCATGTGCTAATACTGTTGAACCTCGCAAAGCTCACTTCAAACTCTTGGCTTTGAAGCCGTTTCCTCAAATTCCATACATCTCCTCGTTCTGACATGTTGCATCTTCCTTTCTTTGCTTTGTACGAATGTACACTATTATTTTAACATATATTTACATAATATTCAAGTTTTTATAATATACTTGCTTTTTCTTCCAGATTATGTCATAATATTCCCTGTTAGATGCTTTAATAGAAAGGATGTAGCATGAAAGAGAAATTTTTACATAAACTAGAATTTCATAAAATTTTAAATATACTAGCTTCTTATACTAATACTTGTTTAGGAAAGCAAATGGCTTTGTCTCTTATTCCGTTTCAAGAGAAAGAAAAAATGCATATAGCTTTATTCGAAACTAGAGAAGCGACAATTTTACTTCAAAGAAAAGGAAGTATTCCTTTAAAAGATATTTCTGATATTACAGAATCGTTAAAATCTTTAAAAGTATCATCTATACTTTCTTTAAAACAACTATTGGAGCTCGGTAATATTTTAAGTGTTTCTCGTAAACTAAAAGATTACTTTGCACTTGATATTGGAACTTCGGATGTTTTTGAGGCTATGGAAATTTATTTTTCTAGTTTATATTCTAATTCTTCCATCGAAAATACTATTTTTTCTTGCATTATAGACGAAAATACTATAGATGATAAAGCTTCATCAGAGTTATATAAAATTCGAAAAGAACAAATCAAAACCTCTCAACAAATTAAAGAAAAACTGGATTTTTATTTGCATTCTTCTAAGTATACAAAATATATTCAGGAAAGTATTACTACTATTAGAAATGAACGTTTTGTAATTCCTGTAAGAGCAGAATATAAACAGGAAATTAAAGGTTTTATTCATGATATTTCCTCTACTGGTTCTACTGTTTTTATAGAACCTCTTAGTGTTTTCGAATTAAATAATCATTTAAATGAGCTAAAAATAGCAGAAGGAATAGAAATTGAAAAAATCTTGAAAAAGCTAAGTAGTTTATTTTATTCTTTAATTGGAGAACTTGAGAATACTTTTCATACTATTGGAAAAATTGATTTTATCTTTGCTAAAGCTAAATATGCTCTTAATACACATGCTACAGAACCTATTCTGAGCAAAAGTCCCATTATCAAACTTAATCAAGCAAGACATCCTTTAATTGCAAGTGAAAATGTAGTTCCCATTGATGTTTCACTGGGCGAAAGCTTTTCAACTTTGGTTATTACAGGACCAAATACTGGCGGAAAAACAGTTACTCTAAAGACAGTAGGTCTACTTACTTGTATGGCAATGAGTGGTCTATTTATTCCAGCTCGTGAAAATAGTCGCATTTATCCTTTTGAGCATATTTTCGTTGATATTGGTGATGAGCAAAGCATAGCTGACTCTTTAAGTACTTTTTCTTCTCATATGACTACTATTATTGACATTGTAAATTGTGCAACCCCAAATAGTCTTGTCTTGTTAGACGAATTAGGTTCTGGAACTGATCCTGTAGAAGGAGCAAATTTGGCTATTAGTATTCTAGAATATTTATATTCTAAAAAATCATTGACTATTGCTACTACCCATTATCCAGAAATTAAGAATTATGCTTTAGTAACTGATGGATTTGAAAATGCAAGTTCAGAATTTTCACTTGACACTCTTACTCCTACTTATAAATTGTTACTCGGAGTTCCCGGAAAAAGTATGGCTTTTGCAATTAGTGAAAAACTAGGATTGAAAAAAGAAATTTTGGACAATGCCAAAAGCAAAATGAATACTTCTCAAATTAATATAGAAGAATTACTAAAAAGTATTTATGATAGCAAATCCATTATTGAGAAAGAAAAGAATTCTATTCAAGAAAAGTCTCGTCAAATTACCATTTTAGAAAATTCTTATAATAAAAAACTTTCTCAATTAGAGCAGAATAAATCTGAACTAATGGAAAAAGCAAAATTAGAGGCAAGAAATATTCTACTTGAGGCTAAAATGGAAGCCAATTTGGTTTTAAAAGAAATTTCTCATGCCTCCTCTAAAGAGATAAATCAAAAACGAAAAGAACTAAATGAAAAAATTCAAAGTTTAGCTCCAGTTATTCATCCCGATATGTCTGACTCTCATTTGCTAAAAAAGGAAGATTTGTCTGTTAATATGCACGTATTTGCTTCTACTCTTGGACAAAATGCAATTTTACTTTCATTGCCAAATAAGTCTGGCGATGTGCAAATTCAAATTGGTAGTGTAAAAACTAAAGTACCAGCTTCTAGTTTGCAAAAGCTAAATGTTTATAAAACTGATGTGTCTGTCTCTTCTAATAAATCAAAATCAAATTCTTTTACTATAAAATCAGTCTCTTCAGAAATTAATGTAATTGGTAAAAATGTAGAAGAAGCCTCATTTATTATCGACAAATATTTAGATAATTGCATGTTGGCTAGAATTTCTCCTATACGAATTGTTCATGGGAAAGGTACTGGTGCTTTGCGTAATCGGAATCCATGCATTTTTAAAAAAGCACCCACATGTAAAATCTTTCCATATTGCTTCTATTGGAGAAGGCGATATGGGGGTAACTATTGTTGAACTACAATAAGAAAATTGACTTTACCATATTTATTTTGCTTTGCTCTGCTTTTCTAATACAACTACATATATTTAGTTCCCAAAGAAGAGTAATGGTTTGTTAACACGAAAAATTACTATGCAATTTTTCTTTGCATCGTTATTTTTATTGAATAGGAGAAAGCGATTTTCCTATTCAATAAGAAAAGTGGCTTCGCCACATGTGCATTTCGCTTCGCGAATATGCACAGCCAAAGTAACTTAACCTTGTTGCTCCAGAAAAATCTGACGATTTTTCCTATGCAATAAAAAAACAGAAGAAAATAAATTCTTCTGCTTAGGTCAATCAATCTTGATTTACTTCTTTTAATAGTTCTAATTGTGAGATAAGTAATGATTCCATTTTGGCTTTATAAATATCAAACTGTTTTTTTACATCTTCTAATTCTTTTTTCTTTGTTGCAATTTGAGCATTTAATTCTTCCACTGCTGTTTTAGCACTTGCTTCTGCATCTTTAATAATTTGGTCTGCCTGTTGTTTTGCCACATTTTTTACTTCTTCTGCAGTAGATTGTGCCATAATGAGAGTTTCTTGCAATGTACCTTCTATTGTTTTATAGCGTGCCATGCCAGCATTTAACTCTTCAATTTTACTATTTAACTCATTCAATTCTTTATACATTCTTTGGTATTCAACGGTTACTTCATCTAAAAAGTCATCTACATCCTCTACATTATATCCATTAACCATTTGTTTTGAAAATTTTTTATTTTCAATATCTAGTGGCGTTAGCATATTTTACCTCCTGCTTTTCATTGATTAATCATTGTTTTTAAGCCATGATACAGAAAGTTTACTTTTTATTTCTTCTCTTGCCATATCATTCACAATTTCATAATTATATGGTGCTACTAAAAAGATAGAATTTGAGATTTTCTCAATATGTCCATCTAATGCATGCACACCTCCACTTATAAAATCTACAATTCTTCTTGCTACGTCTTTATTTACATATTCCAAATTCACAATTATAGATTTTTTTTCTTTAAGCAAATTGCAGATATCTTCTGATTGTTCAAATGTTGTTGGTTTGGCAATTTTCATTTTAACTTGCATTTGTGGCATTGTCACAATTTTGCTTTTTCTTCCTAAGCCAAATATTTTTTTATCATCATTTTCTTCATATTCATTTTCTTCATATTCATCTGTATATCCATCTATTTCTTCATTTTCTTCTTCTTCCTCTGCATTTGTATCTACTCCAAATAAATTCCAAATTTTATTCATTACTGCTCCTGCCATCTTTTACCTCCTACTATTTCTCCTTGGTCTTCGTTTTCTATAGTATCTATCTTTTTCAAAAAATTGTCAATACTTTTTTAAATTGTAATCCAAATTTAACATTTTTGTAATATTTTTGTAATATTTCGTTTACGATTATGTTTATTTTTGTTCTGTTGTGAATTTTTCTCGGATAGGCAATACTATCCTGCCCATTTATTTCACTTTTTAGGTTAAAATATAACAAAATTAACGCTTTTTATAATGAATATTACAAATTATTTTTCAAATATTAATACCGTATCTAAAAAGATACACAAATTCTATTATAAAGGTGGTATTTATTATGAGTGGTTCTAGAAAATTTAACAATAAATCTAATTTAATATCAAAAAATTTAGTTAAATATAGAAGAAAAAATGGCCTATCTCAAAGAGTTCTATGCCAGAAACTAGATCTAATTGGTCTGCCTCTGTTTCGTTCTGATTTGTATTGTATAGAACATAATAAACGTTCTGTAAAAGATTTTGAATTATTAGCTTTTTCCAAAGTATTAGGTGTTCCTATTGAATCTCTTTATGAAAATGTTTCTATATTTGACGATTCAAATGTTTAGGAGGTTCTTATGAGTAAATTATATACAGAATATTTGCAATTAAAATCAGATAATCCGGATTCTCTTTATTTATTTAAATCTGGTGCTTTTTATCTTTTTTTAGATAAAGACGCCCAATTTATTTCTCAAAAATTTAATCTTAAATTAGTACAATTAAATAAACATGTAGTAAAATGTGGCTTTCCTGCCACTTCTTTGGAAAAATACTTAAAATTGTTACAAGATTTTGGTCTAGATGTACAAATAATTGATGAAGTCTTACCATATAAATATTTTTCTTTAGATTATCTTTCTATTCAAAAAAGCCTTTATATACTAAACGCTATACATGAACTTGATGTTGATTCTCTTACTCCCATACAAGCAGTGCAATTATTAATTGATTTTAAGTCTAAATTAGAAGAAAAATAAAATAACTATAAAATTGCAGAAAAAAACTTCCAACAATAGTTGGAAGTTTTTTATAATTTTATTTTGCATATTCAATTGCTCTTGTTTCGCGAATTACATTCACTTTTATTTGTCCTGGATATTCCATTTGGTCTTCTATTTTCTTAGCTACATCTCTTGCCATAATAACCATTTCAGCATCTGTAATTTTTTCTGGTTTTACTATCAACCTTACTTCACGTCCGGCTTGTATTGCAAAAGATTTTTCTACTCCTTCAAAAGAATCTGCTATCTCTTCAAGTTTTTCTAGTCTTTTAATGTATGTTTCTAATGTTTCTCTTCTTGCTCCAGGTCTAGAAGCAGAAATTGCATCTGCTGCTTGTACTAAAACTGCTTCTATAGATTTCGGTTCTACATCTCCATGATGTGCTTGTACTGCATTAATAATAATTTCGTTTTCTTTATATTTTTTTAATACTTCTACTCCTATTTCTACATGAGTTCCTTCCATGTCATGATCTAAGGCTTTTCCAATATCATGTAATAATCCTGCTCTTCTTGCAATTTTAGGATCTGCACCAAGTTCTTCTGCCATAATTCTAGCCAGATTAGAAACTTCTATAGAATGATTTAATACATTTTGGCCATAGCTTGTCCTATATCGTAATTTTCCAATTAATTTTACCATATCTGGATTTAGTCCATTCACTCCTGTCTCTAACATTGCTCTTTCTCCTTCTGCCTTAATAGAAGCCTCCACTTCCTCTTTTGCTTTTTCTACCATTTCTTCTATCTTTGCAGGGTGAATTCTTCCATCATCAATTAATTTTTCTAAAGCAATTTTAGCGACCTCTCTTCTTAGCGGGTCAAATCCAGAAAGTATAACAGCCTCTGGTGTGTCATCTATAATTAAGTCGATTCCTGTTAAAGTTTCTAATGCTTTTATATTTCTTCCCTCTCTACCAATAATTCTTCCTTTCATGTCATCATTTGGAAGTGCTACAACAGAGACAGTTGTTTCGGATGTATGGTCTGCTGCACACTTTTGAATTGCAAAGCTGATTAACTCTTTAGCATTCTTACTAGCTTCTTCTCTAGCTTTAGCATCTAACTCTTTTAGCAATGTTGCTTTCTCTACTGTAACTTGTTTCTCTAATTCATTTAGTATTTGTTTTTTAGCTTCTTCTTTTGTAAGCCCTGATATTCTTTGTAGCTCTTGCATTTGTTTTGCAAATGCTTGATTTAATGCATCTTTTTGTCCATCCAATTCTTGATGCTTTTTTTCTAGTTCTTTTTCTCTTCTTTCAAAGTTTTCAGCTCTTCTTTCTAAAGTTTCTTCTTTTTGAATGACTCTTTTTTCTTGTAGCTGTATTTCTCCTCTTCTCTCTTTAATCTCTTTATCTAATTCATTTCTTGCTTTCAGTATTTCTTCTTTTGCACTAAAGATTTCTTCTTTTTTTCTATTTTCTGCTTCTATTTTTGCATTTTCTAGTAATCTTTTTACTTCATTTTCAGCACTTTCGATTTTAGATTCAGCAATTTTCTTTCTAAAAAATATTCCTATTGGAATACCAATTGCTACTGAGATTAAAAAGGTGGCTACAATTAATAAAATTTGATTTTCTGGCATTTTATCCACCTCTTCTAATTAAATTTTCAATGTACAGATAAATATAACTATTTTAGATTATAATTTAACTTACTATAATATTGTATCTTTATTATTGTAAACTGTCAAGAGAAAAATAGAAAAAACGTAAAATAAAGAAATCTTATTAAACTAAAATAAAGGCTATATTATTCAAGGTTTTGAATAATATAGCCTTTTTGCTCTTTTACACAATAATAAATCTTATGCTCTTGGATGAGCTTTTCTATATATGTTCTTAATTCCTTCATCTTGAAATTGCATATATACTTGTGTAGAAGATATGTCTGAATGTCCAAGCATAGTTTGAATTGACTTTAAATCTGCGCCATTTTGTAATAAATGAGTTGCAAAAGAATGTCTAAGCACATGTGGTGTTATTTCTTTTGTAATGTGAGCTTGTTCTTTATAATATTTCACTATTTTCCAAAATCCTTGCCTTGTTAATCTTTTTCCATTAATGTTAACAAATAAAGATTTGGTTTTATCATCTTTAATGATTACTGGTCTTGCTTTTTCAATATATTCTTTTAAAGCAACTAAAGATAGAGATCCTAATGGAATGCTCCTTTGTTTTGAAGTAGATTTGCATGTCACATACCCTTCTTCTAAGTTTACATCATCAATATTCAAAGAAATAATTTCTGTTACCCTCATTCCTGTTGCATATGCGAATTCTAGCATCGCTTTATCACGAATTCCTTTTAAATCTATATTATTAGGTTGCTCTAATAATAACTCTATTTCTTGTGAGGATAAAATACTTGGTGCTTTTTTTTCTATTTTAGGTGAGCTAATTTTCTCCGTTGGGTCTTCTGATACTTTTTTGGTTCTCATTAAAAATTGATAGTATGAACGAATTGATGCTAAATTTCTAGATACGGTAGATGTTTTTTTATTCATATTATTTAAATTTTCTAGATATTTTCTAACATCATCCTCTGTTACTTTTAAATAGTCCATATTATTTTGATTTATATAACTTTCAAATTGTGTAATATCTCTACGATAAGATTGTAGTGTATTTTCTGATAGCCTTTTATCATTTTTTAAAAATTCCAAAAAAAGTTTAATTTGTTTTTCCATTTTTAGTTCCCCTTATTATAAATTTTTGCATAATTTTAAGGACTATGCCAAACCTTATAATTTCGTTTATTGTCATTTATTCAGTCACTATTTTTTATCTAATATATTAGGTAAAAATAATTTACATAAATCAATATATTTATATCAAATCGTTTTTAAAATGTAAAGAGTTTTTTAGATTTTTTATAAATATTTTATATACTGCACTAATAACTGACTAGATATGTAAGTTTCTATAAAAGAAGCTATAATTAACACAAGAAACATGAATAAAGAAAAAAAACTATGCCTGCATATTTCTGCTTTTATGTTTCCGCTTTTTTGCTTTATACATTTATATAGTTTAATTCCACTTACTCCTAAAGCCAATAAACAAGGAATAAAAATCATATTTTGTAATAAAATTCCACTTGCAACAAATAAAATTCCTTGCCAATTTCCTAATGTGGCCACTATGCCTGCAATAGTATATCCTAAGCAAAATCCTCGAAAAGCTATAAATAGATACACTAGAGGAATACTTATAACTGCCAATCCGACAAACCAAAGTAGAATAGTAGTAATGAAATTTTTTTGAATCGAGTTTTTAATTAAACTTAGTCTATCAATATTTCCATTTTCTTTTAATTCTGTTATGAAATTTTGAACATAATTTGTAATTTCTGTTTTTTGAATCTCAGAAGTATTGTTAATACATAAAATTCCTAAAATTAAACCAATAAAAAATAAAATAATGACTGATATAAATTCTTTTTGATTGTTTTTTATATAGTTTACAAATATGTCTTTTGTTGCTGTTCTATTCTTTGGCATTCTTACCTCCACTTTTGTTTTAGTAATCTTTTTATTTAAGTTTCTACATAATGTGTATGTAATAAATTCCAAAATAGAACCTTGTTTTTTAATTTGCTGTTATTTTTCCATATATGCCTCCTCCACCCGCTTGAATATTTAACTTTCCCTCTTTAGCAAGTATAATATTATGAGCATTTTTTGTTCCAATAACTGCTTCTATATCGTCTTCTGTAACCTTATGTAATACATTCATTTCCGTCCCAAAATTTTGTAACAATTTTTCTATGTTTTTCCTTCCTAATCCCGGGATAAAGCTTAATGGTGTCTGGTAAATATATGATGGTCTATAACTTGGACTACTAGTTTTTTCTTTGTCCTTTATTATTTCTATTCTGTCTAATACTCCCATTGTTATATTTGAGCTATCACAATCTTTACATTTTATGGTTGGTGCATCTCCTTCTACATTTTTTTGGCATTTTTCACAATAAGTTCTATGATATTTACCAAGTTTGGGGTCTAATCCGTAATTAGCTATTATCTTTCTTCCTTTTTTGTTTTCTAAGGCTAAAAGCAGTTCTTCATAATTTATTTCTTCTACTAATATTTTATTATATTCTCTTCCTATTTTAGGTAATGAATGAGCATCTGAATTTGTAATAAAAGTTTTTTGTTCTAATTCAGATATTTCATCCGCTAAATATGTATCAGAACTTAATCCTAATTCAATAGATGGTATTTGCCCATATTTTTCTTTAAAAATTCTTTCTAATCGTTCCGTACAATTTCCATAAAAGCTTTTATGTGGAGTGAAACAATGTGCTGGAATTAAAACACCATTGTTTTCTTTCACAATATCAATTAGCTGATATGCGGAAATAGATGCCCTTTGAGAACTAAGTGTTATATTATTAATATATTTTTTCATGCAATCAGAAAAATTTTTTATATCTTGTAGTTTTGGAAAAAAACATAAATTATGCGCACTACCATTTTTTCCTTCTTCCGTTATTTCTGCCGTTTCTATTTCGCTTCCTAAAATAATGCATACTTGATTTTTGTATATAATCCCCCCTTTTTCCACCTCATAAGCCTCTCCTGTTTGTAAAAAATTTTCTATGTCCTCTATTACATATGGTGAGGCGCAATCAATAATTCCAACCATTTGGATTCCTTTTCTTTCAGCACATTCTTTCGCAATATTTTCAAAATTAAGTGATTTTGCAGCCGTTATTTTTATTGGTTTATTATTCTTGCTTCTTCCTATGTGTACATGCAAATCTGCAAAAATTTCGTACATTTTTCCCTCCTTAGAAATTTATTATACTTCAACTTTTACAAAAAATATAATTTTTTATGTTTTTTGCTTTGTTTATTTTTTAATATATCTTATTATTTAAATTTCAGGAACTTTAATTCTTTATGCATTATAAATATAGTTTAAGGAGGCATTTATCCTCCTTAAAAGTTTTATGCACTGTTTTCTCACTTGATATATTAATTTTAAAGATTTTACTCACTTTGTTTGCTTTTCTCCTCTTATATTTTTTTGTAACATATCTGGCACTTTATCCATTCCAATAATACACTTTGGTTCTTCTTTTTGTCTTAATCCGTTACGAAACTCCCAATCTTGTACATAAATCAGACTTCCTCGAATGTCATCATCATCAAATTTATTTAGCACTCTAAGTCCTGTTTCTGCACTTCCAATCAATCCTATATCTTTTTCGTTCAGAGCTCTATCTTCTCTTTTTTCATGTAAACATTCTGTTTTCCATACAAAATCTTCAAATATTTCTAAATACTGATTTTTTTTCCCTTGCAAGTTTTTCTTTAATAAAATTAATGCTTTTGGAAGCTGATACCCTTGTCTGTCAGATCTGTCTAATATCATTCCTCCTAATTGTTCTGTCAACTCTAAAATATCTCCTTCTTTATTTCTTGGCAAGATATTTCCATATCGATTATGCATTTGGCAAGTATTACAAAAGTTTTCGTCAAAACCAAGCTCTTGTAAAAACATTGCACTTTCTCTAGCATATGATTGTATTTTCTGCATGGTTTGTGCTCCTTTTGATTTTCTGCATGCATAAAGCAAAGAAGCTGTTAATATTAGGTTTCTATCTACACCTTTTAGGTTAGAGTTACTTAAAAAAGCTTTTGCAATTTCTGTTTTTAAAATAACAGATTTATCAAAAAATATGCCAGTCTTTTTTTGCAAATAATATACCAATTCCATTTTTCTAATTATGTTTTCTTGGTTTAAAATTAAATCTGCAACCGTTTCCATTTAACTCCCCCATGTTTATTTTAATATTCTCTTTTACTATAATTTTATTATATTTCATAAATAGACTTATTACAACATTTGTAGTTAAATTGTAATACAATTGTAATATTTCAAATTTCTTTTATGGCTTGTCTTGCCATTTCATCGCATCTATTATTATACGGATTATCCGCATGTCCTTTTACTTTAATAAATTCTATTTTATGTTTTTTTGTAAGACCATATAGTTCTTCCCAAAGTTCTCTATTTTTGACCTGTTCATTTCCAGAAGTTTTCCAATTTTTCTTCATCCAGCCATATATCCAACCTTGGTTAAAAGCATTAACAACATATGCACTATCGCTATAGATTTTTACATTACATGGGATTTTTAGCATTTTTAGTCCTTCAATGACTGCCGTTAATTCCATAATATTATTAGTGGTATTACTACTTGCTCCTGAAATTTCTTTTTTTATATCCTTATACATTAAAATTGCTCCCCACCCACCTGGTCCTGGGTTTCCGGAACATGCTCCATCAGTATATATTATAACTTCTTCCATTTCCTAAAAGCTCCTTTTGGTTGTTTTTCTTTTCCTTTTATGGTATTATACCAGTAGATTTTAATTATTGCAAACTTAAATTAGTATAAAATGCAATAATATAATGGAGGTTTCATATATGAATAAAGTTTTAAGTGTTGTTGCAGAATTTAATCCATTTCATAATGGTCACCTACATCATGTAGCAGAATCTAAAAGGCAAACTGGTTGCAATTATGCTATTGCTATTATGAATGGAAATTTTACTCAACGTGGCGAACCTTCTATCATTGATAAATGGTCTAAAGCTCAGATGGCTCTCTGTAATGATTTTGATTTAGTCTTAGAACTACCCACTATATACGGAATCTCTAGTGCTGAAAACTTCGCAGAAGGTGCCATAAAATTAGCCAATTCACTTGGTATTGTTGATGTTTTATCATTTGGAAGCGAAGAAGGTAATTTATCTAATCTAAATTCTCTTGCTTCTCTTTTTCTTGATGAACCTGCTGAATATGTCTCACTATTAAAGCAAGAACTAAATCAAGGTTTTTCGTTTCCAGTTGCTCGAGAAAGAGCTGTTATATCCTATTTAGATTTAAAAGGAGATATAAGAAACATTCTATCAAGTCCAAATAATATTCTTGGAATTGAATATTTAAAAGCTTTAAAAAAATTTTCTAGCAATATTGAGCCTTTTACTATTCCAAGAATTTTTTCTAATTATAATAGTTTAGAAATACATCGCTCCTTTGCAAGTAGTTCTGCTATTCGTCATCTAATTTCTTCCGGTTGCATAGAAAAGCTTTCCTCCATTATGCCTGTAAAATCATATTCTGTTTTACGTTCCTGCTTGCAAAACGGAAATTTTGTTTTATCACTCTCAGCATATGAAAAAATTATTTTATATTCCCTACGAACTATGAGTTTAGAAGCTATATCAAATATTCCTGAAGTTTCAGAAGGATTAGAAATTGTTTTAAAAAATGCTTCTGGTTCTTGTAATACAATTTCTATGTTGCTTACATCATGTAAATCTAAAAGATTTACGCTTACCCGCCTACAACGTATCTTACTTTATATACTCTTAGGTATAACAAAAAAAGATATAGAATTTTCCAAAACCGTTGTTCCATATGTTCGCGTTTTAGGAATGAATTCTCAAGGTCAAAAGTTAGTGTCTCAAATTTGCAAATCTAACCCTTCTCTTGCAGTCATTACATCTCTCAAGAGATTTCAAAACAGCAATGCTCATTTTCCTCTTCAAAAAATGCTCTCTATTGATAATAGAGCTTCTGACATTTATACTTTGGGATTTACAAATTCTATTTCTTACGCAAACTTAGATTATACTAAAAAAATGATAATTCTTTAAAAAGAACTATCATTTTTTTATAATTTCTTTTACATCACTTAAGTTATCTAAATGTCTCTTTTTTGCTTTGTTCTGAATGACTATACATTTCCCCACATAATAAATAGACAAGAATATAGCTAATGAAGAACAAATAGTTCTAACCGGTGTACCACTATAAAAATAAATATACGGCATAAATAAAGTAACTATAGCAAGCACTAACATTTCTATTCCATAAAGGCAAAATTTTCCTTCTTCTTTTTTGTAAGATTGTTCAAAAAGCACAATACTTATAGTCAATAATGTTATGCTAAAAACCTGTAAATCTAATATAAAGTTCTCCCTGGCTATGTTTTTGTATCCTAAATTGATTAAAAAAAAGTAAATAAATGTAGTAATAGCCAATAATAGGTTGATAAAAATTCTAAAATCTATTTTTTTTCTTTCTTCTTCTGACATCTGATTTTGTATTACTATCTGTTGCATTTTATTGTCTTTTTCCTTATTAGCATCTTCTTTTTTAATTTTTAATTTTACT
>CAWVME010000088.1:0-4671 GCA_963930325.1 Bacillota bacterium | reverse complement strand
TTTCTTTTGACCTTTTGACCGTATAAAGATTTTTAATACGCTATAGAAAAGTAAGAAAATCTATGGCTTTTTCTGTATTATTTTTATACATAAAAAAATAAATATCAAAAAAGCTAAGACAAAAGCTCCGTCCCTTTGTCTAATTCAAATAAAACAAAAACGTATATTGATTTTCAATATACGTTCTTATATGAATTCATATAATTTATTAAAATTTTATTTTTTATTTACTAAATCTTTTAATGCTTTTCCAGCTTTGAATACTGGTGCTTTTGATGCAGGTATTTTTATTTCTTCTTTAGTTTGTGGGTTTCTTCCTTTTCTAGCTGCTCTTTTTCTAACTTCAAAAGAACCAAATCCAACTAATTGTACTTTGTCTCCTTTTGTTAATGTTTCTGTTACAACTTCTGTAAATGCATTAAGTGTTGCTTCAGCACTTTTTTTTGTTTCTCCTGTTTTTGCAGCTATTGCTGCGATTAATTCAGCTTTGTTCATTTCATTTACCTCCTATAAGATCTTGTTTTATATAGATTTTTATATCTATTTATTTAATAAATTCGCCAAAGTTAGCCAAAATCCTTCTTTTTTCTAATCTTTTTTCTTGTAATTACTTATTCCGTAGGTTTTTAGAATTGGCTATCTCTGAAATTGGCTATTCCTAGGTGTTTTATAAATTCCTAACTTTGTGAGAATTTTGTAAATCTTTTCTCCACAAGGTAACATTAATACATCGTCTTTTGATAAGACTCTTAATACAAGAATTGCTAATGTATAAATAATAACAGCTACTATGATTGCTATTATTGTGGCTAAATTTTTAGAGATTATTACATTTAAATTTGAATATGTAAAATAAGTACAAATTCCCATCATAAAAGTTGCTAAAACTGGTTTTATAAAAAATTTTGAGAAATGCAAATCAAGTTTTATGTATTTCTTTAACATTTTCCATGATAATATGCATGTTACCAAATGTGCCATAACTGATGAAAATGCTGCTCCATTAATTCCAATTGAAGGAATTCCTACGATAGTTAAGTTTAAAATTAATTTAACAATAACTCCTGCTCCAAAGGCAACAGTTGGTAAAAATACCTTTCCTAATCCTTGTAAAGCAGCAATGGCAGTTTGTGCAATCATTGTAAATAGAATTGTAAAAGCAGTAATTTGTAATACTACCGCTCCTTCGTTGGCGTTTGGAAATAGTAAGTTTAATATTGGTCCTGCAAGTGCTACAAATCCAGCTGTGCAAGGTAGTGCAATTAACATAGTAATAAGTAGTGAAAAAGAAACTTTTTTTGTCGCTGTTGCTTTCTCTTTTTTTGCAAGTGCAGAAGCTATTGCTGGTACCAATGCGACAGCAAATCCAGCATTCAGAGCCAATGGTAAAGAAGTTAGAGTATCTACTTTCCCACTTAAAATTCCATATTGTTTAATTGCTTCTGTTTCATCTAAAAATGTTTTTAAATTTCTTACTACTGTCATTGAATCTATGTTTTTATTAATTGATGCCATTAAGGAAGTAAGCGCAATTGGAATAGATACACATAGAATTTTTTTAATAATATTCTTTACTCTTTCTGCTTTATAGTTTACAGAAGATTTTATTTCTTGACCAATAATTTTTTTACGATTTTTATAGTATCTATAAATATATATAAAACTTAAAAATGTTGCAAGTGTAGTTGCTAAGTTAGCTCCCGCTGCCATAAATAATGTGTTTGTTCCTGATACCATTGCAATTAGTTCTACCATAGCAATAGTAATTACTGTTTTAAATAATTGTTCTAAGGATTGCGAATTAGCAGAAGCTGACATATCTTCTCTTCCATTGAAATATCCTCTAAACACAGCGGCAATTGACACAAAGAATACTGCTGGAGATAATGCAATTAAAGTATATTTGGCATCTGGAATTTCTAATAGCACATTAGAAATATAGTCTGCTCCGATAAATAAAATAAATGTGCCTGCCAATCCAATAGTAGCAAATGTTACAAACGCTATTTTAAAAATTCTGTGTGCTCCTCTTCCATCTCCAACTGCTAGTCTTTCTGAAACAAGTTTAGCAATTGCACTTGGAACTCCTAAAGAAGAAATCGTAAGTAATAAAGCATATATATGATATCCACTACTATAAATAGCATTTCCTTCGTCTCCAAATCCTTCTCTATTAGTTAAGTATAGTTTATAAACAAGTCCTAATATCTTAATAATAATTTGTGAAAACATAAGTGCAATAACGCCTTGCATAAAAGTCTGTTTTCTAATCTTTTTCTTGCTTTTTCCCATTTTCCGTCCTTTCTTTTTGTGAATTATATTAACCCTATTTTATTGCTTTTCTTATTATATTAATATTATTTGTGTTTTTCAAGTATGTCTTTTCATTTTTTTCTCCAAAACTCTTGTTTTTTTCCTTGTTTTGTAAGATAATATAAAGAGAATAGTTTTAATAGAAAGTGGTGAACAACTTGAAGTTTATAGATAAATTTTTAAAATTTCTAAAAACCGATAGGAATACTTTTTTAACATATATTTTAACATTGTTAACAGTTTACATTGTTGTTGATAGATTAGTTGAAATACTTCTTATGATTTTTACGGGAATTTCCGTTAGCTATTGGGGACCTATTACCTATACACTTGCACTAGCTTGTCCTGTATTTGCATTTTGTTTTTCTTTTTCTTCTAAGTTTATAAAAGGGCAAAAAACGAAATTGTCATTTTTCTATATTTACTGTATAGCTTTATATATTATAGTTTTATCAATGGTTGTACAATGGTTAAATCGATTAGGTTGGCTTCTTTTCTTCTCTGTTCCAAACTTTGTAGAATTAGCCAATAATTTTTCTGATTTAATAAAACCCGCTTTCACAGCCCTTGCCTTATATTTACCGTTAACCACTTTTTATCCATTATTCAAATGGTTATTTGCAAACGTAAACGATACACAAAAGTTGAAAGAATCCATTATGGATTATGGTGGTATAAATTTATCAGATCAATCAATTGGTACTGGACCTTATACTTGTGAAATTACTATTTGCAAAAATAAAGATACCGGAAAGCCTGTAAAAGTTCCAGAAAATCACAGATTCGAATCTACTCTTATCGTAGGTGTTTCTGGAACTGGTAAAACAACCATGATGTTTGAACCCATGATTGCTCGTGACATAGAAAAAAAATCATTTTTCCATGAATCTGCTAAAGAAATGGGGTTTACTGCATTAAAAACAGGTATTGCTAGCTTAAATTGCCCTTATGATAATGACTATATTAATAAACATTTTTCTTTAAATATGCTTGTTCCTAATCCACAAAAGCAAGCAATTTATAATAAATATATGGAAAAATTGCTATATAATTCAGTAAGTGATAATCTAGTTTATAAAGATTTAGGAATTACTTATATGGCACCAGAACCAGAATCTATTAAACGTGTTGAAAATGTTGCAAAAAATTTTGGAATGGAAATTAATATTATTGATCCATCAAATAGCAATTCGATCGGATTAAATCCTTTTGTTATTCCTGATGCTTCAAAAACTGCTATTGCAATTTCTTCTGTCTTAAAAGGAATGTATGCAACTACTCATACTGATGTAGAAGAAGCTTATCGTGAGAATGTTGTTTCTCAAGCAATCGAGAACTTAGTATTACTTTTAAAAGAAATGTATCCGAGGATGCATGATGGTTTTTTGCCAAATTTAGAGGACATGCTTAAAATGTTAAATGATTTTGACTTGGTGGAAGCTATGTGTAAGCAATTAGAGTTAGAAGACGATTTGCGTGAACAATATGCATTGCAATTGGGATATTTTAAAAAGAACTTTTATAAAAATGGATCTGGCAGAGCTGATACTGAAAGATTTGTCTATGGGGCTATTACAGAACTTGATAATTTATTAAGATATCCTGGTATGAGAGCTATTTTGTGTAATAGGACTAATAATATCGATTTTGATAAAATGTTATCTCAAGGTCAAATTACTCTTGTTTGCACAAGACGTGGAGATTTAGGGCGTACTGCTCATAGAGCTTTTGGTCTATTTTTCTTATTGTTGATGCAATACTCTGTTTTAAGTAGACCAGGAAATGAAAAAACAAGAATTCCACATTTTCTTTATATAGATGAATTTTCTGATTTTGTATGTGGTGCTACAGAGCCAATCTTTACATTGTATAGAAAATATCGTGTTGGTTCAATTGTTTCAGCACAAAGTTTGTCACAATTAGGGCCTAGAGTAGACTCTAAATACAGACAAATAATTTTAGGAAACTCTGCTACAAAAGTCGTATTTGGTGGTAATACCCCAGAAGAAAATGATTGGTGGTCAACTGAATTTGGAAAACATAGAGAGTGGCAATTTAAAAATGACTATAATACCAAAGATACTTCTTACGATCAAAAATATGGAGGTATCGAGTATGGTTGGAAATCATATTTTGCTACTGGAAAAATTCAAACTATGGGATTTAAAAATTGTGCTTATAAGACTAAAAATGTCAAAGGCAAATTAAATATTGGCCCTGGATTGGTTGATTTCTTAGATTCTAAATATAAATCAAAACAAGACTTTAAAGTATATGCTTTCGATAAATACAACAAATCCAGTATAAGCGCTCATGAAGAGCCTGCTAGAAGATTACGAAAATCTACAATATTTAATA
>CAWVME010000087.1:0-11783 GCA_963930325.1 Bacillota bacterium | reverse complement strand
ATAATAAAATTACTAATATTAAAAAAATTGCTAAAATTTTTAATTTTTTCTTCAACTACTTACAACTCCCCCACAACTTACTATTTATCAATTAGATATTATCATAAAAGAGAACAACTATCAATTGTTCTCTTTTATGTATTAAAAATTATATATTATTTGTATTTGACCAATATAATTAAAATGAAAGATATCTAAATCTCGCTATTTTCAATATGTTTGCAAAAATATATCTCCATTTTGACAAAAAATATCCTTTGTTTGCAAAAAATTAATTAAAAAGTTCTGTAAGTATTGATATTACTTACTTTTTAGTAATCATACTTGTTTGCAAAAATGTTTGCAATATTTGTTTGCAATTTAATAAAAAATGAAAACTTTTGAAAAATGACAAAAAATGAATAAAGTCTTAAACTTCACTCATATCAATAAATGTAGCATTTTGAAAAGCAATAAAAAATGCTGGAAAATGTTTATTTTTCCAGCAAAATTGGTGACCCGTACGGGAATCGAACCCATGATTCCACCTTGAGAGGGTGGCGTCTTAACCGCTTGACCAACGGGCCATAGTATTAATATTTATACCACATTTTTATTTAAAAATCAATTATTTTCCCATTTATTTTTATGTTTCCCATAATTTCTTGTAGTCTTTCATCCTGTTTAGTTAAATATAAATAACCAATTAGGCCTTCAAATGCTGTTGAATATGTATATTCTTCTAAGTTTGCATTTTTAGGTAAGTGGTGGTTTTTTGTATTTCTAGTTCTTCTTACAATTTCTTTTTCTTCTTCTGTTAATGTATCTTGCAAACTCTTCAAAATTTCTGCTTGCGCTTGAGCTTTTACATACTTGATACTTTCTACGTGCAACCTGTGAGGCTTTAAATTAGTTGTATTAATTAATTGTGTACGAACATATAATTCATATACAGCGTCCCCTATATAAGCCCATATTAATGGAGACATGGTTTGTACATCTATTTTTTCTCTTTTTCTTTTTATTATTTCCATTTTTTCTAAATACTAGCTAAAAGCTAACACACTTCCTCTCTTAATTTATTGTTTCTAACGTAATTTTTCCAAGTTTACCAGTTCTAAAATCTTCTAACAAAATATCTGCCACCTTAGTTAGACTAATTTTACCACCAGATAATAGTGCACCCCTTTTTTTCCCAATTTCATTTAATAATTCTTCAGTATCCTTTAATTCTTTTATTTTTTTCTCATCTAATTTATATCTTTCTATTAAGTAATGAATATGATGAGTATATAAATATTTTGCCAAAAAGTAACTTACTTCTTCTTTATCTATAATGTCATCTTTAATTGTTCCTGTGTATGCTAAGTTTAAAGCAACTTCTTCGCTTTCAAATTTAGGCCACAAAACTCCTGGAGTATCTAATAATTCAATTTCATTGTTAACTCGTATCCACTGTTTTTTCTTTGTTACTCCTGGCTTATTTCCAACTTCTGCTGATGTTTTTTTAGCAATCCTATTAATAAATGAAGATTTTCCAACATTTGGTATCCCTAGTACTAATACTCGTATAGTTTTTCCTGTTCTTCCCTTTGCAGCTTGCTTTAAAAGTTCCTCTTGCATAATATTTTTTATCTGCTTAATTATTTCTTCTATTCCGCTTCCTGTATTTGCATTAATAGCTATTGCTTTAATGTTTTTAGTAGAAAAATAGGAAATCCATCTTTTAGTTTCCATATCATCTGCTAAGTCACTTTTATTAAGAGCAATGATTTTCTTTTTATTTTTTATCAGTTCTTGAATATCTGGATTTTGACTAGCTCTTGGAATTCGTGCATCCAAAATTTCAATTACAACATCAATTAATTTTAAGTCTTCTTCAATTTGTCTTTTAGTTTTTACCATATGTCCAGGGTACCAGTTTATATTCATAATCTCCTCGTTTCCTCAAATTAGAATTTGTAATGATTTTTGTCTGCTCTTTCATCTAGTTCTCTATCGAACTGTTTATTTTTATAGAACCAATCTGTTTGTTTGTTTCCGCCAGATGTTTTTCTACCTTTGTCTAGTAATATATCTATAAGTACAAACAATGGTAATAAAATTCCTATTAAAGAACTAACTGTAGCTACAGTTGTTTGAAGTCCTGTATTACCATTTATCATGGATATTACTCTTTGAATTGCGTCCATCCCAAAATATACCCAATAGGTTAATAAATAAATTATTGCTCCTGCCATTTTTCTTTTTGCTATAAGTACAATACAAATAATGGTAATAAATAATAGCAACATTTCTGTTTCTTCACTTATTGGTTGTACAATAAATTCCATTCCCATAGAGCTCGTAAACAAAACAACTACTCTAAAAATCCAAAATAGTCCTACTATCATAATAAGCATCCAACTCGCAAAGCTTTTCATATTTTTTCCTGTTAGCTTTAAACTAACAGTCCCCCTTTCTTTTGTTATAATTTCATTCTTCTTTTTTCTTTTCTATTTGTGGTTTCATTAAGTCTTTGTAACCAATAGCGATAATTGCTACAATCATAAGTGCAAAAGAAAGTGCCTTCCACACACCACTTTCCATCAAAATAATAGCAAACATTCCGAAAGTTGCGCTAATCCCATATAAAATAAACACAGCTTGTTTTTGGGTATAACCTCTATCCATGATTTTATGATGCAAATGCCCCCTATCTGCTACCAATATTGCCTTTAATGATTTTCCTTTAACAATTCTTCGTATGATTGCAAAAATCGTGTCAAAAATAGGAAGCGCTAATATAATAATTGGCGCTAAAATTACAATTGCAGTATAAGTTTTTGCTACTCCGTAAAATCGATATTATGGCCAACGAAAATCCTAGAAAATTAGAACCCGTATCTCCAATAAATGTTTTGGCTGGGTTAAAGTTATATGGTATAAATCCAATTAGTGCTCCTGCTAGTGCTGTAACGAGTATGGTAGCTACCATAGGAGAATCATTTAAAGAAAAAATAATTAGCAAAGATACACAGGAAATTATACAAATGCCAGAAGATAATCCATCTAGCCCATCAATTAGGTTTATAGCATTAGTAATTCCTACAATCCATCCCATTGTTAAAATAATTGAAAATGCATTACTAAGTCCATTAGATTCTAGAAATGCTAAATTAATATTATCAATTCTAACTCCACTATACACAACAACTCCAGCGGCAACAACTTGTCCTAGTAATTTTATAAGTGGTGATACACCTTTCACATCATCAATAAAACAGATAATGCCTAGTATTATCATTCCTATAAAAAATCCAATTAGCTTTATATAATAATTCTCTGGACCTGTTAAATCAATGGTATGTTCAATAGTCATAATAATTAATAGGTATATAACTGATACCATGAAGCCGGCAATAACTGCTAGTCCGCCAAGTCTTGGCATGGCCGTTGTATTTACTCTTCTTTCATCTTTTGGACTATCTACTGCTCCTATTTTTTTTGCCAATCGTATTGTGTGTGGTGTTATCACAAAAGCTGTAATAAAAGCAAGTAGAAAAGCTATCGCAATATCTCCCCACATAGCAAGCTCCTTTAGTTTGTTTTTTATATCTCTATAGCTATTTTATATGTTATCCCTATAAATGTCAAGATATCCTATATATAATATTAATCCAAAGTTTCTTAATTTTTTGTAAATTTATAGTCTTTTTATCACATGTGTGATATAATATTATATATATATTGGTAGGAGCTGATATTATGAAAAACGCACTAATGGAAAAAGAGTTAAAAGAAAATGAATTTGAAGAACTTTTGCATGATTTAACTTCTCATGAAATTGTAAAGGAAATGCAAAATTATAGGCAACATTACAATTGTTCTTGTTACGAGCATTGCAAAAAAGTTGCATTATATACTTATTTGTTTTGTAAAAAATTTCACTTAGATTATGTTTCAGCTACTCGCGCTGCAATGCTTCATGATTTATTTTTATATGATTGGAGAATTAAATCTGAAAAAAGTCCTAGATTTCATGGATTTAAGCATCCTAGAATTGCACTTTACAATGCCTGTAAATATTTTTCGCTAAATGAAAAGGAAAAAGATATTATTTTAAAACATATGTGGCCTCTTACTATTGCACTACCTAGCTATAAAGAAAGTTATGTAGTTAGCTTTGCAGATAAATATTCAACTATATATGAATGTTTTGATTATTATAAGCATAATTTTAGAGTTCAAAAATTACACCGTTATGCATATGTATTTTTGAGTTTGCTTATTTTTAGATTAGTATAAATACTCACCAAAAGAGAAGTGTAGCAATAAAAATTTCTAGACTTCTCTTTTTTCATGTTCATTTGTTTATAAATATGTTTTTAGCACTTCTAGTTTTCCATTTAGCTCATAAGCTCCCATATTGGCTGGTAAGATAAAATTATCCCCTAATTTTATTTCGTATTCTGTTTCTCCTACTATTATTTTTCCTACTCCTTTTACAATACTTATGATATAAAAACTTTTTTCATCTACTTCATCTTTGTATTTATTTTCAATTACTATTTTATTGGTTTTAAAGAATTCTCCATTAACAATATTTTCTTCTCCTACATCTGTTCCGGTCGGAACACATTTTATCTTTTTATTTACGTCAATTACATCTATCGCTTTTTCTGTATGTAATTGTCTTGGTCTTCCATCTTTCCCAACTCTTCCCCAATCATACACTCGATATGTCAAGTCACTATTTTGCTGTATTTCGAAAAGTAGTGTTCCACCTAAAATCGCATGAATTGTTCCACTTGGAATATAAATAACATCTCCTGGATGAATAGATATATAATTTAATGCTTCTTCTATTCTGTTTTCTTGAATCAATAGTTTTATATTTTCTTGAGTTATACTTTCTTTTGTTCCACAAATTAGCTGTGTACCTATCTTACAATCTATAATATACCACATTTCTGTCTTTCCTGTATCATTTTCTCTTTCTAGAGCATACTTATCATCTGGGTGTACCTGAACAGATAAATTACTTTCTGCATCAATTAATTTTACTAATAGTGGAAATTTTTCTAAATTTATTGTTTTAGTTCCAAAAATTTCCTCTCTTTTTTCTTTACTTTCAAATAAATCATATAAGGTTTTTCCACTATATTCTCCATTTAAAATTTTTGTTTTTCCATTTTCATTTGTAGATATTTCCCAGCTCTCTGCTGTTTTTTCATATGGTGTGTTTTTATGCAGTTTTTCTTTTAATCTAGTTCCTCCCCAAATATAATCTTTAAATACTGGTTCCATAAAAATTGGTTCTTTCATATGTTCCCTCCTTTATACTTATACATATATCATTTATACTTTATTTTTTCAAGTTCAAAAAATACTTTTTCACTTTACTTATATCTATTGCTTATTTTCCTTCATTTGTGATATAATTATGCATTATTAAAATTGGAGGAATACATATGGCAAATGTTTTTGAAGTATTAGAAGAACGTGGTTTTATTGAACAAATGACACATGAAAAAGAATTAAAAGAATTATTTGAAAAAGAAAGTGTTCCCTTCTACATTGGATTTGACCCTACTGCTGACAGTTTACATGTTGGCCATTTTGTTTCTATGATGGTAGCTTCACACATGCAAAAATGTGGACACAAACCAATTATTTTAATTGGTGGTGGAACTGCAACCATTGGTGATCCATCCGGTAAAACAGACATGAGAAGAATGATGTCTCGTGAGGAAATCAATCATAATGTAGAATGTTTTAAAGTACAACTTTCAAAATTTTTAAGTTTTGAAGGAGAAAATGCTGCTGTTATTGTAAATAATGCAGATTGGTTACTGGAATTAAATTTTATTGATTTTATGCGTAATATTGGTAGTTTATTTTCTGTTAATCGCATGCTTACGGCAGAATGCTATAAGCAAAGAATGGAACAAGGACTTACTTTTTTTGAACTTGGCTATATGTTAATGCAGTCTTACGATTTTTTATATCTCCATGACCATTATGGCTGTAAATTACAAATGGGTGGAAATGATCAATGGTCAAATATCATTGGTGGTGTAGAATTAATTCGCAGAGTTGGAAATGATGACTCTTATGGATTAACTTTCAAGCTTCTTACTACAAAAGAAGGGAAAAAAATGGGTAAAACAGAAAAAGGAGCTTTATGGCTAGACCCTACTAAAACCTCACCATATGAATTCTATCAATATTGGAGAAATATCGCTGATGAAGATGTAAAAACAGTTTTATGCCTACTTACTTTCCTTCCTATGGAAGAAGTAAATAAACTCTCTTCTTTAAAAGATGAACAAATTAATGAAGCAAAAAAAGTAGCTGCTTTTGAAATTACAAAATTAATTCATGGTGAGGAAGAAGCTAAAAAAGCTCAGGAATCTGCAGAAGCTCTTTTTGGAGGAAATGGAATACCTTCTGACATTCCTACGACTAAGATAGATAATACATCTGTTTCCATTTTAGATGCTTTAGTTTCATCTAAACTTGCTCCTTCTAAAGGTCAAGCTAGGATTTTAATTTCTCAAGGTGGTATTTCATTAAATGGCTCTAAAATTGAAGATGTAAACTATGTTCTTTCCGAAACTGATTTTCCAGATGGTTCTGCTATTTTGAAAAAAGGTAAAAAAATATATCATAAATTAGAAAAATAGCTCTTCCTATTCATTCGAAAAAACTTGTATTTTTTGTTTTTTTGTGCTATTATGTAAATATATATAATAAAGGAGGATAGTTATGTTTTGTTATAATTGTGGTAAAGAAGTAGACGATAATGCTGTAGTTTGTGTAAACTGCGGTGTGGCTTTAAAAAAATCAGAACCTTTAGAATCAAAAATAGAAGAAGAAAAGCCAAAAAGAGGAAAAGGAATTGCTAGTATGGTTTTAGGAATTATTTCTGTTGTTTTTGTTCTTCTTTGCTTAGCAAGTCTTTCTTCCGTAATTACCAGTATGGAATATACATTGGAATTTGATGATCTTTATTCAGAATATAGTTTTGCTTATAAATTAGGTGTTTGTATCGGGCTTTCTATCTATACATTACCAACTTCTATTACAGGTCTATGTCTAGCATGTAGCGAAAGAAAAAAAGCTTCTAAAAATGGATTTAATACAGCTGGTTTATGGTTAAATTTAGTTACTCTTGTTGTTACTGGAATTATGTATATAACTGTATTTATTAATTAAAAAAAATAACTATCCACCATTTTAGCAGTGGATAGTTATTTTTTTATTATGCTCCTAATTTATTTTTATTTGCTTCTTCCTTTTTTGTAATTTGTTCCTTACTTTTTGCCTTACCCTCATTCATAACTAAAATAGGTGCTTCTTTTTTTTCTACAGTTGCTTTAGTTATAATACACTTTTCGATTTTAGGATTTGATGGTATGTCAAACATAATATCTCTCATCACATCTTCTATAATTGAGCGCAATCCCCTTGCTCCTGTATTTCTTTCAATTGCTTTTTCTACAATTAAATCTAATGCATCTGGTTCAAACTCTAATTCCACATTATCTAATTGTAATAACTTTTGGTATTGCTTGATTAAGGCATTTTTAGGTTCTGTCACAATTCTTATTAGTGTTGCTTTGTCTAATTCTTCTAAGGTTGCTATAATTGGTAATCTTCCAACAAATTCTGGAATAAGTCCAAACTTCAATAAATCTTGTGGCAATAATTCTTTTAAAATTTTAGATTTATCTACTTCTTTTTTACTTTCTATTTCAGCACCGAAACCAATAGATTTTTTTCCTATTCTGTCTTTTATAATACGTTCTATTCCTTCAAAAGCTCCTCCACAAATAAATAATATATTAGCTGTGTTAATTTGCAAAAATTCCTGATGTGGGTGTTTTCTTCCTCCTTGTGGCGGAACAGATGCTACTGTACCCTCTACAATTTTCAAAAGTGCTTGCTGCACCCCTTCTCCGCTTACATCTCTAGTAATTGATGGATTTTCAGATTTTCTAGATATTTTATCAATCTCATCAATGTAAATAATTCCTCTTTCTGCTTTTTGTATGTCATTGTCAGCTGCCTGAATTAATTTAAGTAAAATGTTTTCTACATCTTCTCCTACATATCCTGCTTCAGTTAGAGTAGTAGCATCTGCAATTGCAAATGGCACATCTAATATTCTAGCTAATGTTTGTGCAAGCATTGTTTTTCCACAGCCAGTTGGTCCAAGCAATAATACATTACTTTTTTGTATTTCTACATCACTTACAAGTTCTGCATTATTAATTCTTTTATAATGATTATATACTGCAACAGATAAAGCCTTTTTAGCTTCATCTTGCCCAATAATATATTCGTCCAAAATGGATTTTATTTCAGCTGGATTTAATAATTTTTCTCTTCCTTCATTGCCAGAAAATTCTTCATCATAATAGTCATTTTCAATAATGTTATTGCATGTCATAATACATTCATCACAAATATAAACATTATTAGGCCCTGCTACAATTTTCTTTACGAGCTGTTGGGTTTTTCCGCAAAAGGAACATCTAACTTTTTCATTTTTTGGCATGCTTTTTCTCCTATTTTATTATTTTCTTTTAGACTAAAAGAGTCTACTCATATTTAATTACGTCTCTCCAATATTCCATCTATCAAGCCATATTTTAGTGCTTCTTCTGCCGTCATATAATTATCTCTTTCTGTATCTGCATTAATTTTCTCAAGTGGTTGCCCCGTCTTTTCACTAAGTAATTTATTTAATTTTTCCCTTGTTTTTACCATATGATCTGCATGGATTTTAATTTCTGTTGTTTGCCCAGATAGACCTCCAGAAATAAGTGGTTGATGAATTAGTATTTCTGCATTTGGAGTTGCAAACCTTTTGCCTTTTTCTCCACATGCAAGCAATACAGCTCCCATACTTGCAGCCATACCTATACAGTTTGTCGACACTGGACATTTAATATAGTTCATTGTATCAACAATAGCCATTCCATCCGTAATAGATCCTCCTGGACTATTAATGTAAAAATGAATTTCTCTATCTGGATCTTCTGATTCTAGGAAAAGCATTTGTGCTATAACTAGACTTGCTGTAACATGATTTACATCTTCACTTAGTACAATAATTCTATCTTTTAATAATCTTGAAAAAATATCATACGATCTTTCTCCTCTACTAGTTTGTTCAATTACATAAGGAACTAAACTGTTTTCTAACATATTTTTTCCACCTTTCTTTTTCAATTAAGTTATTTTAAATTAAAAGGCAGAGTAGTGTAAATACAAACCTATTCACATACGCTGCCCATACTATTATTTTATTTTGGCATTTTCTACAATATAATTTACTGTTTTTTCTGCTTTTAAATTGTCTTTTATGTAACTTTTCAATTGTTCATTGTCTTTTAATTCATCTTCTTTTTTATTGTATTTTTCTGCCATCTCTTTTAGTTTTGCATTTATCTCATCTTCTGTTACTTCAATTTTTGCATCTTGTGCTACAGCTTCTAAAACAAGTCTTGTTTTTACTGATTTTTGAGCTTGTTCTTCATATTCTTTTCTAAATTCTGTCATTGTTTTTCCCATCATTTGCAAATATTGCTCTAATTTCATTCCTTGATAGCTTAATCTTGTTTCAATATCTCTTACTGCATTGTCTATTTCCATCTCAATCATTCCACTTGGAATTTCTACTTCTACACCATCGCAAACTGCTTGAATGGCACTATCCTCTGTTTCGTGCTTCTCTCTAGTCTTATTTTCTTCTTCTAGCTTTTCTTTAATACTATTTTTTAGTTCTTCTAATGTATCAAACTCGCTTACATCCTTGGCAAATTCATCATCTAAATTAGGCATTTCTTTTGTTTTAATTTCATTTAATTTTACCTTGAATGTAGCATCTTTTCCAGCTAAATCTTTAGAGAAATATTCTTCTGGGAATTTTACATTAATATCTTTTTCTTCTCCAGTCTTCATACCAATAATTTGATCTTCAAATCCTGGAATGAATGTATTGCTTCCAATTACTAGTTCGTGATTTTCTGCCTTTCCACCTTCAAAAGCAACTCCATCTACAAATCCTTCAAAATCAATTACAGCTGTATCATCTTTTTGAACTGGTCTATCTTCTACACTTATTAGTCTAGCATTTCTTTCTTGCATATGTCCAAGTTCATGTTCAATATCTTTATCTTCAACTTTATACTCAACTTTTTTAATTTCTATTCCTTTATATTTTCCAAGTTTTACTTCTGGCTTTGTTTGTACAATAGCTGTAAAAATTAAGTCTTTACCTTTTTCCATTTGCTTAATGTCAATATCCGGTCTGCTAACTACTTCTAAATTATTTTCTTTTACAGCTTCTTCCATGGCAACTGGTGCAACCTCATTAAAAGCATCTTCATAAAAAATTTGTACTCCATATTGCTTTTCTACCATTTTCATAGGAGCTTTTCCTTTTCTAAATCCTGGTATTGAAAAATATTTAGCACTTTTTTTATAAACATTGTTAATAGCTTCTTCAAATTTTTCTGCTGCAACAGTTAATTCTATCTTTAGTTCGTTTTTGTTATCTATTTTTTCTACTTTACAACTCATTTTTTTCAAATCCTTCCTATTTTTATAAATATAGCTTTATTATTATATCATAATTTGCTTATTTTGCAAGTATTTACCATAAATTTTCTAATACTCTTTTATTTCTACACCTACATAAAAATGCTTTATAATTTCTTCCCAAGTTTTCCCTTGATTTGCTAAGCTGTCTGCTCCTGTTTGGCTCATTCCTACTCCATGACCATAACCTTTTACTGTAAATTTTATAGTCGTTTCGGTTTGCTCTATCGTAAAATTGGCAGACCTAAGCCCAAAAATACTACGTACTTCAACACCAGACAGATTTACATTGCCAAATTTAGCAGTTCTAACTCTTCCACTATCTGTATATTCTACTATTTGAACTGCATTTTCGTCTGCAAAATTAATTTCTATTTCGCTATGTTTTTCTTTTATTTTATCTATTACTTCTTGTTTGGTAAGTTCTACTTCTGAATTATATTGAGAATACCCATCTTCTCCTGCTGTTTGCACTACTTGTAAATAAGGGTATCCGCTTCCTCCCCATACGTTGATTGGCATTTCTGTGGTTCCTCCACTATTGGCATGAAAAAAAGCATTAATTGGCTCTCCGTTGTATGTAATAATTTTTCCTGCAGTACTATTTACGCAGTTTACAATTTTATTCCAATTTGCTTCTGCTTCATTTGCATCCCATCTACTCATCCTATTTTCTTTTGAAATCCAAGCCTGGCAACAAAGTGAGCTATCACAAATATGTGCCTCGCCATGGTTTCCTCCACTATGAATAATTTTATACATAGTATAAGTTCTTGCTACAATTCCCTGTGCTTTTAATGCTTCTTCATGAAAATTGGCTGGCATTTCAGCAGATACAACTCCATAAAGATATTCTTCTAAGTTTACTTCTTCTATTTCTCCTGTAGCAGTGTGTAACAATCTAATAGTATTATATTCTCTGTAATTATAATTTGCTTCTACTATTGGTTCTGGATTTTGTGTTTCTACTTCTTCTGTTACTGCCACTTCTTCTGTTTTAAATGGATTTACAAAAATAATAGGAATAGTAAAAGTAAGTAGTGTGATGACAATAATATAGAAAATTATTCTTTTCATATCTCACTCCTTTTATCCGCACATTTTCATTTTCATAACAGATAAAATCTTCTTTTCCATTCTTGAAACTTGTACTTGTGTAATTCCCAATAGTTTAGCTACATCACTTTGTGTTTTTTCATTATAATAACGTA
>CAWVME010000086.1:0-2575 GCA_963930325.1 Bacillota bacterium | reverse complement strand
CATTGTTATCTCCTCCTTGCTTTATTATTATATATAATACACAAAAATTTTTCAATTGTTCTTTATTTATTGAATTATCCGTTTTTTTATATTATAATATTTATTGCATTATTACGTTTTGTTTATTGCTATAAAGAAATATTCCTTAGGAAAGGACTGAGATTAATCATGGATAAAATCGCAATTATATCTGATGTACATGGAAATATTACTGCTCTTAAAGCTGTTATTAAAGATATAGAAAGCAGAAACATTAATAAGATTTTCTGCTTAGGTGATAGCGTTTTAAAAAGCTGTAATTCTGATTTAGTTATAGATTTATTGCGCGAAAAATGTACAGTAATGCTAAAGGGTGATTGTGATGAAGCTATAACTAGACCCGATATTCCTAAGGGCAGATTTTGGACAAGGGATTTAATAGGTGAAGAGCGTGCTTCTTTTATCTATAATTTGCCTGTTTTCTATGAGTTTTATATGAGCGGTTATTTAATAAGATTATTCCATGCATCACCTTTTGGTTTAGATTATGTCTTTAATCCAATGTTTTCAAACAAAGATACTATCTACTCTGCAACCGAGATTTACGATGCCATGGAAATGTTTGAAAATACTGAGTTTATTGGGAAGACTAAGTCAGACCCTATTCCAGATATAGTTGGTTATGGTCATATTCACACACCAAATATATTTAGAATTCGTAATAAAACCATATTTAATCCTGGAAGTGTTGGAATGCCTATTGAAATGTTAAATGATAATTTTTATGATAAAACTAATAAATTTTCTACGGTTGCTTCATATATTAGAGGGCAACTATAATTCAAGGGAATTATCTACCATCAATTTTAATTTGGTAAGACTCCCTTATGATATAGAAAAAGAAGTTGAACTTCTAAGGAATTCTAGTTTGCCTAGTAAAGAAAAACTAATTCTTGAGCTTAAGAGTGCTACTAATTATTCTAGTATGAAACAAGATTAAGAATGTATTACTCAAGGAGGTTTTATGGATAATAAACTGAGTAAAGTAAAAGATATTCTAAAAAAATATAATCAAGAGCATTTATTGCAGTTTTATAATGAGCTTACCGAATCACAAAAATCCGATTTATTAAACCAAATATTGAATATTGACTTTGAAGAAATTTTATCTTTATATGAAAAGTCTAAGACAGAGGTTTTCAAATCTACTGAAGAAGTTGAGCCTTTAAAATATATAGATAAAGAATCATTATCTGATTCGAAGCTTAAGCAATATTATAATTTGGGAGCTAAGGCTATTAAATCTGGTAAAGTTGGCGTAATAACCGTCGCTGGCGGTCAGGGCTCTAGGCTAGGGTTTAATGGTCCTAAAGGTACATATGTTTTGGATACAAATCCCAGAAAATCTCTTTTTGAAATTGTTTGTGATTATTTAAAATCTGCTTATACAAAATATAAAATATATATTCCTTGGTACATTATGACTAGTACTAGTAATTATTTTGACACAATAAATTTTTTTGAGCAGAATAACTATTTTGATTATGATAGAAATAATATTACATTTTTTAATCAGGAGAATTTACCGATTATTGATGTGAATGGTAAACTTGTGCTTTCAGAAATTTATAAAATAAATTTAGCATCTAATGGTAATGGAAATTTATTTTCTTCATTAAAAAGAGCTAACTTGATAAAAAATATGGAGCAAAGAAAATTACAATGGTTGTTTGTTGGAGGTGTTGACAATGTGCTTTTAAATCCTCTCGACCCTGTATTTGTAGGATACACTATCTCAACTGGCTATGAGATTGGCTCAAAAACTCTATTTAAATCAAATCCATCTGATACTTCTTGGATTTTTGCTAGAAGAGATAAAAAGCCAGCAATAGTAGATTGTGAGAATTTTACTGAGGAATTATCTAACATTACAGATAGTAAAGGTAATTATTTATACAGAGAAACTAACATGTTAGCACATTTATTTAGTTTAAATGCAATTAAGAAAATGTCCAATGTAAAATTATCGTATCATAGAGCCTTTAGAAAGAATGCTTTTGTTAATGAAGAAGGAATGAAGCAAGTTCCAGACAAGCCAAATGTATATAAGTTTGAGCAATTTGTATTTAGTGCTTTCTCGTATTTTGATAATATTGCTTTACTTAGAGTAAACACAGAGAAAGAATTTGCTCCAATTAAAGACTTCAACGGGCCGCACAATCCTGAAGTTGCTACACAAAAGTATGAAGACTTGGTTTTAATGAGAAACAAGGGGACGGTTCCATCGTTCCAGAAATGAAACAAGGGGACAGACGTAAAAATCTGCTCCCTTATTTTATTGAAAATGAACTGTATCAAATGTTTCTTATTTCAATCCAAAAGTTGTTTTTTTGCTCCGTCCCAAAACACAACTTAAAATCCAATTATTTCATTGTATGTATCAATTGCAAATTTGTCTGTCATGCCGGCAATATATAAAACAATAGCAAAGTAATAATCTTTAGGATTTTTTATATCAAATAAAACTCTATTTTTTAAATTTTTTCTATCTCCTGTTGTAGAGAAATTATTAAACCAATCTACAAAACCATTTATT
>CAWVME010000085.1:0-7044 GCA_963930325.1 Bacillota bacterium | reverse complement strand
TTCAATATCAGTAGACTTTGTGTCTCTTCCACCAATACCATAAACATAATTTATAGTAGGCACATGGATATTGCTCGTAAACATACCAGAGACAACATCTTCATATAAGGCACCACCAGCAGCATTTAATGAATCAGCCTTGTCTAAAACAGCAATAGCTTTTAAATGCTTTAAGCTATTTGCAACCTCTTCTGCTGGGAAAGGCCTAAAACAACGAATCTTAAGAAGACCTGCTTTAATTCCTTCTTTTCTTAATTTGTCTACTGTGTATTTAGCAGTACCTGCAGTAGAATTCATGCAAACAACAGCTATATCTGCATCTGCAAGTTTATATTCTTCAAAAAAGCTATAATGTCTTCCTGTTAATTTTTCGAACTCTTTTGCTACTTCTAAAATAACTTTTTTTGCATTCCTCATAGCTTCTGCTTGTTGTCTCTTATGCTCAAAAAGATAAGATTGCAAATCTAGAGGACCAATAGCTATTGGTTCCTTATGATTTAATAAATAATGTTCAGGCTTGTAAGTTCCAACGAAACTTTTTACTTTTTCATCTTCTAAAAGTTCAATATTTTCAATAGAATGTGAAGTAATAAATCCGTCCTGACAAACCATTAGTGGAAGCAATACATCTTTGTGCTCTGCAATCCTATGTGCCATTAAAATATTATCATAAGCTTCTTGATTATTTTCAGAAAATAATTGTATCCAGCCAGAATCTCTAGCACCCATAGCATCTGAATGATCATTATGAATATTGAGCGGGCCAGAAACAGCACGATTTACTAAAGACATAACAATAGGTAATCGTAAACTAGAAGCAATATAAAGCATTTCCCACATTAAAGATAAACCATTAGCAGATGTTGCTGTCATTGCTCTTGCACCAGCAGCTTCTGCACCAATACAAGCACTCATAGCGCTGTGTTCGCTTTCAACTGCAACAAATTCTGTATCCACAGTACCATTACTAACGAAAGTAGAAAAGTACTGAGGAATTTCTGTAGATGGAGTAATTGGAAATGCAGCAACTACATCTGGATTAATTTGTTTCATAGCAATAGAAACAGCTTCATTTCCACTTAAACGTTCTCTTATACTCATTTTTAACCTCCTTATTTTTTATTCCATAGTAATGGCACCGAAAGGGCAAACCTTTGCACAAACGCCACAACCTTTACAATAATCGTAATTAAAATTTCCTCTTTTTTGCTCTTTGTTTACTGGAATTGCATCATCAGGACAAACAGGGAAGCACAAACCACACTGCTTACATTTTTCAGGCAAATAAATTGGCTTTACAGAGCGCCAATCTCCTGTTGTAAAGTTTCTAGCATTTCCAGCATCATAAATATTTCCTCCAATAGTCATATCTTTCCATGGAGTATTTGAGTCAATCGGTGTACTCATAAGCACAACCTCCTTTTAGATAAATTATATTTTATGAATTTCCTTTAAAGACATTTCTAAAGCTTTCATATTCCCTTCAATAACTTCAGGTTTTTTTGCAAACTTGTGCTCAAAAGAATGAGTCATGTCTTTTAAAAATTCTTCGTCACTCATTATTTTACTTACTTTTACAATCGCTGCAAGCATAGGAGTATTTGGAAAATATTTACCGAGTGTTTCTAAAGAAATTTTTCTTGCATCAATGGTATAAATATCACCAGAATATCCGTGCTAGAGCACTTCGAATGGAATCTGCATCTTTTGTGGTGTTAATAACAATAGCCCCTGTAGGCTTTAAACCAGCAGTAACAGGAACACTTTCAAGTAAAGTGTCATCTACAACAACAACATAATCAGGTTCGTAAATATTGCTGTGAATTGTAATTGGCTTATCACTAATACGATTATAAGCTGTAATAGGGGCACCCATTCTCTCAGGACCATATTCAGGAAAACCTTGAATATACTTACCGGTATTAAAAGCAGCATCAGCAAGTAATAAAGAAGCTGTTTTAGCGCCTTGACCACCTCTACCGTGCCACCTAATTTCTATTAAGTTATCCATAATTAGCTATCCTCCTTTAAAAAAATTTTCAAACTAAGTATATAAATAAAGAATAAAAAAGTCAAGAAAAAATATAGGTAATGCACAATATTCGCCCGCAGAAGAAATTAATACAAATATAAATATTACAGAAAAATTACAGAAAAAAACGTATTGCTAATAATATTTGGCATTGTAGAAAAATGGGCATACCCATTTGGTGGACTTTATTTTTGCCCCACCCTTAGGCTTTATATTTTTTATATAAAATAACAAATGGGGTATGACCCAATCTCTGCAGGTTGTCATAATCTACAAAGAATACAAAACAGAAAAAATAAAAAACACTGGTTAGCAGACAGATAAAATTTGTAGAGAAACGTAGGGGCGAACAGTGTTCGCCCGCAAAACGCATTATCATAAATCTAAATATATTATATTAAATAAATTCTAAAAAATATAGGAAAAAAAATAAAAATAGTTTATAATAAAAATAGCAAGAAAGGACGAAAAGAAAATGGAGATTGAAGAAATTGCAAATCAAATAAAAAAACATAATGGAAGACTGTATTTAGTAGGTGGGGCAGTAAGAGATAAGTTATTAGGAAAAGAAAAAACCGATGAAGACTATTGCGTAGTAGGACTAAGCAAAGAAGAATTTGAAGGGTTATTTCCAAATGCAAAAATTAGAGGAAAATCATTTGCAGTATATGATTTAGAAAAAAAAGAATTTGCTTTAGCACGACGAGAAAAAAAGACTGGTAAAGGTCATAAAGAATTTGGAATAGAAACAGGAAAAGAGATTAGCATAGAAGAAGATCTGGCGAGAAGAGATATTACAATTAATGCCATGGCAAAAGATGTATTAACAGGGAAAATAATAGATCCTTTTGATGGAAAAGAAGACTTAAAACACAAAATAATAAGAGCAACGACAAAAGCCTTTAGAGAAGACCCTTTGCGTGTATATAGAGTAGCAAGATTAGCAGCAAAATTAGAATTCACAGTTGAAGAAAATACCATTACACTCATGAAAAGCTTAAAAAAAGAATTACTTACTCTACCAAAGGAACGAGTATTTATTGAACTAAAAAAAGCTTTGCAAGCAGATAAACCGTCTATATTTTTTGAAACATTAAAACAGGCAGGAGTACTAGATGTACATTTTAAGGAAATTTATAAACTAATAGGAGCACTTCAACCTGTAAAATATCATCCAGAAGGAGACGCATTCAACCATACAATGCAAACTATAGATAATACGGCAAAACAAACTAAGAAACTAGAAATTAGGTTTGCGGGATTAGTACATGACTTGGGAAAAGGATTAACTCCTAAAAGGATGTATCCTCATCACTATGGCCATGATAAAAACGGACCTATTCCTATTAGAGAGCTTACAGCAAGAATAGGAACACCTACTACATGGAAAAAGTGCGGAATAACAGCGGCAAAAGAACATATGCTAGGCGGTATATTTTTCAAAATGACACCAGCTAAACAAGTAGCTTTAATTGAAAGGGTAGAAAAATCCATTCTTGGAATACAAGGCTTACAAATAGTAGTAAATGCAGATAGAACACGAGAAGGAGATGTAGAAAAGCCAAAACAATTTGCTCCTATAGCAAAAAAATGCCTAAAAGAAATAGATGGGGAATATATTAAACAAAAATATAATTTAGTAGATGGAATAACAATAAAAAATAAATTACATGAGGAAAGAGTAAAATGGATGAAACAGGAAAAAGTTAAAAAAAGTTGAATAAAAGCGTAAAATAAAGTATAATTAATAGTAAGAGAAATCGAGAGAAAAATAAAAAGATAGTGTAAAGTAATCTAAGAAAAAATATAATTAAATTACTTAAGTGAAAATGATAAAATAAAAGGAGGGAGAACAAATGAAAAGAGAAAAAGGAGCTATTACGTTATTTGTATTAATTGCTATTTTATTTTTTATTATTGTTTTAATTAATCTGCTAATTGTAACAGCAAACAGAGCAAGCAAGCAAATAGAAACAACAGAACAAGCAATTGATATTTATGGAAAAAGTGTAGACGAAATAGAAGATTTATATAAAAGCTATTTTGGAGATAAAAATGTAATTCCGATTTACACAGCAGAACAACTACAAATATTAGCCACATTAAAAACAGGAGAAACAAAAAACGTAACCATAAATGAGGCCGGAGGAAAAATATATACGTTTTCGTTAGATAAAGTATATGTTTTAAGAAATGATATAGATGCTTCTATAATAGACAACTGGACAGCTATAGGAACACAAACAGATCCATTTAATGGAATTTTAGAAGGCGCAAATTACGAAATAAGAGAAATAAATATAAACTCATCAGATGAAGAAAATGGATTATTTGGATTTGTTGGAGAGAATGGGAAAATACGTAATTTGGGAGTGACAAATGGAACCATAAGTGGAAATAATATTATACTAGGAGGAATTGCAGGAACAAATGTTGGTATTATAGAAAATTGCTATAATACAAATGAAGTAGAATGTAAATTAGTAGCATCAGCAAATGGACTTGTAGGAGGAATTGCAGGAACAAATGCTGGTATTATAGAAAATTGCTGGAATAGTGGAACCATTACTAGTGCCTCAAATTGTGTAGGAGGAATTGCAGGAGGAAACTCAGGAGAAATAAGAAGTTGTTACAATGAGGGAAATGTTAGTGCCGAAACTGTTTCTGGAGTAGGAGGAATTGTAGGATACCAACCAAATAGTGATGCAATTGTAGAAAGTTGTTATAACGAAGGGGAAATATTAGCAAAACTTGCCTGCGGAGGAGTTGTAGGAGCTTGTAATAATGGAAGCATAAGCAAAAGTTACAATACTGGTAATGTAGAAGCAACTTCAGGAGCAGGTGGAGTTGCAGGAATATGTCTAGGTTCTATAGAAGGTTGCTATAGTATTGGAACAGTTACAGGAAACTCTTATGTGGGAGGGATTGTAGGAGAATTAACTTCAACAGAAGGTATTAGCCATTGCTACTATTTAGAAGGCACTTATACAGGAGGAATTAATGGAGCAGATGTAGTAGGACAAGCAGAAGCACGTACTAGTAGTCATATGAGATCCGCAGCATTTGTACAAGAATTAGGAGAAACAAACTGGAAAATAATAGGCAATTTAAACGATGGATATCCAGTTTTAGCATGGCAAGAATAAATTTCTAAATGCAGGTACGAATACCGTTTGTTAAATATTATAAATAAAAAAAATATGGTATCACAGTTTTAGATACCATATTTTTTTAAATCTATTAGAAACATTGACTTTTGGCGAAAAAAATAGTAAGATATATAGAGTTAAAATTTATGGAGGTACTTATGGGAGAAGTTATTGTTATAACATCAGGAAAAGGTGGAGTAGGAAAGACAACAACAACCGCTAATTTGGGGTCTAGTTTAGCACTAGAAGGAAAAAAAGTAGTTCTAGTAGATACAGATATTGGATTAAGGAATCTAGACGTTGTTATGGGACTAGAAAATAGGATTGTATATGACATTGTGGATGTTGTTGAAGGAAAGTGCAAATTAAGACAAGCTCTTATTAAGGACAAGCGTTTTCCAGAACTTTTTTTACTACCAGCTGCTCAAACAAGAGACAAAAGTGCTGTAAATGAGGAACAAATGAAAGAATTAACAGGAAAATTAAAAGAAGAATTTGATTACATATTAATTGATTGTCCTGCTGGAATTGAGCAAGGTTTCAAAAATGCTATAGCAGGAGCAGATAGAGCAATTGTTGTAACTACAGCCGAAATTTCTGCCATTCGAGATGCAGATAGAATTATTGGATTATTGGAAGCGTCAGATATCAAAAACCCAGAATTAGTAGTAAATAGGCTAAGGCCAAACATGGTTAAAAAGGGCGAAATGATGGATGTTGATGATATTGTAGACTTACTATCAATCGAACTTATTGGTGTAGTGCCAGATGATGAATACATAATAACACAAACAAATAAAGGAGAACCTGTAGTACAAAACAGAAGAGCACCTTCAGGAAAGGCTTATATGGAAATAGCCAAAAGAATTTTAGGAGAAAATATAGAAGTAACAATACCAGGAAGAGAAAAGGGATTTCTTGCAACATTAAAAAGAATATTTGGTAAAAAATAGTAATCTGCTAAATTTGGCAGAAACTTAAAACTTGAAAACATTTAGCGGAGGTAAAACATGTTCGAAAAAATTATAAACTTTTTTAAAAGTTTTGGAAAATCTGGAAATGAAGAAAATAAATCAAAAGATACAGCAAAAGAAAGATTGCATTTAGTTTTAATGCAAGATAGAGCTAATGTTTCGGCAGATTTCCTAGAATTAATGAAGCAAGAAATTATAGATGTTATAAAAAAGTATATAGAAGTAGATGAAAAGGCTATTGATGTAAGGCTCACTAATAAAACAAATGAAGATGGAACAACAGGAGCACCTGCATTATATGCCAATATTCCAATTACAAACATCAAACACGAGATGAAAGCAACATCAGAGAAAACAGAAAATAAAGTAGAAGATGAAAAAGAACAAAAAGAAAAGCAGGAGGAAAAACTAGAAAAACAAGAAGAGGCAGAGCCAAAAGAAGAAAATCAAGAAGAAATTAAAAAAGCAGAAGAAGAAGCAACAGAAGAAAATAAGAAAGAAGAGAAAAAACAAGAGGCAAAGAAAAAAGAAAATGGAAAAAAGAAAGAAACAGCACAATAAATGGGAAATATAATTTCCCATTTATTATTACTGCATAATTAAAAACTGCTCCAAGGTCAGACTCATTTTTTACATAAAGAGGATTATTTCTAAAATACAAAAAGCAATAAAAATTTGTAAATTGTCAAACGCAAAAACTAAAAACTGTAGAGAAATGTAGGGGGAACAGTGTTCGCACACAGAAGAAATTAACACAAATATAAATATTACAGAGAAAACATATTGCTAATAATATTTGGTATTGGAGAGCGGACGACTGCTAGTCGCCCCTACAATCTCTGCAGGTTGGCATAATCTACAAAGAATATAAAACAGAAAAAATAAAAAA
>CAWVME010000084.1:0-4405 GCA_963930325.1 Bacillota bacterium | reverse complement strand
TTCTAAAAATATAGCAATACAATAATTTAATTGGTAATTTAAAGAATTTGCTCAAATGGAGGTTTTTATGGGTCTTACTTCTACTTCCACTGGAAAAAAAGTTCTAAGTGAAAATATGGAACTTTTAAAACAAAAATGTGACTACACAATTGCTCTTGCTCGGTAATCCAAATGTTGGAAAAAGTACTTTATTTAATAATCTTACCGGTATGCACCAGCATACTGGTAATTGGCCTCGGAAAAACAGTTTCCAATGCATTTGGTACTTGCTTACATAAATCTCAAACTCTTTTATTAGTAGATCTTCCTGGTACCTACTCTTTAATGTCCAATTCTGTAGAAGAAGAAATTGCTCGAGATTATATCTGTTTTGGCAATTCAGATTGTACTATTGTTGTAGTAGATGCCACTTGTTTAGAAAGAAATTTAAATTTAGTTTTCCAAACCATGGAAATTACTAGCCATGTGATCGTCTGTGTTAACCTATTAGATGAAGCTAAAAAGAAAGGAATTTTTATTGATTTAAAAAAGCTTGAATTTTTATTGGGTGTTCCTGTTGTTGGAACAGTTGCTCGAAAAAAGAAAACTCTTTCTAAGTTGCTGGATACTGTTTGTGATGTATGCTCACATAAAATACGCCCAACACCTAAAACAGTCATTTATGTTCCTATAATTGAAGATATTATCTTAAAAATGCGAAATGTTATTCCAAGTATATTGCCTATTGATTCTCGCTGGCTTGCATTGAAATTATTAGATTATAATGAAAAAATTATTTCTGCCGTTGAAAAGCATTTTTCTGTTTCTCTAAATAAAGAAGAATTTCAAAAGACGCGACTGGAAAGCATTGAAATTTTAGGACAAAACTCTATTTTGCCTTCTGAATTGAAAGATAAAATTGTATCAAGTATCATGTTTCATGCAGAAAATATCTGTAAGGATGTAATTCATTACTCTAAAAACAACTATAGTCAATCTGATAGAAAAATAGATAAAATTTTAACTTCCAAAATGTTTGGTTTTCCTATTATGCTTTTATTGCTCGCTGTTGTTTTTTGGCTTACTATTACAGGTGCCAACTACCCTTCTCAATTTTTATCAAGCATATTTGGAATAATAGAAGAAAAATTATTATGGTTATTTAATTACATTCATGCTCCTTCTTGGCTTACTGGTATTTTGGTTTCTGGTATGTACAAAACTTTAGCTTGGGTTGTGGCTGTTATGTTGCCTCCTATGGCAATTTTCTTTCCTTTATTTACTATATTGGAAGATTCAGGTTATCTTCCTAGAATTGCTTTTAATTTAGATAATTTTTTTCGAAAATGTTGTACTACTGGAAAACAAGCGTTAACTATGTGCATGGGGTTTGGTTGTAACGCAGCAGGCGTTATTGGTTGTAGAATTATTAACTCTCCTCGTGAAAGACTTATAGCAATTCTTACAAATACATTTATTCCATGCAATGGAAGATTTCCTTTTTTAATTACAATTGCTTCAATTTTCTTTGGTAGTTTATTTGTACGGTATTAATTCTTCTATTGTGTCTACCTTAGCTGTAATTTTAATAATCATATTTGGAATATTTTTGAGTTTATGTATTTCAAAATTGTTATCTAAAACTATTTTAAAAGGAGTTCCCTCTTCATTTATATTAGAGCTCCCTCCTTATAGAAAACCACAATTCGGGGAAATTTTTGTGCGTTCAATTTTTGATAGAACTCTATTTGTTCTTGGTAGAGCAGCTTTAATTGCCGCTCCTACTGGACTTATTATTTGGTTATTTGCTAATGTTTTTATAGGTGATTTTAGTATTTTACAATATGTTGCTAATTTTTTAGATCCACTTGCAAAACTTATGGGATTAGATGGTTATATTTTAACAGCATTTATTTTAGGATTACCTGCAAATGAAATTGTTTTGCCTATTATATTAATGAGTTATACATCTAGTGGAGTTTTACTTGATTTAGAAGAAATATCTAGTATTGGTTCTATTCTTATTCAAAACGGATGGTCTATTTTAACTGCTATAAATGTAATGTTGTTCACTTTACTTCATTTTCCTTGTAGCACTACTTTGCTTACAATTCGTAAAGAAACTGGTGCTACCAAATGGATGATTATGGCATTTGTAGTTCCTACCATATGTGGCATTTTAGTGTGTATGTTTACAACTCTAATTTGGAATATATTTACTGTATTTGCATAATTTTATTTAATGAGATTTAATCTTGCTAGATAAGAAAATTTTATATGGTCATTAAAAAGGAGCATTTAAAAATGCTCCTTTTTGTTATTTGTACCTATATATCAGCAATCCATTTTAAAAAGTCTTGATATGTATCAATATTATCATCTACTCCTGTTATATTTTTGCTTGCATTGTCTTCTCCATTAATTGCTCCTATTCCTATACTTTTTAAATAAAATAAATTTGTTACATTTTCATTACTATTTACTTGCTCACCTATTACTGCTCCTATTTTTTCATCTCCTACTACTTTTCCTTTGTTATAACAATTTTTTATGCCGAATACACTATTATTTGTTTTGCCTATTATTCCTCCTACTGCGGATTTTCCTGTTATTTCACCTTTGTTGTAATTATTTGTTGTTTCACCTATTATTTTGCCACTGTTTGAATATATATTTCCAATTATGCCCCCTACATTATCCTCTGTTCCTATAATTTTTCCTTCATTATAACAATTATTAATTTTAGATTCTTGAATTCCATAGCCACTATACCTTACTGCCCCTACAATTCCTCCTACTTCTTTTTTTCCATTTATTTTGCCTAAATTATAGCAGTTTTCAATGTTTGATTCACACATCACTCCAGCCATTCCGCCAATTGAAGTAGCAGTACTGTTTATTTCTCCTTTATTGTAGCAATTAGTCATGTCTCCTGATAGATATCCTGCTATACCGCCTATGAAAGCATTTCCACCTTCTATTTTGCCTAAATTATAACAATTCTTAGCATTTGCTAACATATTTCCACAAATTCCACCTACTCTTTCAGCATTAGCTCCAGCTATAATATTCCCTGTATTACAACAGTTTTCTACTGTTCCCCATCCTCTACCATGGCCTATAGAGCCGTGCAATACCACCTCCAAATAAGTTACATTCTATTGTTGCACTTGACGAACAATTTTTTAGTTTATGCTCCTTTGTTTCTCCTCCATATGTTGAGCCTACTATTCCTCCTGTACATGAAGATTCGCCTCCTATTACTATCCCTCCTTCATTGTGACAGTTCTCTACATACAGTGCTATACCTATTATCCCACCTGTGTAATAACCTTGCCCGATAATACAACAATTTTTTACTGTAAGATTTTTTATTGTGTTTCTAGCTACTCCAAATATACCTACTTCTCTGCTTGCCTCATTTACATATATTCCTCTTATTGAGTGATTATTTCCTTCAAAGATTCCTATAAAATTTTCTATAGGTGTCCATTTTTCTCCTGTTTTTAGTTCTTGATTTTCATGCCTTGCTCCCATATCTAAATTGTTTTCTAAATATACTGTTGTTGTACTTTCTATTTCTGGCATTCCACTTGCTATTTTTTCTTCTTCTGTAAAGTTATTAATGTATTCTGCAAAATATTTCATTTGTTCTGCTGTGTATATATGCCAATTTTTGTTTTCATCTGTTTCTGGTTTTTCTGTTGTTCCATCCCAAAAGTCTGTTTCCCCTTCTTCTATGCTCCCATCTTTATATACTGTATATCCTTGTTCGTTTCTTTCTACATAGTATGCTTCTGTTTGCCCTTCCTCTCCTTCTTTTAGTTCTAGATTTGTTACGGTTGCATCTACAATTTTTTCTAGTTCGTGTTTTAGTGTTGTATTTCCTTTTAGTTCTTCTCCTATTTTGGTGCTTGATATTGCAAAATATATGTCTTCTTTTAGGCTTGCTTTGTCTGTTTGTTCTTCTGCTTGTTCTGCTTGCTGTATTATTCCTCCTTCTCCTAGCAAAATGTTTAGGGTTATTCCTGCTAGTATTAATAGTATTATTATTGTTATTACTAATGCTATTAGGGTTATTCCTTTTGCATTTCTTGTTTTTTTCATTGATTTCCTCCTTTTATTTCGGTTTTATTTTAGTAATTCCTGCGAAGTGCGGGAGAACGATGTTCTCCCCTACGGTTGCTCTGCATAATATTGTTTGTCTCTAACATTAATTATGTTGTGATTTTGTAGGGGCGAACAATGTTCGCCCGTTAACATTGTTGCAATTATTTCAATTTTATTATAGCAATTTCTCCGATGGGCGAGCGAACGATGCTTACCCCTACGGTTGCTCTGCATAATATTGTTTGTCTCTAACATTAATTATGTTGTGATTTTGTAGGGGCGAACAGTGTTCGCCCGTTAACATTGTTGCAATTAT
>CAWVME010000083.1:0-2871 GCA_963930325.1 Bacillota bacterium | reverse complement strand
AATAGAAGATGTAGAAGCCGCAATGAAGGGAATGCTTGCACCAGTATACGAAGAAAAAGTAATAGGAAATGTAGAAGTAAGACAAACATTCAAAGTATCAAATGTTGGCACAATTGCAGGAGCATCTGTACTAGATGGAAGAGTAGAAAGGAACGCCGGCGTAAGAGTAATACGTGACAATGTAGTAATCCATGAAGGAAAACTAGCATCACTAAAACGTTTCAAAGACGATGTAAAAGAAGTTACAAAAGGCTTCGAATGCGGAATCCAAATAGAAAAATATAATGACATCAAAGAGGGAGACATTATTGAAGTGTATGTTATGGAGGAAGTCGCAAGGTGAATTTGAAAGAACTTGCACATTAGGGACACTCCTTTTTGTGCAAGTTCTTGCACAAAAGGGACAGACCTTACACAATTTGTGAAGAATCCTTTTTGAGCATTTCTAATATAGTAAATTTATATATTTAGTATTTTGTTTAGTATTTTAGGTTACCAACATTATACAAGCTCCACTAATTGCGACATTAACAGTTTTCAAATTTGTTGGTTGCTACCTTAAGTATATCAATCTAAAAAAATATATAATAATTTTGTTATAATAAAATTATCTGGAGTTGGGTGCCTAAAACGTGTAGAAATTTATATAAAAAGGAGTGTCCCAAACGTGCAAAAATCTGCACAAAAAGGAGTGTCCCTAATGTGCAAAAAAATAGAAAAGGAGGGCTAAACAAGTGCCTAAGAATGAAGCAAGATTAAACAGAATAAACGAAGAGCTTAAAAAAGAATTAAGTCAAGTACTTAATTACGAGCTTAAAAATCCGAGTGTTACTGGCATGCTAAGTGTAACACGAGTAAAAATAACGCCTGATTTTAAGTATGCCAAAGTATATGTTAGTATTTTAAATTCAAGGAATATAGAAAATACCATGGAAGGATTAAAAGAATCTTCAGGATTTATTAGGTCAAGGCTTGCAAAAACAGTAAATTTAAGAATAACTCCAGAATTAGTTTTTGAAATAGATGATTCAATTGAAAAAGGCGCAAGAATAGATTCTATATTAAAAGAGTTAAATGCAAAGAAAGAAGAAAAATAGGTGTTAGAAAATTATTTATATTTTATATTTACTATTCATTAGTGAAACACAAGTGACAGGTTTAAACCTGTCACCCAGTTTCATAGAATAATATAAATAGAAACAGAAAGAAAGAGGGAAATTATGAGCACATTAGACAATATTTTAGAAGAAATAAATAAGGCGGAATCAATAGTTATATTAACACATGAAAATCCAGATGGAGACGCAATTGGAACAGGTCTTGCACTATATAATGCATTAAAAGATTATGGGAAAAATCCAGATATTATTATTCCAGAATATCCTCGTACTTTTACTTTTTTACCAGGAGCAGATAAAATAAAAAAAGAATCTAAGACAAAAAAGTATGATTTGGCTATTTCTGTTGATTGTGCTACAATTAAAATGTTAAACGGATTTGCAAGTTATTTCGAAAATGCAAAAGTAAAGGTTTCAATAGACCATCATAGTACAAATACCATGTTTGGAGATTATAATTATATAAGCCCTGATGCACCAGCATGTGCGCAAATTCTTTTAGTGGTACTTGAATATTTTAAAATAGAAGTCACAAAAGATATTGGTACATGTATTTTAGCAGGAATAATAACTGATACAGGTGGATTTAAATATTCATCTGTAACACCTGAAACATTTGAATTTGTGGCTGGGCTCTTAAATAAAGGAATTAACGTTTCTAAAATATATCGAAAAGTATTACAAATAAAAACAAAGGCAAATTTTGAATTAAGTAGAATAGCAATGGAGCGACTAGAATTTTTAGAGAATGGAAAAATTGCATTTACATATATTACAAAAGAAGATGAAGAAAAGGTAAATGCAGAAAGTGGAGACCATGAGGGTATAGTAGAAGTTGGAAGAGATGTAGAAGGGGTTGAAGTTTCTGTATTTATAAGAGAGACAACTAAAGGCTGTAAAATTTCTATGAGGTCTAATGAATATGTGAATGTTTCTGATGTATGCCTTTTACTAGGTGGAGGTGGTCATGTGCGTGCAGCAGGTGCTACTATGCAATGCAGTGTAGAGCAGGTAAAAGAAAAAGTATTGAGATTAGTTAGAGCAGTGTTATAGACAAAACTTGGACAGAAGGGACACTCCTTTTTGTCCAAGGTTTTGGATTTTTGGGACACTCCTTATAGTTTAATAAAGCTAATACATGTATTTTTCAAATTTTTTGCACCTTGCTGTCGAAAAGCTATAGCCAGAATTAAAAAATAAATTTTTAAATTCTGCCCCTTTTCTTCAATCGCACTCGCCATACTGGCTCGTTTGGTCGCTGCGCGGATGCTACAAAAATTTTCTAAATACATGTATTAGCTTTTTAATAATAAAATTGTTAAGGTCTGTCCCTTTTGTCCAATTTTTTGGACAAAAAAGGAGTGTCCCTTCTGTCCAAGGGGGCAAATTTTAAAAGAGAGGAGAAAAAATTAGTTGGATGGAGTAATTCTAATAAATAAAGAAAAAGATTGTACTTCACATGACATAGTAAATAAAATAAAACACATATTTAATGAAAAAGTTGGACATACAGGAACACTTGATCCAAATGCAACAGGACTTCTCCCTATTTTGATAGGCAAAGGCACAAAGTTATCAGCATATTTAATTAACCATGATAAAGAATACGAAGTTGTTTTAAAGCTCGGCATAAAAACAGATACTGCAGACTCAGAAGGAAAGATAATAGATGAACAAAATGTGGATAAAAGTATTTTAAATAAAGATAAAATTGTGGAAATACTTAACTCATTTATAGGAAAACAGGAGCAAA
>CAWVME010000082.1:0-17889 GCA_963930325.1 Bacillota bacterium | reverse complement strand
TGCTTCATCTTCTGTTAAAAAATTATTTTCTATCATCTTTTCCATTACTTGTTTCTGTCTTTTTTTTGCTAATTCTTGGCTTTTAGTTGGTGCATATACGGAGGGAGCATTTGGAATACCGGCAAGTAATATACATTCACTATTAGTCATTTCGTTTAGTTCTTTATTAAAATATCCGTCTAGCAGCTTCTTTGACTGTATAATATCCGTCTCCAAAGAAAATGTTATTGACATATAATTCAAATATATCTTCTTTTGAATAATTGTCTTCTATTTTCATTTTACCACCTCATTTCTTCCCACATTTAATTTTTTAACTATTCTATATTCATTGCTGATTTCACATCATTTGGCAACTCATTTTCTTGTACTTCTCTCCAGTCTACTACTCCTCTTATTTGCATTATATCTAATTCCAAATATGCTTCATTTCTTAATTCCCTGCTAGTTTTAAATTGTACTTCTTTTGATTTTCCATTTTTGTTATATGCAGTTAATGTATATTGGTATCTCATATCGCCAGAAACTTCTTCTATTTTGCTATTATCAATTTTAGTATAGTATTGTTCTTTATGTACTATCAAAAAATAGTATGCTCCGACCGCTAAAGCAATTACAATAATCACTGCTATAATAATAGGTAATTTTTCTTTAAAATTTTCCATGTTCTATTCCTCCTCTTTAATGATGTTTTTACTACCAAAGTATGTTGCCAAGAAATATATTCCATAAATTGCACCGATGATTACTACTGTTACAATAATTGATGGTAATAATTCATCTGGTGATGCTAGTGCAGCTAACATTGACAATATAAATTTAATTCCAAATATAGAATGTATTATTGCTAAAGCAAGTGGCATCATAAAGAATATAAATATTTGTCTAAATAAAGCCCCATTTATCATTTTTTCATCACAACCAATTTTTCTTAATATTGTATATCTTTGCTTGTTGTCAGAACTTTCCGTAAGTTGTTTCAATGCTAAAATCGCTGAACTTGCGATAAGGAATATAATACCTAGATAAATTGATATAAATATAATTATCGTTGATAATCCTTTGCTGGATTCAAATAGGCTAATTTTAGTCATTCCTTCAAGATTTATTCCTTTCTCTGATAAATTGTCAAATAATTCACTATCAACTTCACCTACAATAACATTATTTAATCCTATTTTTTCATCTTCTGTTTCTGCATTATAGTTTGCTGCTAAAAAATATTGTTCTGTATTTTCATCTTTAAATTCAAAACTATCTGGAACTAATATAATTCCTCCATTCATCTCACTTACTGACATTACTAGAAATCCATATTGACATTCGTTATATTTTGCATGATATGTTTTTCCGTTTATCTCTATATTAGGATGTTTTTTTAATGCTTCATTTCTTATATTAGCCATTTGTTCAAAGTCACAAAGTACCATAAACTCATCGTCATTTAAACTATATTGTTCTTCACCATAAAGTTTTGCAATTTTATTAAAGTCTGAAACTTTAATAATTGTTTCTGGCAAATCATAAGTCAAATTTGAATATTGTGATTTAATTGTTTCATAATAATTTCCTAAACTATATTTTAATGTCCATTCTGGTATTGTATAAATTGGTATCTCTACTATATCTTTCAAGCTATTCATATCATAGCCATTTGTTTCTAATGTGTAACTCACAGGGTGCTTTGAATCTTCTATTTGTTCTTCTGTATTATATATTGTTTTTCCACTATATGAACTTACATAACTTTCTGGTAAATACGCTGTTTTATATAAGTTGACATCTACAGGTGTAAATTTCTCTAGCTCCGAATCTAATGAAGATTTAATTGATAAACTGCTTGATAATACACTTATTGTCATAAATAACATTAAACAAATTATGCTCATACTTGCTATATTTGTATTTATTTTGTTATTTAATTGTCTTAATACAAACATATTTGTACCTTTTAAGTAAATATTTTTTCTTGTCTGTATTACTCTTAACATAAAGCCAGATAATGACCAGAACGCTCCTACTGTTCCTACTATTCCCATAATTATTGGAGGCAATAATTTATCTCCTGCACTTAATTCATATACTCCACCTGTTACAAGATAATACGCATATCCTAATATTACCGCTGAAATTATAAAAACAAGTATTGAGATAATAGGATTTTTCATTTTAATTTTTTCGTTTTTTCTTACTGCTGTTAATAGATTAATTAATTTATATCTCGATATTGTTAATGTGTTAAATGCCATCACTGCTAAATACATTACTGCAAAATATATACAAGTTTTTATACAAGCATCTTTTGAAAATACAAATGTAAATTCAGTCATATCTGCTTCAAATAATTTTGCAACTAATATAGACATGAATTGCGATGCAAATACACCTATAAATAAACCAACCACTAAAGATAATATTCCAACCAATATAGTTTCTAATAATATAATAGCTGATATTTGCCTTCTGCCCATACCAAGTGTCATATATATGCCAAATTCTCTTTTTCTTCTATTTACTAAAAAGTTATTTGCGTATACTATTAAAAAACCTAGTACAATCGCAATAAAAACAGAAAGCATACCAAGCATTTGGACTAATAATTGTATCATAGACCTTGTAGATTGCGATACTTGTAGCATTGCTTGTTGACTATCTAAAGAATTAAACATATAGAATATTGCTACACCTAATACTAATGTTAAGAAATATATTGTATAGTCTTTAAAACTCTTTTTCATGTTTCTTATAGATAATTTAAATAACATCGTTCAAATCACCTCCAAGAAGTGTTTGCACCTCGATTATTTTTTCAAAAAATTGTTTTCTTGTGTCTTCTCCTTTTATAAGTTCATTAAATATCTTACCATCTTTTATAAATATAATCCTTCCTGCATAACTAGCTGTGAAGGCATCATGAGTAACCATAAGTATTGTAGCCTCTAAACTTTTATTTAAGTGCTCAAATGTTTCTAGTAATTGTCTTGCCGATTTTGAATCTAGCGCACCTGTTGGCTCATCTGCAAGTATTATTTTAGGATTTGTTATTATTGCCCTGCTACTGGCTACTCTTTGTTTTTCTCCTCCAGATATCTGATATGGATATTTATTTAATATTCCTGAAATGTCTAGCTGTTCTGATACCTCTTTTACTTTTTTATCTATTTCATGAGGATTTACTTTTTGAATTGTTAGTGCTAGTGCAATATTTTCATAAGCAGTCAATGTGTCAAGTAAGTTAAAATCTTGAAATATAAATCCCAATTCTTCTCTCCTGAATTTATTTAATTTATTTCCTTTTAATTTTGTTATATCTTGGTTATTTATAATAATATTTCCTGCTGTTACTCTGTCTATTGTTGAAATACAGTTTAATAAAGTAGTTTTTCCAGATCCCGATGCCCCCATTATTCCAACAAATTCTCCTTCTTCCACATTAAAACTAATACCATCAATTGCTTTAGTCAAATTTGATTTGTTTCCATAGTATTTTTCAATGTTTTTTACCTCTAATACATTGCTCATTATAAAGTCTCCTTCCTTTTTCAATTTACTAACTATATTATAAGACATTTAATAGTCTCCTTGCCATTTTTCAATCTTACATTTGTCTTACATTTTTGTAAGATAATTGTGCGTTTTGCTTTGCAAATATGCACGGTCTAAGGAAAATTAACCTTGTTACTTTAGATTTTTCTTTCGTAATAAGATAAAAAATAGCCCTTTTATAGAGCTACTTCATAATTATATAACTATTTTGGGGAAAGATTATCCTTACTTCTGTTCCCTCATCTTTTTCTGAACTTAGTTCTATTCCTAGTCCTAATTTATCACATAATTTCTTGCATAGGTATAGACCAATTCCAGTTGATTTCTGACCTATAATTCTTCCATTTTCCCCTGTAAAACCTCTTTCAAATACTTTTGTAATTTCTCCCCTTTTTATTCCTATTCCATTATCTTTTATATATAAAATAACTTTATCATTTTTTTCTTTTGAATAAATTTCTATTCTTCTATTATCTTTTTTAGAGTATTTTATAGCGTTTTGTATAATTTGATTTATGATGAATATAGCCCACTTACTATCTGTATATACTTCTTCTGATTTTAAGTTTTTCAATTCTAATGATACTTTTTCATTAAGCAAGTTGGTTTTATTTTTTAGTATGCTATCACTTACAATTTCTCTTAGGTTTGTTTTATTTATTATATAGTCTTTTTCTACTGCATTACTTCTAGCATAATACAAAGCTTGTTCTGTATAATTTTCCACTTTATCTAATTCTTCATCTATACTTTTGGTTATTTCATTTTTGTTGTTTTCTATAATCAATTTACTAGCTGCAATTGGTATTTTTACTTCGTGTATCCATAACTCTATATATTCTTTGTAATCTTCTTGAATGTTTTTATAATAGTTCACATTTTCTAACATAGATTTACTTGTATCTTGTAAAATATCTTTCAGTATTCTTCCTACAATAAAATTTGGTGTTTTTACTATTTCTGAAATTAAATATTTCTCTTTTAAATTTTCCATATCCTTTATTAATTGATTATAGTAATCTTTTTTTCTTTTATACTCGATTATAATTGCAAGTGTTACAACAAATGATATTATAATTGCAACATATATTCTTACTAATATTCCAATTTTATAAGCGAGTAATAATATTTCTACGCTAATTAATGCTAGTACTATTCCTATAATTAATATCATTTTTTCTTTTATAAATTATAAATTCTTTAAAATTCATGCTTTGTTTCCTTTCAAATTAATATATAGCCTTGACCTCTTCTAGTTTCAATCCTATCTACAAAACCTAATTCTTCTAATTTGTTTCTTAATCTTTTTACATTTACACTTAATGTGTTATCATCAATGAATTCTTCACTTTCCCATAAATAGTCCATTATTTCATCTCTTGATACTATTTTCTCTTTATTTTTACTTAAATAATATAAAATGCTATATTCATTTTTAGTTAGTTCGATTTTTTTGTCTCCTTTTTCGATAGCTCTTTCTGCTATATTTAAGTAAAAACCATCACAATCAATTTTCTGTATATCTTTTTCTGATTTTTGGTTCCTTTTTAGTAAACCATTTATCTTTGCAAGTAAAATTTGTATGTTATATGGTTTTGTTACATATTGATCTGCTACGCCATATAAGCTCATTAATTCATCTATTTCGTTATTCCTGCTTGTTACCATTATAATTGGTACATCAGATATTTTTCTTATTTCTTTACATACAAATTCTCCATCTGTATATGGTAAATTAATATCTAATAATACTAAATCTGCATTTTCGCTTAATATATCCTGTATTGTATTATCAAACGTTTCTATTCCTTTTGCTATAAAGCCATTTTTATTTAAAAATGTTTCTAGTTCTTTTCGTATTTTTTTATCATCTTCTACTATTAATATTTTTTGCATAATTTTGACCTCCTAAATTATTATATCACATCTTTTGTGTGAATTTAAACTACGATTTTAACAATAAAAAAGGAGACACTTATTATTTTAAGTTATCTCCTTCTCTCTGTTTCCAAAAGCTCTATTTAAAGCTTTCCAATTGTGCATGGATAAAACGAACTTCTGACTTCAAAACCATTCTCTATCTCGTTTATTAAAAATTGCCTCCGTAAAATTTTACCAACTGTTCTTAAATTACAAACACCTCTAAAACGCATAATAACAATTACTCTGTTCTTGCCTTTATGGATTGCTCTAGTTGGAAACACAATTTGGCTATGATTGCAAATAATCAATCTTCCACTTTCTTTATCTGTAAAGGCATTTGGAATCTTCTGTTCATAGTCTACTGCAAAAGTTAGAGTTCCATGTGCTTCAGCAATTTTTTTTGCCAGTCGTTTCTGTTGATTTTTGAACTTTCTCACTTTCCGCTTATCCATACACAAAACCTCCTAAATTAAACTGTATTTGGATTTTATCATATTTTATCGATATATGCAAGTTTTTTGATATATAAATACCTAGAACCTTTATTTAGGCACTAGGTTATCTACATGACTTAGAGCTTCGAAAGTTTTATAAGTATCAGCCAATGTATTTATGTCATATTTTGTAAAAAACTGAAATATTATATATTTTTAATTCAAATTTTACTCCCACAAATTCCTAAAACTATAGTTTTAGAATTTCGTGGGAGTAATTTATGGAGCTATTAGGGAGAATCGAACTCCCGACCTACTGATTACGAATCAGTTGCTCTACCAACTGAGCTATAATAGCAAGTACTTTTTTATTATATAATTATTTTTTTTATAATTCAATACCTTTTGTATTTTTTCATTTGTTTGTAATATTATTTCTTGTATATTACATATATATTACATTCTGATTTCATTTTAATGACAAATTTTTATTTTATGTAATCTAAAATGGTTTACATGCTACATTTTCGTAAAAGCTGTGGAAACTGTGGATAACTTTGTGAATAACTATAAAATGGGCATTTTTTTGTCACATTTTGTTCACAGTTTGTTTTGGTTATTTTGTTATGTAATCTATTTACTAGTTACTAATAAGTATTATGTGTACAGTATGTTTGTTTGCTGCAAATCCTTCTATTCTCGTCCTGCCCTTTCCTCTGTTTGTTTGACTTTTTGTATCAGTGTTTTTTCTTATAATAAATTTATTTCAATCTATAAAAAAATCTCTTCAAATTTGAAGAGATTTTTTTATGGGCTATATTCTTTATTCACAATATTCACATAAAATAGACTCTAGCCCAACATTTAAATCTATTAAACCTGTTTTATAATTATAGTCTAAATTTGCAAGTTCTTCTAATATATTTCTTAATTCTTCTTCTTTAAAGTAATTTGCTTGTTTTTTATATTTATTAATTAAAAACATCTGGTTTAGCTTTAAATTTAAACTTATTGCTATATCTTTGTTATTTTTTAGAGCTAATGCTACTAAGTACAATTTTTTAAAGTGATTATATAGCGTGATTAAAATTTTTTGCAAAGGTTCTTTATTTTGAATTAATCCCCTTAATACTTCTATTGCAGCAGTAATATTTTTGCTACCTAAATTATCTGTTAAATCAAATATAACAGCCTGAATTTGTTTAGTTGTTAAATTATCTATCAGTTCCTTTGTAATTGTACCTTCTTTTCCTACATATTCTATAAGTTTTCTAATTTCATTAATTAAATCTTGCATGTCTGTGCCTGCTATTTCAAGTAAATAGTTCAAAGTTTGCTCCTCTACATTTACTATATAAGCATTACAAATAGCTTTTAATCTTTTAGTTAGTTGTATAATTGTTAATCTTTCGAATTGGCATATGACTCCTAATTTTTCAATTTCTGTAAGTAAATTATTTTTTTCTATTGTTTCCTCTATAAAAATAATAATAGTTCCTTGCTCTATTAATTTTATGTTTTCCTTTATATAATTAGCTATTGTATCAGATAGTCCAGTGCTAGTCTTTTTGCCTCTCCCTTTTCCTTCTTTTTTCATTAATCCAGCATTTTTTACAATAATTAATTTTTTTTCATATCCAAAAGCTGGTGTTTCTATATTAGAAATAAGAGAATCTATATTGCTTTCATCTACGACAATATAATTAATTCCCTTAATGACTTCTCCAAATATTTTTCTTATTTTTTTTAGAGTACTTTCTATCAAATATAATTCTTCTCCATAAAATAAATATAAGCTTCGTAATTTTTCTGATTTCAATTCTTTTTCTAAGTCATTTATATTGATTTTCATACTCTCATCCCTTTACAATTTCTCTACAAATTTAGCAGAATGTCCATGACAAATTGCAATAGCCATGCTATCTGTAATATCGTCTAATTTAGGCAATTTTTCTACATTTAAAATTGTTTTTACCATTTTTTGTACTTGAGTTTTATCTGCTCTTCCATAGCCCGTTACTGCCTGTTTTACTTGTAGAGGAGTATATTCATAAGTAGGTACATTCATTTTACAACCGACAGTTAAAATAACTCCTCTGGCCTGTGCTACATTAATAGCTGTTTTTATATTTTGATTAAAGAATAATTCTTCTACAGATACTGCATCTGGTTTATATTCTTGAATTAACATAGTTAAGTCATCATATATTTTAGTTAATCGAATTGGAAAAGACATTCCTGCTTTTGTTGTTACTGCTCCACTATGAACGAGTTTAAATTTATTTCCTACGTAATCAATTATGCTATATCCTGTAATAGCAAACCCTGGGTCGATTCCTAATATTCTCATCTGTTCTGCCTCATTTTCTTTTTCATTTATTTTTCTAATATAATACGGAATATTTCTGCTACACTCCAAGCTTGTGCGTATGTTCCTTTTGGTAAATAAGGTGGTTTTGAATCATACAATTCAGATATACTTCCAATTGCTCCATCCTCATAGAAAGATTTTGAAAATGTTACCTTTACATTATTAACAAATTCTTTATATTCTTCTTCTATTTTCTTTGTTTTCTTTTCTTTCAATTTATTTTTTAATGTATCATAGTATAATCCTAATAACCATGGCCACGTAATTCCTTGATGATAGCTCATGTCACGTTTAAATCCGTCTCCTTCATATACATCCACATAATTTTTTTCACCTTTGGCTAATGTTTTTAGTCCATATTTATTAAGTAGCTTTTTACCTACCGTTTCTAATATCTCTTGTCCTATTTTGGAATTTGGTTCTATAACAGGATAGGTTAATGACATACTAAATAATTGATTTGGTCTTATTTTAGAATCTCCTATAACATCATATAAACACTTTCGTTTTGGGTTGTAAAAAGATTTTTCAAAACTTTTCTTTGTTGCATTTGCCATATCTTGATAATATTTTTCTTGACTTGTTTTTTCAAACTTTTTACTAAATTGTTCCATAATTCTTAATGCATTATACCATAGGCTATTTATTTCTACTACTTTTCCATTTCTCGGTGTGAATGCAAAATCTCCATATTTAGCATCCATCCAAGTATTTTGTGTTTTTTCGGTTCCTGATACAAGTAAATTGTCTGTATCTAAGTAAATATTATTATTATCTAAGTCAATTCCATTTTTATAACTTTCTATGATTTTTTCTAAAGTTCCATAAACACTTTTTACAAATTCTTCATCACCAGTATAGTTTTGATACTTATAAATTTGTTCAAACAACAATAAAGAAGCATCTGCACTATTATATAATGGTCGATTGTCAAATCCAGAATATCCATTTGGCACTAATCCAAATTTAATATCTCTCATCATTGTTAGAATTAATTCCTTTGCAATTTCATATCTCTTAGTTACTAATAATAGTCCCTCCATAGATATTAGTGCATCTCTTCCCCAGTCCAAGAACCATGGGTAACCAGCAATAATAGTATGTAATCTGAAATTTGGTCTATATACAATAAAATTGTCTGTAGCAATAATAAAGTCTCGAATAAGTTTGTCTTGTCCTTCTAAAGAGTTCAGCTTTGTATTATCTACTAACTTATCTATCCTTTCAATTTCCTTTTTTATTACTTCTCTTGTATTAATTTCATCGATATTTTCCTCCAAAGAAGCAATAAAAGAAATTTCCTTTTCTTCCATTGGATTTATTTCTATTTCATATCTTCCGGGAACTATATGATTTTCTTCCGGAAAAAATCCTCTTTTTTCTTCTTCTATGTAAAACATATTATAAAATTTATCATTCTCATGTTTCATGTATTTTCCATCTGAACAATACAAATAAATCGGAATATCAGAATTCCCATCAATAACCATTTTTATTTTTCGTTCTTTAATTTCTTGTTGCAAATTAAAGTCATGGTTCGTATTCATGCAATGGAAATCTCTAAAATTAGCGACTGGAGCTAAAGTAAGTTTGGCAGACTTTTTGGTTTTATTTTGGATATGATACAATATACACACTGTGTTTTTCCCATATTCCATGCAAATAGATTTTGTAATTTTAATATCTTTTATTTGATAAATAAAACTAGGAATATGTTCCTTTTCAAAGCTCTGTAGATATTTGTATCCATCCGAAATATAGTTATGGCACATATTAGTGTAAAAGTTGTATTTTGTTTGTTCGATTTCTATACTTTCATCTAGTTTAGATAAAATTAAAAATCGTCTTGCTGGTGGTGTAAGAGGAGCTATTAAAAGTCCATGATACTTTCGAGTATTCATTCCAATAACAGTTGAAGAACTATAACCTCCTATTCCATTAGTAATAATCCACTCCTTCTTAATTCCTTCTTCTAAACTTATTTTAGACTTTGTTAATTTCATTTGTTTCCTCCATTATTTCTTCGGTATTTTATTCTTCTTCTTTTTCTTGTTTTTTTATATTTTCTATTCTCTGTTTTTCACTATTTTGAATAGAATCCATTCGTTCTTTATATTTAGACGCAAATTTGCTTTGTTTTTTTCTATTGTTAACATTTTTTTCTTTTTTTACATTTTTTATTTTTTTATTTGGCTTATTTTTCTTTACAGTTTTTTTAACTTGTTTTAATTTTGAATTCATTAGCAAATATTCTGGTTCTGTTTGTTTATCTCTAAATTTTAAGTCGTTGCAAATAAGTTCTACTATACTTTTAGCAATTGCATCTGAGTCATGCCTAATATATTCATCTTTAATACAAGACAAGTCTCTCTTTAGTACTTTAATTCCATTATCTACAATTTTTTGTGTATCCATTTCTACTATGTCTGAGCCCATTTTATTGTATTTGCGTACAAATTCAGGAGTAATTTCTTGCGTATCACAGATACAAAAGTCAATTAATCCTTTTCCAACATGTTCTGTTATTGCATTAATATGTTCTGAAAGAGTATAGTTATCTGTTTGCCCAGGCTCTGTCATAAGATTGCTAATATATATTTTTAAAGCTTTACTTTCTTTAATCGTTTTTGCAATATTTTTTACCAACAAATTAGGAATAACATTAGTGTATAAGCTACCCGGTCCCAAAATAATGGCATCTGCTTCATTAATTGCCTCTAGTACACCAGGTGCAGGTGTACAGTTAGATGGCGTAATATAAATTCGATTGATTTTCGATACTTTTTCATACACTACTTCTGGAATTTTGCTCTTTTCTTCTACAATAGTTCCATCTACAAGTTCTGCACAAATTTTTATTTCATCAAACGTAACCGGCAAAACTTTTCCCGTAATATTTAAAATTTCGCTACTTTCTTTAATACTTGATGTGAAATCCCCATTTGCATTTTTCATGGCAGACATATAAATATCTCCAAATGTTAACCCTTTTAGTTTATTATCCATAAAAGGCACATTAAATAATCTTTCCATCTTTTCACTATCTTTTGCTAAAGCAATTAAACTTCCTTTAATATCTTCTAATGGAAGTAAATCAAGCTGTTTTCTAGATTCTGTTGGTATTTCTCCGTAATCTGATATTGTTACTATTGCTGTAATATTATTTGTATATTTTTTTAATCCTGCAAGTACAGCATTTAATCCGTTTCCACCACCTATGGCAACAATCTTAGGTCCATTTTCATATACATCTTTATTAAAAATTAAAGAACTAATATTAACATTCTTTTCTTCTTTTTTCTGATTTCCTTCAATAACTAGTTCTAGGGTTCTTTTTTGTATATAGACTAGTCCTAAAATAACAAATGTAAAACCAACCACAAAAACAGCTACAATTTTTCCAATTTCTTCAAAAGACAATTCATTAATTACTAATATTTGTGCAAATCCATAACATGCTAACACAATTCCTATTAAAATCAAAAAAATCCATCTTTTTATTTTTGTACTTGATTTAAACCATGTAAAAAAACCTTTCATTTTACTCCTCTTCCTCTTATTCTCCTATAATTTGTATTTCTGTTTCTATATCTACCTGAAACTTTTCTTTTACCTTATTTTTAATTAATGAAATTAAATCTATAACATCAGCAGCCGTAGCATTCCCTGTATTTACAATAAATCCAGCATGTTTTTCAGAAACTTGTGCCCCACCTATAGTAAGACCCTTTAATCCGCATTCATCAATTAGCTTTGCTGTTATAAATCCTTCGCCTCGCTTAAAAGTACTACCTGCACTTGGCATAGAAACAGGTTGCTTTTCTATTCTGCTTTTTTTATTTTCTTCTATTTTCTTCTCTATTTCAGCTTTCTGTCCAAATTTTAATCCAAGTTCTGTTTCTATAATAATGGCTTTTTGTCTAGAAAATATACTTTTTCTATATTCAAATTCATGTTCTTTATTAGAAATTGTATTAATATTGCCTTCCATATCTATATATGTTGTTTTAAAAACAATGTCTTTCATTTCTGAGCCATAAGCACCCGCATTCATTTTTATTGCTCCTCCTATGGTGCCTGGTATTCCGCAAGCAAACTCTAATCCTGTAAGCTCTTCTTCCGCAGATATCTTAACAACTTTTGCAAGTAGTTCTCCAGCTGAAACCGTTACTTTTTCTCCACACACAGAAATTCCCTTTAAGTTTGGTTTTAATACAATTCCTCTAATTCCTTTGTCTTTTACCAATAAATTGCTTCCGTTTCCAACTATAGTAAGTGGAATATCATACTTTTTAACTATCTTTAAAATATCTTGTATCTGTTCTTTTGTATTCGCTAATACATATATATCGGCCATTCCGCCAATGTTAAATGTAGTATGCTTTTTCATTGGTTCGTTCTGCTTTATGTTTTCTTTTGAAACAATGTTTATAAGTTCTTGGTAGACTTCTTTTATTATCATAAAACCTCCGTCTAAATAATTTCATTGCTTCTTGCAAATATTTTGTAAAACCAAATCTTATGAATAGAAAAATTTTTAGTGATCACTTCCGTCAAATTCCATTGTTGTTCCGGTAGTTCCTTTAATATATAATGGTAAAGAGTTGATTGTTTCCTCTGTTTTATTAATAACCTCTCCTGTTTTATAATTTACTATATATGTATCATCTGTGTTAATTATACCTATTTCTTTTAATAATGTAGGAGATAGTTCGTAATACTTTTCTTCTTCCTCTATCGGATTTGATATTAGTAAATTGATTCCTATACTTTGTGCTATGTCTTGTACCGTTGTTGCCTCTATCCCTATAAGCAAGCTTGTATCTTGTGTGACTGTATATTGATAGTACCTTTCCATAACGGCATGTTGAACAATTCCTAGCTCTGTAAATAATTTGTTTTGCTGTGTTTGTCGAATAGTTCCTGTTCCACTATAAAGAGTAATACCTACTAGAATAGATAATACAATAATTGTAATAACTAATGCAATAAGTGTAATTCCTTGGTTCTCTTTTGTTTTGTTCATTTATTTCCCCCATTCCTATCTTTTTTTGGGTGTAAAAAACCTAAAATAATATGGTTGTATATCTTTTAATATACTATCTACATAAATAATATTATTATTCTTATCTAATACTTTAATATTAGGAAATGTCTTCAAAATTTTTTCGTCTGTAAAAACATTCTCTCCTAAGTAACGCATAAAATCATTGTCATATAGTTCAGGCGTTTGTATGGTGTATCGGTTTCCTTCTTTTAATTCTAAATCATAATTAATGACAAGGCGAGTAAAAAATATTTTTAAAGCAATTCCTGTAATGATAGCATCTAATATGATGATAATAATTCCAGTAATCGTCACAGTTTTTAAATATTTATTAGGAATTTTATCAATTAGTTTATCTACTTTTGGGTTAAAATACGTCATTAAAAATATAGCTAGCACTCCCCAAAAAAATGAAAATGCAATACAAATCCTTCCGTTTATGTTAAAAGCCATTCCTGAATAGTCCCACCATTTAATGTGAAAAATTAATTCTCCTAGGAGGCTTACCATATATTCTACTATGGAACCTATAATAAATCCCCCGAAAAATAAACTAAAATTATTTTTCTTAAACCTGTTTAAAGCCGGAATCATAATTACGGCTCCTAAACCATAAATAGAACAAAATGGTCCATATAAAAAGCTTTGTCTACTTTCTAGAACTCCTTTTGTAACAAGCCCATATACTGTTTCTATAATGAATCCAACTATACTATAAATAAAAAAATAATCAAATAATCTCCCTACGGTTACTCCACCAATAGTAAATTTTTTCTTTTCTTTTCCCATATTTCCTCAATTCTATTTTATTATTAATATTATATACTAATTTGAATTATTTTCAAGTAATTTTATAAATTTACGTTTTTTTCATTTTTCTTTGTTCTAATACATAGTATTACTATATATGGTTTTATATTTTCTGTCAAGATATACATCTTGGAGGTGATACATTGTTTATAAAAAGTATAAAAATAAAAAGACATTTTTATTTTTATTTTGTGTTGATTGCATCTATTATTCTATTTTCTGGTGTTTCACTTTCTCTTCAAATAAGTTCTAAAAGTGTAGGTGAAAGCTCTTATATTAAGTGGATAGATTTTACTCCTACATCGAATGCATTGATAGAAACGGCTAATTTAGATATTCGTTCACATAATAATCAAGAACAAATAACTTATAATTGGATTGAACTTTTATCTTACTTAGCTTGCAAATATGGTGGAAATTTTTCTTTATATAAGACATCTGATTTAAATGATTTAATAAATAAGTTACAAGATGGAAATACCATTGAAGAATTAACAAAAGATTTAAAATATTATTCTTATTATTTTGAAAGTTACTCTGCCATTTTAGGAGAATTTATTGGAGAATATGAAATTCAAAATACTTCTAAAGTTTTTGAAAAAAAGTATGGAATAAAAGCTTTTTGCCCCATTGCTAAAAACTATAATTTTAGTCATTATGATGATTTCGGTGCATCTCGTTCTTATGGTTACCAAAGGAAACATCTTGGTAATGACTTAATGGGAGGTATTGGTACTCCAGTTATCGCAGTAGAATCCGGCTATGTAGAAGCTATTGGATGGAATCAATATGGTGGTTGGAGAATAGGAATTAGAAGTTTTGATAAAAAAAGATATTACTATTATGCCCACCTCAGAAAAGATCATCCATATGCAGAAGATATGTATGAAGGTAAAATTGTAAAAGCAGGAGATGTAATTGGCTACCTTGGTATGACTGGCTACAGCACAGAAGAAAATGTTAATAATGTTAATGTCCCCCATCTCCACTTTGGCATGCAAATTATTTTTGACGAATCTCAAAAGGATGGAACTAATCAGATTTGGATTGATGTATATCAGATTATTGAATTTTTGAAAAAAAATAAGTCTGAAGTTTATATTGCAAATCAAGAGACAAAAGACTTTGAAAGAGTATATGACATGATGGAGCAAAATGTATATGATTAGGACATATACACTTTACAAATCCACTTATTGCAAATCTAAAATTGCTTTTGCTCTATCTATATCTTGCTTTGTAGCATCCGCAATATCTGATAGTGCGTAATTGTATCCCAGATTTTGCCATTTATATTTTCCCATACTATGATAAGGAAGTAGTTCTACTTTTTTTACTCCATTTAATGTTTTTAGAAATTCCTTTAATCTTAGTAGATCTTCTTCATCATCTGTAATTCCTGGTACAATAACTTGTCTTATCCACATAGGAATGCGGTTGTCACTTAAGTACCTTGCAAATTCCAATTCTAATTTGTTTGATGTGCCTACTAATTCTTTACATTTTTCGTCATCAATGTGCTTTATATCAAGCAAAACTAAATCTGTTAAAGATAATAACTTTTTTACATCTTCTGTAATTCTTACCATCCCTGAAGTATCAATTGCTGTACGAATCTCTGCTTTTTTTAATTTTTCAAACAGGGTAATTAAAAATTCCACTTGTAATAAAGGTTCTCCACCTGTAGCTGTAAAGCCACCCCCATTTGGCTCTAAAAAATGTTTATAGCGTATAATTTTATTTATAATTTCATCCACACTCATAATATTACCTGTATTTTGGTTCCAAGTATCTCTATTGTGGCAATATTGGCATTTAAGCATGCATCCTTGTAAAAATAAAACAAATCGAATTCCCGGTCCATCTACCGTTCCCATTGTTTCAATTGAATGCACTCTAGCATAGTTTTTTCTATCAAATGATTCCATAACTTTTCTTCCTAATTGACTATAAAAGGCTGTTTTTAAACAGCCTTCTATATTTAATTTTATTCTTAAATTCTTTCTTGAATAGTTCTATTGATTACATCTAATTGTTGTTCTCTTGTTAGTTTAATAAAGTTTACAGCATAACCAGAAACGCGAATTGTAAGTTGAGGATATTTTTCTGGATGTTCCATAGCATCTTCTAGTAAGCTTCTGTCAAATACATTTACATTGATGTGATGTCCGCTATTTTCAAAATATCCATCTAAAATATTTACTAAATTATCAATTCTTGCCTCTTCTGTTTTGCCTAAGGTATTTGGAGTAATTGCAAATGTATAAGAAATTCCATCTTCTGAATATTCATATGGAAGTTTTGCAATTGAATTTAGCACAGCTAAAGCTCCATTAGTATCTCTTCCATGTAGTGGATTAGCTCCTGGTCCAAATGGTTCTCCTGCTCTTCTTCCATCTGGTGTATTTCCTGTATTCTTACCATAAACAACATTTGAAGTAATTGTTAAAATAGATAATGTATGCTTTGAGTTTCTATAAGTATGATGCTTTTGTAATTTGTGTAAGAACGTTTTTACTAAAGATGTTGCAATTGCATCTACTCTGTCATCATCATTTCCGAATTTAGGGAAATCTCCTTCTACTACGTAATCTATAACTAGTCCATCTTCATTTCTAATTGTTTTTACTTTAGCATATTTTATAGCTGATAATGAATCTGCTACTACAGAAAGTCCAGCAATTCCACAGGCCATAGTACGAATAATATCTTTATCATGTAATGCCATTTCTAATGCTTCATAAGAGTATTTATCATGCATATAGTGAATTGCATTCAATGCTTTAATATAGATTTTTGCAACATAATCCATCATAGTATCAAATTTTTCCATTACTTCATTATAGTCCAAATATTCAGAAGTAATTGCTTCAAATTTTGGTGCTATCTGTTTTCCTGAATTTTCATCTCTACCACCATTAATAGCATATAATAAAGTTTTAGCTAAATTTGCTCTTGCTCCGAAAAATTGCATTTGCTTTCCGATTTTCATGGCAGAAACACAACATGCTATACCATAGTCGTCGCCTAATGTTATTCTCATCAAATCATCATTTTCATATTGAATAGACGATGTTTGTATAGAAAGTTTTGTTGTATATCTTTTAAATCCCTCTGGTAAGTTGTTTGACCATAAAACAGTTAAGTTTGGTTCTGGTGCAGGTCCTAAAGTTACTAATGTGTGTAATATTCTAAAAGAATTTTTTGTAACTAATGTTCTTCCATCTATCCCCATTCCTCCAATACTTTCTGTTACCCATACAGGGTCTCCGCTAAATAAACTATTGTATTCTGGTGCTCTTAAGAAACGAACAAGTCTTAATTTCATAACAAAGTGGTCCATTATCTCTTGTGCTTCTTCTTCTGTTAATATTCCTGCCTGTAGGTCTCTTTCGAAATAAATATCTAAGAAAGTAGAAGTTCTACCAAGACTCATAGCTGCACCATTTTGATCTTTAATTGCCCCTAAATATCCAAAGTATAACCATTGAACAGCTTCTTTTGCATTTTTAGCAGGCACAGAAATATCAAATCCATACTTTGCAGCCATTCCTTTTAATGCTTCTAAAGCTTTAATTTGCTCAAAAGTTTCTTCACGACTTCTAATAATTTCTTCTGTAAATTCATCTGTGTTTAAAATTTCTAATTCTTCTTTTTTCTCTTCAATTAAAGCATCAACAACATAAAGTGCAACTCTTCTATAGTCTCCTATAATTCTTCCTCGTCCATATCCATCTGGAAGTCCTGTAATTAAGTGA
>CAWVME010000081.1:0-15443 GCA_963930325.1 Bacillota bacterium | reverse complement strand
TAAACAAAAATTAGAAGAAGATATCGTATCTAAACTAAAAGCAAAAGGTTATGATGTTACGATAACAGCATTAAGTATTCAATCTGTGCAAGCAGAGAACTATGGAGAAATTCAAGCAATTAGTATAAAAGTGAACCAGAAAATGAAAATAAAAGAAGAAATAAATGTAATAGAACCAATAGAAATTTCTATTGGTAGTGAAGAAAAAAAGCAAAACATAGAATTGAAAGATAAAGAGATAATTAAAAAGTATATATCAGAAGAATATGGAATGCAAGAAGATAGAATAAATGTTTTTTAATAATTAGAAAGGAGGTTACATATGTTTAAAAATAAAATACAAAGCATATTTCAGAAAAACACAGCTGGAAATTCAAAAAAGAAAATAGAAAACTTGGTAGTTTTTCTAATTATACTCATTATAACAGTTATGGCTATAAATTTTATATGGAACGATGAAGAACAAGAAACAAAAGAAGAGCCACTAAGCAAAGAATTAGCGGACGTAAATAACATAGAAGATGATACAAATATTGAAAATAATTTAGAAAAAAAGCTTGAAAACATTTTGACAAAATTAAATGGAGTAGGAAAAGTAAATGTACTAATAACTTATTCAGAAAGTAATCAAGTTGTTGCGATGTATAATGAAAACAGCAAAGAGAGTACAACTGAAGAAGAAGATACAAGTGGAGGGAAACGAACCATACAAGAAGTAGATACAAGCAAAGATATTGCCTATAAAGAGGAAAATGGAAGTAAAATTCCTGTAACAGAAAAAATAATTATGGCAAAAATAGAAGGAGCAGTTATTATTGCAGAAGGAGCGGAAAATGCTTCTGTAAAAACTAATATAGTACAAGCTGTAGAAGCTGTTACAGGCCTTGCAACACATAAAATTCAAGTGTTTGAAATGAAAAAAAATTAAAAAGAAAGGAACAAATAAAAATGAAGGTTTTAAAAAGAAATCAATTAGTTATATTGGTAATAGGATTAATGCTCGTTACAGCTGGGTATTTAAACTATACAACAGATCCAAATAAAGCAACATATACAAGTGGAGCAACAGTGGAAAATGTTTATGCAGGAATTGGAGATGCTACATTAGTAAATGGAGGAGCTTTAGTAGAAAATGAAGAAATAGAAGAAACAAGCCAAGAAACAAACAAAGAAGATAGTAGTAGTATAACTAGCATCGAAGATGAAAATGGTGAAGTAGAAACTGCAAATCAAAATAGTGAAGACTATTATACTGAATCGAAGTTACAAAGAGATAATATGTATTCACAAATGCTAGAAAGTTATCAAAAAATGCTAGATAGCACTTCCATATCAGAAGAACAGAAAGCTATTGCGCAAACAGAAATTAAAAGAATCAATGACAATAAAAATGCGATTATGATAGCAGAAAATCTAATATCAACAAAAGGATTTAAAAATGTAGTTATTTTTATTAATGATGAAAGTGTAAGTGTAGTAGTACAAGAAGAAGACTTATCCAAGGAGCAAGTGGCACAAATTCAAAATATCGTATCTAGAGAAATGAAAGCAGAAATAGAAGATATACATATTAGTAGCAAATAAAAGCGAAAACTAAAATGTAAAGAAATATTAGTAAGAGCAAATATTCTTTGAACAGTGATGAATATTTGCTCAATATTTCTATGCTAAATTTTTTTAGAAGAAGGGGTTGAAAAAAGTTTTTTTTTGGTATAATATCTAGTAAATAAAATAAGGAGGAGTAAATATGGTAAAGAAAGTTGCTATCCTTGCAAATGGTGGGGATGTATCTGGATTTAATGCAGTAATAAGAGCAATTGTAAAAACAGCAGAAAAAAATGATGTAGAATGTTATGGATTTATAGATGGATATAGAGGATTACTAGAAAATCATTATGTTAAATTATCAACCACTGGAAATGCTTCCGGTATTCTTCACAAAGGAGGTTCAATTATCGGTTCTTCTTTAAATGCTAATGTATTTAATTACAAAGTAGAAGAAAATGGAAAAATAGTATATAAGGATTTATCTGAGAAATGTATACAAAATGTAAAAGAAGATGGATTTGACTGTATTTTTACTTTAGGTGGAGATAGTACACAAAAATCTGCTAGAGATTTTTCGGTAAGAGGACTTAATGTAATTGGTGTACCAAAAACAATAGATAATGATGTTGCTTGTACAGATATTACATTTGGATATAATACAGCTGTAACAGTTGCAACAGAAGCACTAGACAGATTACACACAACTGCAGAAACACATAATAGAATTATGGTACTAGAAGTAATGGGAAGGAATGCTGGATGGATTGCGTTAGAATCTTCCATCGCAGGAGGAGCAGATGTAGCCTTAATACCAGAAATACCATATGATATAGTCGCAGTTGCAAATGCTATTAAGGAAAGACAGAAAATTGGCAAAAACTTCAGTGTTGTAGTAGTTGGAGAAGGGGCCACTCCAAAAGGCGGAAGTGCTGTTGTGAAAGATGTAAGAGAAGGAGGAGCTGGAGTTATTAATACACAACTTGGTGGAATTGGAGATGTAGTTGCAAAAGAATTAGAAAAAAGAACAGGGCTAATTGCAAGAAACACTACTTTAGGATATATGCAAAGGGGAGGAACTCCAACAGCTTATGACAGAGTGTTATCAACAAAATATGGAGCAAAAGCTATGGAGCTTGCATTAGAAGGAAAATTTGGCAAATTAGTAGTTATTAAAAATGGAAAATTAGATTCTGTTGATTTAGAAGATGTTGTGGGAAATAATAAAAACATTGGAGCAGTAGCAGCAGGCACAGTAGATTCTAATGCCAAATTAGTAACAATGGATGATGATTTAGTAAAAACAGCTTTAGATATAGGAATATGCTTAGGAAAATAATATTATCAATATATTAATGCAAAAGGCACGATTTAACGTGCCTTTTGCATTAATATTTATTGAAAATTTAAAACAGATAATATGCATTTAAAATTTTAATCAGAATATTTTATATAAATTGCAATTTAAAAAAAGATAGTATATAATAAAAAAAACTAACATTAAGGAAGGAAAGAAAAATATGAGAAGAACAAAAATTGTATGTACAATTGGACCAGCTAGTGAAGATGTAGAAATATTAAAGCAACTTATGAAAGAAGGAATGAATGTTGCAAGAATTAATTTCTCTCATGGAGGAATGGAAGAACAAATAGAAAAAGTAAATAATGTAAAAAAAGCAAGAGAAGAGTTGGGAATTTCAGTAGCACTAATGTTAGATACTAAAGGACCAGAAATTAGAACTGGAAAACTAATAAGCAATCCTGTTATATTACAAGAGGGTGAGCAAATTGTTTTAACATCAGAGGAAATCATTGGAGATGCACACAGAGTTTCTGTTAGCTACAAAGAACTATGCGAAGAGATTCATGTAGGAGATAAAATTTTAATTGATGATGGATTAATTGAATGTGTCGTCATGAAAAAAGATAGTAAAGATATTACATGTAAAATTATCAATGGAGGAGCTCTTGGAAACAGAAAAAGCATAAATTTACCTGGACTAAAAACAAATTTACCAAGTCTTACAGAAAAAGATATTAAGGATATTACAGATGGAATTAAGGAAGGCTTTGATTATATTGCTGCTTCATTTGTAAGACGAAAAGAAGACGTATTTGCTATTCGTAATTTATTAAAAGAACATAATGGCGAGCATATTAAAATTATTTCTAAAATTGAAAATAGAGAAGGAATTGATAATTTTGATGAAATTTTAGAAGCTTCTGATGGGATTATGGTAGCACGCGGGGATTTAAGTGTAGAAATTCCAATGGAAGAAGTGCCAATATACCAAAAAGAATTTATAAAAAAATGTTATCAAGCAGGAAAAATTGTTATTACTGCAACACAAATGCTAGAATCTATGATTCATAATCCAAGACCAACAAGAGCAGAGGTAAGTGATGTTGCCAATGCAATTTTTGACCTAACGGGAGCTATCATGTTATCTGGGGAAAGTGCTATGGGGAAATACCCTGTAGAATGTGTTAGGACTATGAACAAAATTGCGATTACAGTAGAAAACTCTATTAACTATTGGAAAAGATTTAAAAATAGAAGTTATTCTGAGTTAAGACAAGAAAATTATGAGTTTAAGATTGACCATGCAATTTGTACAACCGCTATGGCGATGGATGCAAAATGCATTTTTGCTTATACATATGCAGGAGACACTCCAAGAATACTAGCTAGTTTTTCACCACTATGCCCAATCTACGCCGTAACAAAAAATGAAATAACCTATAAACAGTTGTCTCTTTCTTGGGGTGTATTTCCAATTCTATTAAAAGACAAACAAAGCATTAATGACATGTTACAAGAAGGTATTGACTTAGTAAAAAAAGAGGGAAAAATTCATGCAGGAGATGTAGTTGTAATTGCAGGTGGTGCGAGTGTAATAGACGGTTCTAATAAAGACATTAATAGAACTCTTGGTGGTGTTTTAAAAATTTAGTTAGGAGGAACTATGCCTAAATTTACAAATGAAGATAAAGATATAATCAAAGAAAAATTAGACTATATTGGAATTGACTTGCAAAATATTCCAGAGATAATAGAAAATCCAATCCCTATGGAAATCAAAGAAACCATGGAGAAAGAAAATAAAGTGTACAAGTATGTTCCAATTGATAAAATACAAATATGGGTAACATCTGAAAATAGAAACTCAACTTTGAAAGAAAAGATAGCAAAGGCCTTGCCATTGCGCGAATTTTTAGAGCCTTCTCAAGATGAACAGATGGAAAATTATGCAAATTTTATACGTATGCTAAATTTATCTTCGGAAGAAGAAATGGAAGAGATTGAGGAAATGCAGAAACAATTTGCTGAGGAAATTCCATTCGAAGTAAAATATGAAAATAGTTTTTTGTGGCAAATTTATTATTCAGAAGCAAATGATTTATATGATATGATTGTGCCAGCAGATAATCCTGAATATAATGAAATGTTTTATATTATAAAAAAACAGATTGAAGCTGAAAAAAGTGGAAAAGCTGAAGAAATTTATGTACCTGTAAGCAACTTAAAATTTCGAAGCGATTTATTAAATAGACAAGAAATGAACGACATAGAAAAATATTTATGGCTTTTTGCAAAAGAATGGCCAACAATTTATGAGATATATAATAGAAATAGTGAAGCTAGCATTCAAATAGTAGGCGAAACTTTTTGCTATGAAAAAATAAAATCAAATTACAAAAATGTTTTATATAACAAGGAAGAAGCTAATGATTTTTATAGAACTGTAAAAGCATTATTTATTTTACAAACTGAAACAAATTACTATGAATTTAAGACGGGCATTAATAATCAAGGAGAAATTATATTCTTTTATAAACAAAGTCAAATTAGATATAATAATTTACCTAATTTTATTAGAGAAGAATATGTGAATTTTTGTAATCTCTTAAATAAAGAGCAGGAAGACAAACGTGAACTTAGAGCTACTTTAAGAGAATTAAAATGTTTAACAAATAAATTAGAAAAAGAATATTTATTAAAGCAAAGAGAAATCGCTACATACTTGCAATATAAAAAATCTTTTATTGGCAGAATTAGACTATTTTTAAAACCAAAAATCAATCTAAAGGAAATAGTAGAAACTAAACAAGAAAATGAAAAACATGAGGAAGAAAAAGAAAGTATACCTATTTTAAAAATAAAAACTGAAAAATCGAACTACACAATAGAAGACTTAATTGAAATATTTAACTTATATAAAAAAGAAAATAACATCATAAAAAATTTAAATCTAGATATAGAAGCTTTGGAAAACAAAAATCATTCATTAAAAAGAAAGAATGAGAATGCAAGTCTATATATTAATGAAATTAATGAGCATAAAAAAAGCATATTTGAATTTTGGAAATTTACAAATAAAGATGAGCAGCTAGCATTAGAAGAAGGAAATAATACAGAGAACATAACTCACAAATTAAAGAAAACTTTTGAATATAAACAAGACATAGAAGAATTAGGAATACAACTAGACAAAATACAACGCAACAATTTAGCTAAAGAAGAACAAGATGCTATTTTTTTAGCTGATACGGAATTGCTTTACAAAATAAATCTAATAAAAAATGGAAAAGCCGAAGAAATACAAAAAGATTTATCATTATTAAAGCAAAAACTATTGAGTGAGAAAGAAGAAAATCATTTAGAAGATTTTGATATTTTCGGAGGACTAACAGAAGATAGAGCAAGAATAAAGAAATTAGCAGATAAAAAGCATAGAGAAATTGAAAAAAATAAAATACAAATATTAAAAATAAATGAAAGCACTTCTATACAAGATATAGAAGAAACTTTAAAGCTCAAAGAAAAAGAACTGAACGAGGCTTTAAAAAAAATTTATGCACCAGTAGATTTGGACTTATATAAATTAGTAGACAAAAACTTTGACATATCATCAAATGAATACTTAGTATTAAATATGGACGAAGTAGAAACTGTAGAAGATTCATATGAACCAGAATTTAAACTTATAAAAATACGTATGAAAGAAAATATGCCAGTTGTTTTTTTTACAAATATTATATATTATAATAACAAAAACAACACTTTACCAATCGGAATGAACTTAGGGACAAAAGCTTTGATTGATACAAGCCAATTCAAATTTACTTTAAAAGAAAATAAAACAATTATAAGAATTAATGATATGCAAGAAATGCAACATATTACAATAGAGGAATATGATGTAGAGAAAATTTAAAGAAGGGAAAAACGTAATGACAATTAGAAGAGCTATTATTATGGTGTTAGACAGTTTTGGAGTAGGAGAATTACCAGATGCAGATATTTATGGAGACATTGGTAGTAATACTTTACAAAACATTTACAATAATACAAAAATGCATTTACCTAATTTAAGAAATTTAGGATTATTCAACATAGATGGAATAGAAATTTCAGAAAAAGTAGATAAAGCAGAAGGTGCTTTTGGTAAAGCAGCTGAGCAATGCGCTGGAAAAAACAGTCCAGTAGGACACTGGGAAATAGCAGGATATATTAAACGCAAGCCATTTACTACTTATCCAAATGCTTTTCCAAAAGAATTAATAGAAGAATTTATAAAAAAAACTGGGATAAAAGGAATTCTTGCTAACGAAGTTGGTTCAGGAACAGAATTATTAAAGAAATATGGAGAAGAACATATCAAGACAGGATTTCCAATTGTTTATACTTCAGCAGATAGTGTATTCCAAATTGCAACACACGAGGATATTATTCCTGTCGCAAAACTATATGAAATTTGTGAAATTGCAAGAAAAATAGCAGATAAGCCGCAATATAATATAGGAACAATTATTGCTAGACCATTTATAGGAAAAGACAAAGAGAGTTTTGAAAGAACATACAACAGAAAAGACTTTGAAGCAACTAGTTTTGGTAGAAATATGTTAGATGTTATTAAAGAAAACAAGAAAGAAGTAATTGCTATTGGAAAAATAGAAGATTTATTCAGTGGCAGAGGAATAACAAAATCAATTCATACAAATGGAAATGCGGATGGAATAGAAAAAACAATAGAGCAAATTAAAGAAAATTTTGATGGCCTTATTTTTTCAAATTTAGTAGATTTTGATATGCTATATGGACATAGAAACGATGTAGAAGGCTATGCAAAAGCATTAGAATATTTAGATAGCAAACTTCCAGAAATAATTGGTGTCATGAAAGAAACAGATATACTTATTATAACAGCAGACCATGGATGTGACCCTACAACACGAAGCACGGATCATTCAAGAGAATATATTCCTATTTTAATTAAAGGTGAACATATAAAATCAAATGTAAACTTAGGAATTCGCAAAACTTATGCAGATATAGCGGCAACAATCTTAGATTTGTTCGAAATGGAAAAACTAGAAAATGGAATTAGTTTTAAAAATGAAATTTTAAAATAGAGGGGGAGCTTTTTTGAAGAATAAAAAAAGAATAAAATTAATATGGTATATAATTATCTTATTTATTTTTGCTTTTGTGATTCTAAAATTATCTTCTGGAAGTATAGAAAATGACTTTAACTACATATTAGGCAAGACATCACTTAAATTGATTTCAAGCACAGAAAATAAAGATCTGGAATCAATTCTACTAAAATATGCAGAAGAAAATTCAATCGATTTAGAAATTGAATATGCTGGAACAATTGAAATTATGCAAAAATTAAATCAAGGGGAATACTATGATGCAGTGTGGGCTTCTAACTCTATATGGCTTTATATGTTAGATGACTCTATACAAACTTCTAATTCAAAATCTACTAGTATTAATCCGGTTGTATTTGGAATAAAAAAATCAAAAGCTCAAGAACTAGGATGGATTGACAAAGATATTTACACAAATGACATTGTACAAGCCATTAAAGACAAAAAACTAACTTTTAATATGTCGTCAGCAACACAAACTAATACAGGAGCTACAGCATATTTAGGTTTTTTAAGTACACTAGCAGGAAATCCAGAAGTATTAACAACAGAACATTTGCAACAAGAAAATTTAAAACAAGAAGTTATGACATTGCTAAGTGGAGTAGAACGCTCTTCTGGAAGTGAAGAATTTTTAGAGAGTATGTTTTTAAATGGAACTTATGAAGCGGTAATAACTTATGAAACATCAATTATTAATATGAACCAAAAACTAGAACAACAAGGAGAAGATCCACTTTATATTTTATATCCAGTAGATGGTGTGTCTATATCAGATTCTCCACTTGCATATATTAACCATAAAGACGAAAAAAAATTAGAAAGTTTTTTAAAACTACAGAATTATATATTAAGTACGGAAGGGCAAAATGAACTTGCAAAAACTGGGAGAAGAGTATGGTATGGAGGAACTAATGAAAATGCAGACAAAACTGTATTTAATCCAGATTGGGGAATAGATACGACCCAATATATTGTCCCTATTAAATATCCCAATACAGCAGTAATTAAAGAAGCATTAGGAATTTATCAAACAGAACTTAGAAAGCCAACTCATATTATTTTTTGCTTAGACTATTCTGGAAGCATGCGAGGAGATGGAATTAAACAATTAAAAGAAGCCATGCAATATATTTTAACAGAAGAAACGGCAAAAGAAGATTTGTTACAGTTTGCAAGCAAAGATAAAATTACAGTTCTTGCATTTAGTAGCAATATTATTGGAACTTGGAAAACGGAAAATGGAGTACAAACGGAGGAATTAATAAGCAAAATAGAACAAACAAGTCCAACGGGAGGAACTGATATTTATAGTGCATCAATAAAAGCATTAGAGATATTACAAACAGAAGACTTAACACAATATAATGCTTCTATTATCTTAATGACAGATGGACTTTCTAATATGGGAACATTTTCAAGTTTAAGAAGCCAATATAATCTGATAGGAAAAGATATACCTATTTTTAGCATCATGTTTGGAGAAGCATCAGCAGAACAACTAGAAGATATTGCAAATTTAACAAACGCAAAAGTTTTCGACGGTAGAACTAATTTATTACAAGCTTTTAAAGAAGTAAGGGGATATAATTAATGAAAACAAAATAGGAGGAGAAACTTTGAAAAAAGGTTATATATATTCAGCAATTTTAGGTGGCACTTTTTTTGCTGTACCATACTTAGCTTTAAACATTGGAATTATACCGTCTATAGTAATTGGCGGTATAGCTTATGGAGCAGGGACTTTGCTATTTAAAGAAAAAAAGCCATTAGAAACCTCTTTGAATGATGAGAACTTATATGATATACTAAAAGTAGCAAATGAGCAAGCAGAAGAACTAGAGAAACTTACAAAAGTATTAGAAGATGAAAAATTAATAAATGATGTAAAAGAAATATGTTCTACATCCAAAAAAATTGTTAATACTTTAACTCGAAAACCAGAAAAAGTTAAACAGGCACATAACTTTTTAAACTATTATTTGCCAATAACCATAAAAATCTTAAAAAGATATGATGAGATAGAAAACAACAAGCTAACCAGTCAAAGTAGCAAAAACTTTATGAAATCTGTTCAAGAAATGATTGAAAAAATTAAAATAGCGTTTAATGAACAATTAAGTAATATGTATCAAACAGAGATGATTGATACAGATGCAGAAATTAAGGTTTTTGAAACAATGTTAAAAACAGATGGCTTCATAGAAGAAATTGATGTAGAAGAAAAGAAGGAGGAATAAGTAGTGAGAAAAAAGGAAATTTTTATTGGAATTTTAATTTTGGCAATTTTGATAGCTGTAATTATAGGTATAAAACTTTTCCAAGATTCCAATAAAACAGTAGACTTATCAAAATTAGATACAGTCTATGTGGCAACAGGTGGAGGCAAAGAAGGTTTTTTAGCAGATGAACAAGTAGTAGAAATTATGCAAGAAAGATATAACTTAAATGTAGTATACGATACTTGGAGTAACGGAAAACTAATAAAAGAGCCTTTAGTACGAGAAGATGGAACAAAGTATGACTTAATGTTTGCTTCAGATCAAAGATTTTATGACTATTATAAATTAGCACCAGATACATCTAAAGGAGAGGCAGAAAGAGAAACTGTATTAAAAGGAAGCCTAACTTTAAATACTCCAATAGTCATTTACAGCTGGGATACGGTAGTGGATGCTTTAATGAAAGAAAATATTGTGACACAAAGAGAAGGTGTATACTATATTACTGATATGGAAAAGCTAATTTCCTATATATTGGAAGGAAAAAAATGGTCTGATATCGGAGTAGACATGTTATACGGCAGCATTAACATAGACTCTACAGATCCAGTGACTTCTTCACCAGGAGCAACTTATTATGGACTTTTACTATCTATTATGTGTGGAGGAGATGTAACAGAACAGAGCTTACAAGAAAATCTACCAAAATTAAAAGAATTTTATGTTAAGTCTGGCTACATGAATAATACTCCAGCAGATCTTTTTGAATTATACTTGAAAACGGGAGTTGGCGGAAAACCAATGATTGTAGACTATGAGAAAAGCGTAATAGAGTTTGCAAACTCAAATCCAGATGGATGGGCACAAGTAAAAGATAAGATAAGAATTCTATATCCAGAGCCAACCATTTGGAACTCACACTGCATAGCTACATTTACAGAACGAGGAAATCAGTACTATGAGGTGTTTAATGATAAAGATATTAGTCAAATAGCTTGGTCAAAATATGGATTTAGAACAGGTGTAACAGGTGGTAATTATGATGTATCTCAAGTAGATGTAACAGGAATACCACAAAGCATTACAAGAACAGTTTCAAGCCTAAAAATGAACATGTATGATGAGCTAATCAATTATTTAGGTAATAATGAATAAAAAAGAAAGGATGGAGAAAAGAATGAGTGAAAAAGTAGAATTAACTTTAAACCCTAAAGTGGACACTAAACAAATGGAAAACGACTTATTAAGAGAAAAAACAATTAATGAGGAGGCTGTAGAGAAATCTTTAAATTATGATTTATTAACACCTGAAGAGAAACAAGCTATTGACGAATTTATAACTAAAGTAGATGTGACAGATGCAACACAAATATTACAATATGGAAGTAGTGCACAAACTAAAATTTCCAATTTTTCAGACAATGTGCTTGAAACAGTAAAAACTAAAAGCACAGGTGAAGTAGGAGACTTACTTACAGACTTAGTAGCTCAAATTAAAGATTTTGATTCCGATGTGCCAAAAGAGGCCGACACGAAGGGAATTTTAGGAATTTTTAATTCTTTTAAAAAACAAATTACTAAATTAATTGCTAAATATGATAAAGTAGAAAATAATATAGCAAAAATAGAAAAACAATTAGAAGAGCATAAATTACAAATGTTAAAAGACATTGCCATTTTTGATACTATGTATGAAAAAAATATCGAATACTTTAAGAATTTATCTTTATATATAATTGCAGGAGAAAGAAAATTAGAAGAACTTAAAAATGTGACTTTACCAGAACTTAAAAAAATAGCAGAAGAATCTAGAGAACAAAATGATGTACAAGCTTATAATGATATGGTAAATATGATTAATCGTTTTGAAAAGAAAATATACGACTTAAAAACAACTCGAATTATTTCTTTACAAATGGCTCCACAAATTCGATTAATTCAAAATAATGACAGTGAACTTGTTGAAAAAATACAAAGCTCTTTAATTAATACTATTCCTTTATGGAAAAATCAAATTGTAATTGCATTAGGAATTACAAATGCAAAAAATGCTTTAGGGGCACAAAAACAAGTAACAGAACTAACAAATGAAATGCTTACTAAAAACAGTGAACTTCTAAAACAAGGAACGATAGAAATAGCAGAAGAATCAGAAAAGGCAATTGTAAATGTAGAAACTTTACAAAAAACAAATAGAGACATTATTGAAACTTTAGATAAAGTTATAGAAATTCATCATAATGGTTCTGAAAAGAGAAAAGTGGCAGAAATAGAATTACAAAAAATCGAAAATGAACTAAAGGAAAAACTATTAGAAATAACAGTAAATTCACAAGGGAAATAAATAAAGATATAAAAAGACCTGGAATTTTAAATAACACCAGGTCTTTTGTGGCATAGGAAAAATTGCTTTTTCCCATACCATAAAAGAAATAGAGATGCACAGAAAAATTGCACAAAAATGTATTTTAACTATTGCAATTTTTTTACAATCCTTGTATAATAAATAGCATGAAAATGACATGCCTGAGTGGCGGAACTGGCAGACGCACACGACTCAAAATCGTGCGGGAAACCATGTGGGTTCGAGTCCCACCTTAGGCACCAAAAAGTTGAAATTTTAACTAATTTCAGCTTTTTTTGTATAAAAAAACAACTTGACCCTATGTAAGATTTTAATACACTATAGTAGAGCAAGAAAATCTATGGATTTTGCTGTCTTATTATATATATGCTAAAAAATAAATAGCAAAAAGCTAAGACAAAAGCTCCGTCCCTTTGTCTATTTTATTTTAAAATCTGAAATAGTGTATCCTAATTCATTTAGTTTAGTATATAATTTGCTAATAGGCATACCTAAAATGTTATAATAATCACCAATTATTTTATCAATAAAGATTGAAGCTTTTCCGGCGATAGAATAACCGGCTTTATTTAATAAATATTTTTCATTTTCAACATACCAAAAAATATCATTATCTGTAACATCTTTAAAAAAGACTTCAGTAGTATCAGTAAAAGATATTTCTTTGTTCTGATACAAATCTTTTATAGTTACACCAGTGATAGCATAATTTACTTTTCCACTCATTTTTTTTATATTGTTAAAACCTTCTTCTTTACTTTTGGGTTTTTCAAATTTTTTATTATCCATATATATAATTGAATCTGCAGCTATAATTAGTGCCTTATCTGTGAGCTTAAGAGCTACAGAATTTGCTTTATTTTTAGATAAATCAATAACATATTGTTTAGGATTAGTAGAATTACTGCGTTCTTCAATATCACTTATAACTACTTCATATTCCCAGCCAAGCATATCAAAAACATCTTTTCTTGCTTTAGAACCAGACGCCAGAATTAATTTCATTTTACAACACCTCTACACTTATATTATATCTTTTGAGGGAAATGGTCAATAAATTTAAAATGTTTATCAATAAAAAAAATTGTTTTTTAAATTAAGACAAAGCCAGACTTAATAAAAGCCTGGCTTTGTATAGTTATTCAAGTAACCGTTTAAGAGAGGCAATTTCTTGGCAAATTTCTTGCATTTCAAAAGGCAAATTAATGGAAAGAATATTGTCCATTCCATAAATACTAAAAGTAATGCCTCTATCTAATGTAAACGATACATCTGCCTTAGAAGAATGATAAGACCACGTATTATCTTTACAAATAGTATAAGTGCCCGTTTCTCTGGTAATAGTGTATTCTATTGTTTTTCCATGCACTAAGTGAACCTTGCTTATAGTACAATTGTCTTTTAATAGGGTAATCACACAATTGCTTAAAGAATTTTTGTTAAAAGGAAGCACTTGAACAAGGACATCATATACCATTTGAGCAGTAGTTAATACTGGGTTTAATGTTATTAGATACTTCTCAAAAATAGAAATATTTCGGATAGATAAACCTAAAAATGAGTTCTCTATAGAGGTAGAACATTTTAAACAATACCCATTCTCGAAAAGAACTTCATAAGACCAACCTGTAGAGTGATAGAACAAAAATAAAGAAGTTGTTCCAAGAACGAGAGACTTGCTAGAGAGTATTAAAGAAGGAATTCCTTCATAATTAATACCATAAGTGTATGTCTCTACATTGTCTTTTTTTATCACTACTATTGGTTCGTCGTAAGAAGCATATGACTTATAGGAAAGATAAATTTTATACTCAGTTCCATCAGCAGAGGTACAATAGAAAAACTTATCGTTCGAGTCCTTGAGCTTAGCAGGTAATTCAACTCCCATAGTTATCAGAAAACGGGTTAGGTCCTCATAGTCTACTGCGGCAAAGTTTAGCCAATTTCGAATTTTATCGTTTAGCCTTTCATCACAGCAGTCAAAAGAATGCCGGTTTCCTAAACTCCTCGAATTCATAATTCCTCCTTCATAGTAATTACTAAAAGAAGTAGCTACTTAGTATCTATTATTGCTCCCGATACTAGGGATGAAATGTAAATTTATTATAGCATATATAATATAATTTGCAATAAAAAATAAAAAAGAAGTTTAAAATGTTGAAAATTGTATAAATTTATGATAAAATTTATACTGAGTGTCAGTTAGTTTGTATTTTTATACAAATACTACATATAATATAGATTAGTGATATTTAAGGAGGATTCAATATGAAATTTGAACAATGGAATGGATTTAAAAAAGGGACCTGGCAAGAGGAAATTGATGTTAGAGATTTTATTCAAAAAAACTATACTCCTTATGCAGGTGATGACTCTTTTCTTGCAGGAGCAACGGAAAGAACAAACAAATTATGGAATGATGTATTGGAATTGTATAAAAAGGAGAGAGAAAATGGTGGAGTACTAGACGCAGACACTAAAACTCCTTCTGCTGTAAACGCTTATGAAGCAGGTTATATAGACAAAGAACTTGAGCAAATTGTAGGACTTCAAACAGATGCACCACTTAAAAGAGCAATTATGCCTGCTGGTGGAATAAAAATTGTTGAAAAATCATGTGAAGCTTATGGGCTAAAAATTGATCCGGAAACACAGAGAATTTATCATGAACTTAGAAAAACACATAATGATGGAGTATTTAGTGTGTATACACCAGATATAAGAGCAGCAAGAAGCTCTCACTTAATTACAGGACTTCCAGATGGATATGGACGAGGAAGAATTATAGGAGACTATAGAAGAGTTGCACTTTATGGTGTTGATGCTTTAATTTCAGAAAAGCAAGATGAATTAGATATCTTAAATGTTGA
>CAWVME010000080.1:0-6604 GCA_963930325.1 Bacillota bacterium | reverse complement strand
TAACAAAAAATATATTTTTTAATACGGATAAATTAGTAGAAAATGCTACTGTAAAAGTATCTTATACAGGTAAATTTTTTCAAAATGGTTCAGAAACTGTTTATATTCATTTTGGTTTTGGAAATGGATGGGAACATTTGCAAGAATTAAAAATGCAAAAAACAGAACTTGGATTTCAAGTGGAAATCGAATTACTTGGTCCTGATACTTTAAATTTCTGTTTTAAAAATGAAGTTAATGAATGGGATAATAATAATTCTGAAAATTATGTTTTTCCAATAGAGCCTATGAATATTGTAGAACCTATTAACGAAGAATTATCTTTGATCATATCATCTCCTAGAAAGTTAAGGAAAACATATATATGGAGCAAGAAAATAAAACTTGCGATTTACAAAATTATTACATTTGTTCCTAAGATATTATCCGGAAATTATAAAAGAAAAATCAAAGAATAAATATACAAAACAAAAAAAACACAAATTAATTTGTGTTTTTTTGTTGCTATAAAAAATAAATATTTTTAAATATAAAATCCACCATTAATAGAAATAATTTGTCCAGTTGTAAAATTGTCTTCTATTAGCCATTTAACGCATTTCCCGATTTCTCTCGGTTCTCCTGTTTTTTCTAAAGGAGTCATCTCTATAATTTCTTTCTTTATCTCTTGTGTTATTTCTCTATTCATATCTGTTTCAAAATATCCTGGTGCAATGGCATTTACACGAATATTTGACGGTCCTAACTCTTTAGCTAGTGCTTTTGTAAAACTATTTACTGCTCCTTTCGTTGTAGAATAATGAACTTCACAGGATGCTCCAGTTTCTCCCCAAACAGAAGAAATATTGATGATACATCCATTTTTATAATGAATCATATTTTTTACTACTTCTTTTGTAACATAAAACATAGCATTTATATTTGTTTCTACCATGTTTTCCCAATCTTCTAAAGTAATATCTGTAAACAATTTTATTTGAGAAATTCCCGCATTATTAATTAGCACATCTATATGCTCTATTTTTTCAATAAAATATTTTACCATGTCTTGTGCTTTTTGAGGATTCGTTAAATCTGCTTGATAGCAAAAAACTTTTATCCCCATATTTTCTAAATATTTCATTAATTTTATTGCCTCTACTTCTGAGTGATTATAATGTAATAATATTGTAATTTCTTCTTTTTTTTCTATAATCTCTTCTATTATTCCTCTTCCTATTCCTTTAGCTCCACCAGTTATTAAAATATTTTTCATATTATTCACCTTATACTTTTAACTTATTAATATTTAAATTAATATATAGTATTTTTCGATTGAACTCTGTTCACTCCTATATTTGCATTCTACAATATTTAAATTAATACGTTGTGTTGCGCTTGTATATAGTGTTCAGTTTCCATTTACATTCTACAATAATAGAATTAAAAAACCGATGATTAAGAGCTTGTCTCAAAATCATCGATTTTAATTGGAGCCGCTAGTCAGACTTGAACTGACGACCTACTGATTACAAATCAGTTGCTCTACCAGCTGAGCTACAGCGGCAGTTTTGGTGACCCGTACGGGAATCGAACCCATGTCTCCGCCGTGAAAGGGCGATGTCTTAACCGCTTGACCAACGGGCCTGGTGAGCCATCCGCGACTCGAACGCGGGACAACTTGATTAAAAGTCAAGTGCTCTACCACCTGAGCTAATGGCCCATATCTCACCATTTTCTTTGATTATAAGCAACTGCTTATATATATTACAACATTTTTAGCAATATGTCAAGAATTTATTGAAATTTTTTTGTTTTTTTTATATAATACATTTTATATTTATAAGACATTTTATATTATGAGGATTTGAATAAAAAGCAAATTTTTTATAAAGTACAAATAATTAAATTTATTAAGTGGAGGTTTTATGCAAAGAATTCTAAGTTCTCTTCGAAAAGCTATTGAAGAATATCATATGATTGAAGATGGAGATAAAATTGCTGTTGGATTATCTGGTGGTAAAGATTCTATTACTTTGCTCATGGCACTTAAAAATCTTCAAATATTTTATCCAAAAAAATTTGAAATTATAGCTGTTAGCGTTGACCCTGGTTTTCCTTTTTTTCAATCCTCTTTTTTAAAAAGTATATGTTCTAATTTAAATATTCCCCTTTTTATAGAATATAGTCATATTAAAGAAATTGTATTTGACATTCGTAAAGAAAAAAATCCTTGCTCTTTATGTGCCAATTTGAGACGAGGTATTTTAAACAGTGTTGCTATTCGTGAAAATTGCAATAAAATTGCCCTAGGGCATAATCTAGATGATGTTTTAGAAACCTTTTTTTTAAGTTTATTATATAATGGAAATATTCATACTTTTGCTCCCTCTTCTTATATGGACCGTTCTAAAATTACTGTTATTCGCCCTTTAATATATTTAGAAGAAAGAGATATTCAAAGATTTATAAAAAGAAATTCAATTGAAATTATGCAAAAGTGTTGTCCCATGGATGGAAATTCCAAAAGACAAGAAATAAAAAAATTGATTATTTCTCTACAAAATAATATTCCAAATTTAAAAGCTAATTTGCTAGGAGCTATAAAACGTGGAAATATAAAAGGATGGTAGATTTTATTCTACCATCTTTTCAATGTTTTTTTTCAATTCTCTGATTTTCTCTGTTGCATCCTCTAAATTTTTTCCTTTAATTCCAATATAAAATTTGATTTTCGGTTCTGTTCCAGAAGGTCTTATACAACACCAGGCATTTTCTTCTAGTTCATAATAAAGAACATTAGATTTTGGTAAATCTGTTTTTCCTTCTTCTTTTGATGTAAAATCAAAAGTTTTACCTAATTCATAGTCTCTTATTTTTAAAACTTGATATTGTCCAATTTTTCTTATTCCATTTTCCCTAAATTGTTCCATCATTTTTTTAATTTTTTCCATTCCTGAAATTCCTTCTAATGTAATAGAAACAATGTCTTCTTTGTAATAACCATATTTTTCATAAATCTTTATCATTTGGTCCCATAAAGTTAATCCATGTTTTTTATAAAATGCTGCTGCTTCGCAAAGAATAGTTACTGCTACTATAGCATCTTTATCTCTAGCATGTGTACCAATCAAACATCCATAGCTTTCTTCATACCCAAATAAAAATTCATGTTCATGGTTTTGCTCAAATAATTTTATTTGTTCTCCAATATATTTAAAACCAGTTAATACTTCTTTTACTTCTATTTTGTATTCTTTTGCAAGTTCATTAGCCATTGTGGAAGAAACAATTGATTTAATAATAACTCCATTTAGAGGTAATTCGTTTTTTTGTTTCTTTTGTGATAACAAATATTCTGCAATTAGTATGGCAGACATATTTCCTGTAAAAGCCATATATTCTCCTGTTTTCGAGTCTTTTGCATACACCCCTAAGCGATCCGCATCTGGATCAGTTGCTAAAATAATATCCGCTTCTTTTTCCTTTCCAAGCTTTAGTGCTAACTCAAAAGCTTTTGCATCTTCAGGATTTGGATATTTTACAGTTGGAAAATTCCCATCTGGCTTTTCTTGTTCTGGTACTACCCATACGTTTTCTAATCCTAGTTCTGTTAAAACTCTTCTTACAAGAATATTTCCAGTTCCATGCAATGGAGTGTAAACAATTTTTAGTTCTTTCCCCATTTCTTGAATTATGTCTTGATGAATTACTTGTTTTTTTATTTCTTCTAAGTATCTTTTATCAATATTTTCTCCGATTAGATGAAAAAAGCCTTTTCTAATTGCCTCTTCTTTTGAAATTGTTTTAATTTCTTCATAATTTTCTACATTTTTTACTTCATCAATAATTTCTTTATCTTTCGGTGAAGTAATTTGAGCTCCATCTTCCCAGTATACTTTATATCCATTGTATTTAGATGGATTATGGCTAGCCGTAATAACAATTCCTGCTGCACATCCTAGTTCTCTTACGGTAAAGGAAAGTTCAGGAGTAGGTCTTAAATCTTCAAATAGATATGTTTTTATTCCGTTCGCGTTAAAACACAAAGCCGTACTTTCTCCAAATTCTTTCGAATGATTTCTAGAATCATAAGCAATGGCAACACCTTGGTTTTGTTTACCTTCTTTTAAGATAAAGTTTGCAAGCCCTTGTGTTACTTTTCCTACTGTGTAAATGTTCATTCGATTGGTTCCACTTCCGCATAATTCCTCTTAACCCAGCCGTTCCGAATTCCAATTCTTTATAAAATCTTTCTTTTATTTCTTCTTCATCATTTTCTATCTGTTTTAATTCATTTTTTGTTTGTTCATCAAAAATAGGGTTTTCACACCATTCTTTGTATATTTCTTTATATTCCACTTTTTTTGTTCCTTCTCCTTTCACATTTATTAATGCTTGTTTTCTTGAGCATAGTATAGCTCTCTTGCAGTCTCTGGGCTATCTACTCCAGTTGCATTTTTAACTGGAGCAAATTCTTCTTCTCTTTTCACTCTTAAAATAAGCATATCTTCTAAGCGTTCAAATACATCAAAAATGAAACTTTCAAATTTATAACTGTTTGGCTCTTTAGCTTCTATTAAATTTCCTTCTTCGTCTAAATAATTTGCTTTTTTAAATGCACAGTGGTATTGTAGTTTTTCTTTCCCTATTTGCTCAATAGCTTTTCTATGGAACATATTGCAAAGAATGTGAGACTCTCCGTAAACCAATTCTCCATTTTCGTCTCTTTCTTCTGCCATCTCATCTGAAATTTCTGTATACTCAATTACACTTGGTCTTCCGTTTTTTTTACAAAAAACTCCTACTTTTTCTTTCGGAGAAGCTTTTATTAAAGATTTTCCAGCGGCTAGAACATGGCTATCTTCTGCCATTCCTATAAGCAATGGATCTACCATTTTAGCCAAACAATTATCTACACCTGCAATAAAAATCCATTCTATATCTTTTTGTTGTAAATCTTTTAAAATGCCATTATCTAAAATAGCTTTAAACACACCTCCATGTCCGATCAGCTGCTTCTTTTATTCTTTTTTGTTCATCGAAGAAGAGTTTACCTTGTTTATCTAACATTGGTAACTCTTCTTGCCTAAAAAAGAAAACATAATCCTCCGGATATCCGAAAAAACTTTTTTGTTTAAAAAATTCTATGGTATCTTCATTATTTTCTCTGCTTGTCATAATATACCATGGTATAGTTACATTATATTTTTCATTTGCTTTTTTTAATGTTTCACACAGAATTTGAAAAAGTGACTTTTGTTTTTTCGTATCTAATACAAAGGTTCCTTTTGGTCCTGGATGTCCTAATCTAGTCCCCTGACCGCCGGCCATAGTAACTACAGCTAGTTTTCCTTTTCTAATTTTTTCTTCTCCTATTTTTTCATATTTTTCTTTGTCCTCTATACTTATCTTTTCTTTGTCTATATAATGAATAGGCTTGATCTCATCTCTTTTTTCTTCTCTTGCCATATTTACTTTTTGATATAGTTCTTTCATTGTATCAAAATTAATTCTTGACACTTGATTTCTTACTATGTTCTTTTCATCTTCATTTAGTTTCTCATAAAACTTAATAATATGAGCTTGTCCGTTTTCAATAAGTATGTTTTTCATTTGCTCCTCGTCCATAAAAACCTCCATTCGAGCAACTCTATTGCTTCTTACAAATATTATATAATATTTATTTTAATACAATCTTCATAATTATTACTATATATTATACCATTATATTTTTTTCGTCAAGATACATACATTTCAAAAACATCAGAAATATTTTTTTCTCCTGAAGTGTTTAATATGTATTTATGCTCTTGTAAAATTTCTTTTATCGTAGTATTAAATTGAGTTGCTTCAAAACAATTTATAATGGTTATACATTTTCCTTCAGAAATATTTCTACTATATTTTTCTATTATATCATTCATCTTTTTTATATATTCTTTACTTCCTACTATAATCACAATCGTTTCTTTAGTAGCACAATCGTCCAACATCTTTTCTATTTTTTCTTGTTCTTGACTTGTTTTTTCTTCCCATCCAATAGAAGAAATGTTCTTTTTGTCCTTTGAATTAATTACTAATTTTTCCATCAATATATCTATATTTTCTTTTAAGCTTTTTTCTAAAACAGTAGTTATCCTAGATTCTTCTAGTTTTTCTTTAAGATAAGGAATGAGCATTGTAATCAAATGCCAATCGCTTACATAAAAGCTACAAATTTTCTTTACTTTTTCATTTGAATTTACCATTATTAATTATCTCCCCTTATTTTTAACTACTGGTAAATTTTACCATTGTTTATTATGTTTGTCAATTTATTTCGTGTGTCTTATTTCGACATTCCGTAGACGTTTTTATCCATATTATGAATATTTTTTGATTTTTGGTTAATACTTTTCTTAAAAGATATTTTTTAACAAAAAGTATTATTTTTAACAGTATATAATTTATATGAATGTATTTGTATAACAAATAGGGGGTTTTTTATACTATGAACATATTTTTGAAAAAAAATTCAAAATTGAAAACGTTTTTATTATTTTTCATTCTTTTATGCCTTTATACATTTGTGTGTGCGTATTCTTACGCAAACACACTTTCTAGCGATATAAGTAATTCTCTT
>CAWVME010000079.1:0-6507 GCA_963930325.1 Bacillota bacterium | reverse complement strand
TCTTCTAACATGTATTCATATTTTTCTTTTATGTTAGCCGGTAGTTCTTTCGTTCCTACAAGTAATGGGCTTAAATCATCAATATATTCGTAAATAATTTTGTAGCCATTTGCAATAAAATTTTTAAGGCTTTGCAGACTAATTGTAGAGTCTGTAGAATAAAATTGTATATATTTGGGCTTATGAATTTGTGCTAATTTGCTAAATAACATTTTCTTAATTTCTTGGTTATTAAAATTAACTAGGTATAAATTATCTTCTATTTTTTTCCAAGTTTTTACCTTGTCTGTCACTGTAGTAACTTCGTAAAATACTAAGCAACCATTCTTTGCAAAATTTTTTGATATATGTTGCGGTCTTTGAAAAAGAGGAACATTCCATCCAAAAGAACTTCTCCATATAATAATTCTATCATATTTTACATTTAAAATATCATCTAATTCAACTGACAATTTCTTATAATTTATCTTTATATACAAATAACTAAAAATGTTAATTTTTGAAATGTAATTAGCATAAATATATTTTTGTATTTTTTTTAGAGCTTTTAAAACCCCATCTTTTTTGATAATAGAAATGATTTTATTGATTTTATCTTTCATATTTACTTTCCTTATTCACTTAATTTTTCGGAGAGTTTTTTTGCTTCTACCATGCAGTCTTCCATAGAACAGTATGTCCATGCTCCATATCTTCCTATAGTGTAAATTCCGTGTTCATTTAGTTCTGTTTTTACCTTTGTTACTTTCTGGTCTGTTTTTCCATTAATATGCACATATGCAGGATCCATAATAATTGCAACATGCTCTTCTAAAATCATTTCTTTATCAATAATATTTTGTTTTTTCAAATTTTCTAATGTTAACTTTAACTGCTCTTCTATATTTATATTTGCTTTTTTGTCATATCCAATTTCTATATACATACTTAACTTATCTGAATTTAATATATTATCGTAAAATCCTATGCGATAGTAATTGCAATCTTTGTCTGGAACGTAAATCCAATGTTCCCTTACTAATTTTGATTTTTTGTTAAATCCTAAATTAAATACTAATACTTTATTATAAGAAAGCTCTTTCTCCAAATTAGTAAATTTTTCTTCATTAAATAGGTTTAGGAAATGGTTTAGTGGTGCGGTATTAATTAAATATTCAAATATATATTTGTCTCCGTTTTTGGTTTTTACAGTTTTGTTTTTTATATCAATTGATTGAATTGTAGTTTTTAAAAGAATTTTCTTTTTATCTAGTTTATCATATAAAATATTAATAAATGATCCGGCACCATTTTTAGGGTATAAAAAAGTATTATTATATGATACGTCTTCATTTTTTTTCATATTATTTATAATTTGTTTTATATTTGCATATGGGAAAAATCTTCCCATTGCATCTTTGTCTAAAGTACGCAAATCACATGCATATAATTTTTCATTATATGGTTTTAAAAATTTTTCTACAATTGATTTGCCAAATTTCCCGTATAGCATATCTAAGAAATTATCATAATTTTCTTTTTCTTCTTTGTTGAATAAATCGTATAAGCAATCTATAAATTCTTCTTTTTCTAATTCGTGAATATTTGTTTGAAATGGATAATCAATAAGAGCATTTTTGTATAATATTTTCGTACACTTTTCTTGATAAATAACATCATCTTTATCTACATTATTTAAAAATATATTTTTAAATTCATCTGTTTTAAAGTGAAAGAAGTGTCCAGCATAATCCCAAATGAAATCTCCTTTTTTTATAGTTCTGCAATATCCTCCAACTTCTGCTTCTTTTTCCAATATTAGGTAATCATCTTTTATATAATTTGCAAATGTTAACCCTGAAATTCCTGCTCCTATAATTAAATATTTTACTTTTTTTTCGCCCATACTATTTTCCTTTCTCATAAATATATTTTATAATTTTGATACCATTTCATCAAATTTTTTTGCCACTTCTACAGCATCAAATTCTTTAGCAAATTCTTCATTTAATTTTACTTGATAACCATTATAAATAATAAGCCATAAATAGTTTTTTATTTCTTCTTTGCTAAATGATGTCATAACTGCATTTAATTTTCTTAAAATATCAGCACTTATTCCTTCTAGCATTGTTATTCCAAAAATTTTACTTCCGGCACCTATGTAATCTGCCAATTTTGCAGCAAAGAAAATATTTCTATCTAATATTCCTGAAAGGTTTGCATCAATTTGTAATAGCCAGTCACTTTCCATCATAATCTTTAAGCTGTCTGTATAAGAAACAGGTTTCTTTACTTTTACAATATCTGTTAATTCGTTATTAACGATATAAAGTTTATCCGAATCTGCCATCTTTCCATAAAATGAAAATTGCACTTTATCTGCCAAGTCTGGATTTTCTTCGTTTAATTCTTGAATTGCACTTAGTAATATATAAGGACTTCTAATATTATCTAAATGACCAATATAAGTCATCTCTATTTTTTGCTTTTCTTTCTTTGTACCACTATAAAGTGTTTTGTCGAAGCTATGATTCAAAATAATTGCTTTATTTTTTACTTCTTCTTTAAAATTACTTAACATATAATCTTTTTGATATGTGCTATTAAATATTATATAGTCTGCATTATTTATAATATTTTCTTGAAAGTTTACATCTTGATGGTTGAATTTTCTATGTAGTCTTTTGTAACGAATTTTAAAAATAGTATTTCTTATAATTCTTTTAGGTGATATTATCCCTCTAAATTTAGCACAATTTTTAATCGTGTATGGTGATGAATAAGTAATCATAAATTTTGTATATGGATTTTCTGCAATCGGGTCACCAAAAGAAGCTATCCATTTTATATTGGGATTTATCTTTTTTATTTCTAAGCCTATTTTATGAGATTCTGGTGGCATAGAACGAGTCATAATAATGTCATATTTCCCTTGATTTTTTTTGTAATATTCTATTGCTTCTTTTGTCCAACTTTCTAAATCGTTTGCTTTTGCAAAAATGGATTTTACATTTTTGCATTCTGGCAAATTATCTTTATTACCATAAGACCATAAATCATTATTTCTTTGTGTAAATACATCATATTCATATTTAGAGGCCTTTAGCAATTTATAAGTAACTAATCCTTCTGATGAATTAACCGGTGGATAAAACCAACTAATAACTAGAATTCTATTTTTCAATGATATTCTCCTTTCTTTGTATAATTCTTCCACAGATACTTACAAATTTACTAAATAATTGTGGATTTATTTTTACAAATATAAACTTTGTTTTCCTGTTGCATTTTATTTGGCCTATTTCATTCATTTTATTGTATAATTCTGGATTTAATTTTTTAAAATAAGTGTCAAATTCTTTTATTTCAGAATAAACTATTTTTTTATCTTTCTTTGCATATACGCAGTAAATGTAGTAATGGGTTGTAAGCATATAAAAGAGTATTTGCTTGATGTATTCTTTCTTGTTTTTAGAAAATGATGAGGCATTTTGTGTGTAATATTCTAATAAATATTTAATTACTTTTTCATGATTATATCTATTCTTTACAAAATTTTGTAAATTCATGCTTTGTTCTGGTCTTCCAATAAAATAGCGATAAATATCTAGTTTGTAAAATGTGAAAGTTTTAACACATTGAATTGGAATGATATTATATTGCATATCTACATAAAATGTTTTTTCTAATAAATTTAATTTTGATCTTCTTAAGACCTCTGTTTTATAAGTTGAATTTGCCATTACAAAATATTCTTTATCTAATAATTTTAAGTCGAATTTGTCAAATTCATATTCTACACCTGTTTCTAACTTCTTCCAGTTTATCTCCTCAGAATATCCGTTGTAAACATACTCTTTTTTGTAGTTTGTTATCACTACATCTGCATTTTCATTTTTTAATTTTTTTATAAATGTAATAAAATTTTTAGAATCAAACCAATCATCACTATCTAGTACCCTAAAATATTTCCCAGAAGCAATTCCTAAAGCTGCATTAATTGTAGAACCATGACCTCCGTTTGGTTTATCAATTACAATCACACTTTGTGGATATTTTTCTTTGTATTCATTTAATATCTCTATAGACCTATCTTTACTTCCATCATTTACTAAAATAATTTCTATATCTTCTAAAACATCTTTTAAAATTAGTGAATCAACACATCTTCGAATATATTTTTCCGTATTATATACTGGAATTGCTATGCTTAATGTTTTCATTTAATTCTCCCCTTCTATCCTAATTGACTTTTATAATATTCTTCACAAATTTCTATAGCTGGTCCTACTTTTTTTATTTTCCCATGTTCTAACCAGATGACACGATTACACAAGTTTTTAATCTGTTCGATAGAATGTGAAACAAAAAGTACAGTTGTTCCTCCTGTAATCATTGATTTCATTTTATTTTCACTCTTTTGTTGGAATGCAATATCTCCTACAGATAAAATTTCATCTACAATTAAAATTTCTGGGTCTACAATCGTTGCTATAGAAAAGGCCAGCCTTGCTATCATACCAGAAGAAAAATTTCTTACAGGAACTTCTAAGAAATCGCGTAGTTCTGAAAAATCAACAATTTCGTCAAACTTTCCATCAATAAATTCTCGAGAATATCCTAGAACAGCTCCATTTAGATATATATTTTCTCTTGCAGTAAGTTCATAGTCAAATCCTGCTCCTAATTCAATCATTGGACAAATATTTCCCTGAATTTCCACTTTCCCCGTGGTTGGTTTCATAACACCTGCAATAATTTTTAATAAAGTAGATTTTCCAGCTCCATTGTTTCCAATAAATCCTATCACTTCTCCTTTTTCTACTTCAAAATTAATTTCATCAAGAGCCCAAAAATAGGACTTTTCTTTCTTTTTTCCAGAAAGTATATCGATAAAAGCTTGCTTTACAGAAAAATTTTTTTCTATGCCCAAATTAAATTTCATTGACACATCTGTTACTTTTATCATTCCATTGCCTCCTTATACATAATAGATAAATTTATCTTGTTTCTTTTTAAAAACAAATAATCCTATTGCTAAAACAATTAATGCTGAAAGTCCGCAAACAGCGAAAGTGAAGCCTGATGGCATTTCATGGTATAGAATAATTCTTCTAATAAAATTAATATAATGGTACATCGGATTACACTTTAAAATTATTTGTAATTTAGGAGATATAATAGATATATCATACATAATTGGAGTCAAATAAGTCCAAAGAGTTAATACAATTCCATAAATATAGAATATATCTCTTAAGAAAACAGATACAGTAGACAATATAAGTCCCATACCTAAAGTAAATATGAATAAACAGATATATGCATATGGGAGCACCAGATGATAAATGTTTACTCCTGTGCCTGTTGCAAATATAACAATATAAAGAGGAATTAAAGTAAGTAAAAAGTTAATTCCTACAAATAAACATTTGGAAAGTGGAAATATATATTTAGGAATATAAATTTTATTAATTAATGGAAAATTAGCTACAACTGACCCCATAGCGAGATTAGAGGCTTCGCTAAAATAATTGAACATAATTAAGCCACTTAAAACATAAACTAAATAATTTACTCCTGGTGTGCTAAATCTAAAAATATTAGAAAACACTAATGCCATAACTGCCATGTTTAATAGTGGATATAATAGGCTCCAGATAATTCCTAATACTGATCTTTTATATTTTACTTTAAAGTCCCTAGAAACTAACTGTTGCAATAAAAAAGAATACTTTTTAAAGTTTATGTAAATATTTTTGAAAAACATTTTTTTCCTCCATTCTTTTTATTGTATCATTATATACTAAAGATTTGTATTTATCAACATTATTTACACTTTTTGTTTTAGTAAGAATGCAAACAAAATAGCAAAATATATTGTAAAGCTTAAACTATTAAGGAGATTTCCTGACAGATAAGAAATGCAAAACATCATACTAATAGATAAAAATAATATTATTTCTAAATAGGGAATTTCTCTCTTCCTTTTTTTCATCATTTTGTATCCAGTATATCCTAAGATTATCCCGTAAGGAGCTAATACTAAAATAGTCCCAATAATTCCTATGGCGTAATATTGTGCAATAAAATCTTGTTCTATATTAAAAATATTTTGTAATCTTGTGTTTGTAATTCCCAAATATTTATCAGCTGGATTATTATTTATTTCTACTACTCTTTTTATCATTGCTTTTTCCAAGTATCGAAAGTCAATTCTTAAATTCGCATCCAGTTTAAAAATCTCATTCCAAAATTCTTTGTCATATTGATATGGGTATGCATCTCGAATAAAAATTTCATGAATTCCGGTATCTTTTGGATACGATTCTTCTGGTAGTTTTTGCTCTATGTTTTCTTCTTCTGTTATATTTTCTTGATTTTGCACCTGCTCAGCGACTTCTTCATCTTCTATTACAATAGGAACCGCCGTTTCAATTGCCTTATTTTGCATTTCTATTCGATTAAATGTTGGATTTGCCGGTAATAACAATAAATAACAAGCCAGAATAATTGCAGGAATTT
>CAWVME010000078.1:0-9031 GCA_963930325.1 Bacillota bacterium | reverse complement strand
ATTTTGGAATATAACTTTTTCATTATATTTAAAAGCAATTTTATATGCCATTCCACATACTGTTCTAATTACTTTTGTTTTTAGGCTGTTTGAGTTGTAAACTTGTCCCAATCCTGTAATTAGCGAATATATATGTTTAACCTCGGCTTTCTTAGCAGCTATTGAACCAAATATAACTGGTTTTATTGTGTAACTTAGCACAACATCTGGCTTTTCTTCTTTTAAAAATTTTTTTAAATTGTTGTAATATTTAATATTAGAAATTATTCCTAAACTATTTTTGTTTAAGGGTATTTCTTTAAATTTTACATTCAATTCTTCAATCTTTTCTATGTTGTCTTTGTTTGGACCTGTTACAATAACTTCATATCCTTTTTTTTGTATTTCTTTAATTAAATCTCCCCTGAAATTGTATACAGTTCTATTTTTAGGTGACAATAAAACAAATTTCATATTAATGCTCCTTTTTCCACTTTGCTAAATTTTCTTTTATTACTTTAAACATCCTCTCATTATTTCCTTCAGAGATAAAAGAATTATGTGGAGTTACTATTACATTATCAAAATCCCACAGTTCGCTTTTCTCATCTAATGGTTCTTTTTCAAATACATCTAAAATAACTCCTAGAAATTTATTTTTCTTTATCTCTCCTATTAAGTCTTTTTCATTTATAATGCTTCCTCTTGAGATATTTACCAACACAGAATTCTGCTTCATTAATTTTATGTTGTCTTTATTTATCATATATTTAGTTTTTTCACTTAATGGCAATGTAAGTATTACTATGTCTGATTTTGTTAATACTTCATTTAGCTTTTCTAAAGAATAATACTCGTCAATATAGCTTTCGCTTATTTCATACAAGTCTACAGCAAATATATTTACTTCAAATGCTTTTAGTCTTTTTGCTATTTCCTTTCCAATGCTTCCTGTGCCAATAATAACTGCATTTTTTCCTGCTAGTTCAAAAAGCTTTCTATCTTTCTCCCATAAATGTTCTTTTTGTTTTTCATAAAAATATTTACTATTTTTATAAATTTCTAATATTTTTAAAATTGTCCATTCTGCCATAGGAGTACTATATACTCCTCTTGCATTGTAAATTGTTATTCCTTTTTCTTTTATATATTCTAATGGCACTCTATCTAATCCAGCACTAGTTAGCTGTATATATTTTAAATTCTTAAATTCCTTTATATCATGATATAGAAAAAATCCGTTACATACAATTGCTTCAATTTCTTCTTTTTCGAATTTGATTTCCTGTTTTTCATCCTGCGTATATAAGCATGTATATCCCAATTTTTCTAATTCTTTTGTTTGTACTTCTGTATACTTAAATGCTCCTGTTAATAATAGTTTCATTTTTCTTTTTTCCTTTTATATTATTTATTTGCTTTATTATTGCTTCTACACTAATATGTAATAAAATGGCTGATAGTAATATTAGTACTGTTATTGCAATCCAATTTATTGGGAAAGGTATTTTGTTTGCTAATTGTGGGATGATTGGATATTGAACTAAGTATATTTCAAGAGTAATTTTTGCAATATATTCTATAATTCTTTTCAGTTTATTTGGCATTTTTTCTAATCTATAATCTATTCCTGAAAAACATCTTAATACATAATATAGTGTGAATATTAGAACATACTGATTTATTATTTGTAATATTGATACACTTTCTACTTTAGAAAAAATTAATTTCGATGCAAAATATACTAGCATGCTCACTAATAAAATAATCCAATTCATTTTATTATTTTTATTCATATATTTTTCTTTATTTATTCTAAAATAGGCACCTAAAAGCATTGCTTCAAAAAATAAAAAGCGAATCATTGGTTCTCGTACGATATCAATATGATAGTAAGTCTTATCATAAAAGAATATATAAATTAATAATTGACTAACAAGTATACCTGTCATTAACTTTGGAATGTTTTTTCGAAGTAATTCTATTTTCATTACTACATAATAAAGGATATATAAAATAATAATAGAACCTATAAAATGGTAATATGTTGGATAAATAAAGTATTGTATTATATTCATTTTTTCAAAAGTATAAAATCCTAGCAATAGATAAATAATTGTAATTATCCAAACTTTTGGGTATATTCTAATAATCCTTTTTTTATACCAATCTATAAAATTTTCTTTAATATTATATAAGCAGAATCCTGATACTGCAAAAAATATAACATCACCTAGCAATCCTCCGATTAGCAATCAAATCTGTTGGATATACTCCTACGTAATGTGAATTTGTTATTATTACTGCTGCTATTGCTCTTAAAACAGTTATATAAAAAATCATTTTTTCACCCTACTTTTTTATTGTTATACTTTCTACTATGCTTTCTACTTCTTGTTTAACGGCATTTGTATTTTTCTTAAACTGTTCTTCTGTATATGATTTTGCCTCATTTTCAATTTTTCTTATGTCTTTTACACCGGCTTCAAAAACTTCTTCTATTTCCTTCATATTGCTTATTTCTTTTGTATTGCAAAAAGACCTTGATAATATTACCATTGAAGACCCAATTCTTACATGCTCTATAATAATGTGCTCTGCTGGTAGTGTTCCACTTCCCACTCTTGCAATTCCACCAAATCCATACAAAATATTCTTTTCGTTGATTTTCTTGCAAATTTTTTCTACAGTTCCATTTGCTAGTAATTCGAACATAAAATTCATTTTATATCCTAAGTGTAAGTCATTTAGTCCTATATGTATCTCGTCAATTCCTTTAATTTCTAATATTTCGTCTAAACATTCTACAGCTTCTGGTGTTTCCAATAGCAAACATGTTGTAGCTCTTTTATCTACTAATTCTATAAATTTTTTAACTTCGTCTGGCGTTTTAAAAAATGGAAGCATTACGATATTTGCACCTTGATTTATAACAGAGTCTATTTCGTTTTTAGAGTTTTCATAAATCGGATTCACTCTAACCAATAATTCGGATTTTTTTAAAACTTTTTTTATTTTTTCAACATCTGTTATGTTATGCTTTGAAATAACCGTATCTAAATGTCCTTGTCTTTCTTCTTTTCCATTAATTTCCAAATCTATAAAAATTCTATCTACCCCTGAGTTTTCTGCAATTTTAGCTACTTCTTCATTATTTGTTATGTACATTAATTTTAGTTGTTGTTTATTAATTGTTTTGGATACATTTAAATTATCTTCCATTAATATCACCTTTTTAATTGTTTTTAAAAAAATCTTTATGTCAAACCATAAATTCATATTTTCAACATATTCTACATCTAGCTCTATTCTTTTATGCCATTCTACATCTTTTCTACCGTTTACTTGTGCCCAACCAGTTACTCCTGGTCTTACGCTAAATCTTTTCTTTTGTTGGTCTGTATACTCATCGTACTTCCAAGGATGATAAGTTAGCACTGGTCTTGGTCCTATAATGCTCATATCACCTTTTATAATGTTAAATAATTGTGGAAGTTCATCAATACTTGTTGCCCTAATAATTTTTCCAACTTTAGTCACCCTAGTATCATTTTTACCTGAATATACTCCTGTTCCCATTTTCTCTGCTCCGACTATCATTGACCTAAACTTATATATTTTAAATACTTCTCCATTTTTCCCAATTCTTTCTTGTTTAAAAATAATTGGTCCTTTTGATTCTATTTTTATAGCAATCGCTGTAACCAATAAAATTGGACTTAAAATTATAGCTCCTATAATTGATAAAGTAATATCTATTGTTCTTTTAACAAATTTATACATCATACTTCTTCCTCATTAATCTTTCTATTAATATCATTATAATAATACCAGTTATAATTCCAGCTGCATCAATACATACATCTCGTATTTCGCAACTTCGTCCATCTACAAAATATTGATGAAATTCATCTGTAATAGCATAGCATATTCCACTTAATGTTGTATATGTAAGTGTTTTTTTCTTTGTAAGTTCCATTGTGTGAAAAAAAGCATATAGTAGAGCTCCTCCCAAAGTATAAATAGAATAATGTGCTAATTTTCTTATTACCGGTTGTAAATCTTCTACGATTTTTTCTTTTTCATATTCTTTTAAATCTTTCGTTTTTGGTAACGTATCTACAATTACTTTTAACGTTTTTCCACTAGTTCTACTCGAATCGTCTGCATCTTGTGCAGAAAAGCAAAATATTGCTATCATCCAAATAATAATCAATATTCCTAATATAATTTGCGTTTTTTTCATACTATCCTCTATATAAGTGTTTTACTTATTTTCTGCTTCATGGTAAGTTGGCACTACTTGTTTTATTGTTTGCTTTATAGTTTCTTTTGATATGTTTTCATCTTTTATTAATTCGTTTAACATTTCTATTTTTTCTTCAATTTGTTTTTGAGAAATATCTAAAGGTTCAGCAACAAATATTTTATTGTGCTTTGTACTCTGCAAACCTTCCTCAGACATAAGTAATTCTTCATATAATTTTTCGCCAGGTCTTAGTCCAGTTATTTTAATTGGCATATCTACATTTGGTTCAAACCCAGATAATTTTATTAAGCTTTCTGCTAAGTCATATATTTTTACAGGTTCTCCCATATCTAGCACAAATATTTCTCCACCATTAGCATACGCTGTTGCTTGTAATATCAAGCTTACTGCTTCTGGAATTGTCATAAAAAATCGAGTAATTTCTTTGTGCGTTACTGTTACTGGCCCTCCACTTGCAATTTGCTTTCTAAATAAAGGAACAACTGAGCCATTACTTCCTAAAACATTTCCAAATCTAACAGCTACATATTCTGTGTTGCTTACCATGTTTTTAGCTTGCACAATCATTTCACACATTCTTTTGGTTGCTCCCATAATATTGGTAGGATTTACTGCTTTATCTGTAGATACTAGAGTAAACCTTTTTACATTATATTTATCACATAAATTCACGACATTATATGTACCAAAAATATTATTCTTAATTGCTTCTAGTGGGCTTACTTCCATCAAAGGAACATGTTTATGAGCCGCTGCATGGAACACAATGTATGGTTTATATGTATCAAATACATTTTCTAATTTTGCTTTATCTCTAACGCTTCCTACTAGTGCAAGTACAGAAATTTGTGGGTAATTTGCTTTTAATTCCATTTCTATATTATATAAATTGTTTTCATAAATATCAAAAATTACTAACTTATCAGGATTATATTTTGCAATTTGTCTACAGAGTTCTGATCCAATTGAGCCTCCACCACCAGTAACTAAAATGATTTTATTTTCAATTAATTCTTTTATATTTTTATTGTCTAATACAATAGGCTCTCTTCCTAAAATATCTTCTATTTCAACATCTCTTAAATTTTCTAATATCTTTTTATTTTTTATAATATCTTCTGTACTTGGAAGAATACGAATTTTAGCACCTGTGTTTTGGCATATGTGTATAATTTCTTTCTTGTCTTCATTTTTTATGTTGCTAATAGAAAAGAAAATAACATCAATTTTGTTTTTCCTACAAATTTCTATAATTTTTTCTCTTCCACCTATTATTGGAATTCCGGATATAGCATAATTCCACTTGCTTTTGTCATCGTCAATAATTCCGATAATATTGTAAGTATTTTTCATACTAGATTTAATAGATTTTATAATTTGGCTAGCAGCATTACCTCCGCCGATAATTAATAAGTTCTTCGTTTTTTCTACTGTTTCTTTTCCATTTCTATTATTGGGTATCAAACTATTTAATAAAAATCTTATCATTAATCTATATATGATAAACATTCCTGCAATAACAGTTGCTGCTAATAAATTCATTTTTACGGATAAAAGGTTTAAATCAAATAGCATATTTATAACTGAAATAAAAGCAGAAGACATAAGACATATTAAAATATATCTAACATAGTCCCAACCGTTTTCATATTTTGTTATGTTTTTGTAAGTTTGAAATAAATTCAAGAATATTTCATATGCGAATATAGAAATTAAAATTGTATTGACAATTCTCTCTTTCAAAATTGTTGAGTTAATATAAAATATATCATAAACTAAAAAAGATGTTAAGTAGTAAGCTATTCCAATAATAATTACATCTATTAACATTAATAAAATTTTTGTATGCCCTTTTAAGATTCTCATGACTATCCCCTTAATTCTATTTTCTTTTAATATTTTACATTTTTTTATTATATTTTACAAGTATTTTGGTACAAGTTTTGTAATAACTTCTTAAGAATTATTTTACATGCTTTACATTTTTTAGTTTTTTTGGTATGATAACAATGTTTAGGGGGATTATTATGAGTAGTAAAAAGCTATTAGATAATAAATTTTATAAAATTATTTTATACTTCTTTATCTATGCTTTCTTAGGCTGGGGCTTAGAAACTTTATATGCTATTTATGATGTCGGTTATTTTTATAAACGTGGTTTTCTATATGGACCTATTTGTCCTATTTATGGTTATGGCGCCATTACTCTAATCCTATTCTTTTCTAATTATAAAAAGAACAGTTTTAAGCTATTTGTGTATGCAGGTTCCATCTTCTCTGTTTTTGAATATTTTGTAAGTTATTTTTTAGAGGCCTGTTTTAAAATTAAATGTTGGGATTATTCTAATGAATTTTTTAATTTAAACGGCAGAATTAGTATTTTCTTTTCTATTGTTTGGGGTGTAATTGCAATTTTGTTTGTAAATAAAGTGCACCCATTTATAGAAAAAAATGTGAATAAAATTTTAGATTACATTCCAGTAAAATTGCAAAATATTTTACTATATAGTTTTATATTCATTTTTATTACAGATACAGTACTTTCTTGTATAAAATATTTGAATTTAGGCTAAAAAATAAAACAAGTTATAACTTGTTTTATTTTTTTACTATACTAACAGCAAGTCCATCTCCTACTTCTAGAATTTCTGTTTGCAATTTTTCGTTTTCTTGTACTTCTTTTAAATATTCTCGTAAATGTGTTACTGCAGTTCTTTGTTTATGTTTATTATAGTTTCCTAAAACATATCCTTTATATAAAACATTATCTGCTAATATAACGGTTCCTGGTTTGGATAAACGAATTGCTTCTCTTAAGAAAATAGGATATTTCCCTTTTGCTGCATCTATGAAAATGGCATCGTATTTTTTATTCATAGTTGGAAGTATTTCTACAGCATTTCCTAAGTAAATGTTAATTTTATTTTCTACTTCTGTTTTTTTAAAGTTTTCTTTTGCCGTAAAATATCTTTGTTCGTCAATTTCAATAGTATCTATTTTACCATTTTCTTCTATTAGCTCCGAAAAGCAAATAGCTGAATATCCAACTGCTGTTCCTATTTCTAGCATATTCTTAATAGATTTATTTTCTAGATAATTTTTTATGGTTTCTAGTGTATCATCCATTAAAATTGGTATGTGTTCTTCTAATGCCTTTTCCTTTATTTTTTGTAGTTCTTTTTTGTTCATTTCTATGTTTCCTTTCGGACAATCATTAGATTTCAGACATCTAACACACATCTGCAATCCAATATTTTTGAGCCCACATTTATATCTTTGTTTCATTCATAATAAGTCTATTATGCTTTCCTATTTTCTTGCTTCTCTTTCGCGCATTTTACTATCTAAAATTTTCTTTCTTAGCCTTATATTTTTTGGTGTTACTTCTACAAGTTCATCTTCTCCTATAAATTCAATTGCTTTTTCTAGTGTGAATTCAATTGGTGGTACTAAACGTAACGCATCATCAGAACCAGAAGCTCTTGTGTTTGTTAAATGTTTTTCTTTACAAGCATTAATTGCAATATCTTCTCCTCTAGAATTTAGTCCGATAATCATTCCTTCATATACTTCAGTTCCTGCCCCTATAAATAAGTCCCCTCTTTCCTGTGCATTATATAGTCCATATGTAGTAGAAGTTCCTTTTTCAAACGCAATTAAAGTTCCTCTTGTTCTAGTTGGAATTTCTCCTTTAAATTCTTCATATCCACAGAATACATGGTTAATTGTTCCTTCACCTCTAGTATCAGTCATAAATTCACTTCTGTAACCAATTAATCCTCTTGATGGTATTTTAAATTGAATTGTAGTTCTTCCATCTTCTTCTGGTACCATATCTTGCATTTCTGCTTTTCTTTTTCCTAATTTTTCTATTACATTTCCAATAACGTCTTCTGGTACATTTACTACCAATGTTTCCATTGGTTCACATTTTTTTCCATCTATTTCTTTATAAATAACTCTTGGTCTTGATACAAGCAATTCATATCCTTCTCTTCTCATAGTTTCAATTAGTACTGATAAATGTAGTTCTCCACGTCCAGACACTTCAAAAGAATCTGCCGATTCTGTATCTTTTACTCGTAAACTTACATTTCTTTCTAATTCTTTATATAGTCTATCACGGATATGACGAGAAGTAATAAATTGTCCTTCTTTTCCTGCAAAAGGCCCATTATTTACACTGAATGTCATGGATACAGTTGGTTCATCTATATTTACAAAATCTATTTTTTCCGGATTATTAATATCACATATAGTGTCTCCGATATTTATATTTGTAATTCCAGCAATTTCTACAATATCTCCAGCTAAAGCTTCTTCTACTTCCTCATTTTTTAGTCCTACATAGGTGTACATTTTTACAATTCTTCCAGTTTCGTTTTTATCATTTTTGCATATTACTACAGGTTGTCCTGTTTTTAAAGTTCCTCTTTCTATTCTTCCTACTGCAATTCTTCCTACATAATCATTATAGTCAATATTAGATACTAACATTTGAGATGTCCCATCAATTTCACATGCCGGAGGGTCTACGTAATTTACAATGGTATCAAATAGGCACTTTAAGTTCGTTCCTTGCTCTTCTAGTTTTAAAGTAGCTGTTCCTTGCTTTCCAGAAGCATAGATAACTGGGAAGTCTAATTGTTCATCATTTGCTCCTAATTCAATAAATAATTCTAAAACTTCATCTACTACTTTTAAAGGTCTTGCTCCTGGTCTATCAATTTTATTAATAACTACAATTGGTTTTAAGTTTAGTGCTAAAGATTTTTTTAGCAC
>CAWVME010000077.1:0-15407 GCA_963930325.1 Bacillota bacterium | reverse complement strand
TATTTTTTGTTAATTCCATATTCTTTTCTCCTTACTTATCTTTTGTCAAATATTATTATAGTATTATTAATATTTTTATTCAAGTGTTTTTTACAAAATTTTTGATTTTTTTGTAAATTTATGAAAGAACTTTACCAATAATGTAAAAATTATCAGCATCAGTAACTAAAATATCTTCTACATTTGGATTTTCGGCTTTTAAAGTAATTTTTCCTTTTTTAAAAAAGAAGCGACGAATGAGAATTTTGTCGTTTAAACTAAATAAACCAACATCTTTGTTATCCAAAGGAGAATTAAATTCTACAAAAACAAAAGAATCTTTGGCAAAAGCTGGTTGCATAGATTCGTCTTGGATTTTTACAGCAATAGCAGAGCTTGGAACATTAGATGGACATTCAATAAAACCATTGATAGAATCTACAGCTAATACTCTGTTATAGGAAATATGCTCGATTAGGTGATAATTTTCTTGACTTCCGCTAATTTGCTTATCATAAGTATACATTAATTGTTGATAAGGAACATCTAAAGCTTTACAAATATTTTTTAAAGCTTTATGACTTGGATTTCTTTCACCTTTTTCAATATGAGTAAGATGACCAATATTAATATCCGTACGTCTTGCTAATTCTGTTTTCGATATTCCCTTTTCTTTCCTGATTTTTGCAATCATATCTCCAATCATACTTTTTTACCTCTTTTTTTTACATTTTTTCTTATTATATACAAAAAAATATGAATTGTCTAGCAGTAAATAAAAAAAAGTAGAAAAAAGTATTGACTTGTCAAAAAAGCAGTGATAAAATAATTGCCAAGTAGACAAAGGAGGTAACCTGTATGTACAAGAATCGAATAAGAGAAATCAGAAAAAAGAAAGGACTAACATTAGAAACGGTTTCCAGTTTAGCGGGCATATCAATAGGGTATTTGTGTCATCTTGAAAGAGGGACAAGAGCAAATCCATCTGCTCAAATCATGGAAAAAATTGCAGAATCATTAGAAGAATCTGTTATTGAAGTCTTTTTTAAGAAATAGAGTAATACTTTGGAAGGAATTCCATAAAATAAAATAAACATATTTTATTTTATTAGTTGTAAAAGAAATAATTTTATGGTATCATTTTTTTAAGGACTTTTTCTTAAGGAAAAATTGTAGAATAAGGGGTAAAAATGATGAATGAAAATGAACAAGAAAAAGAGAAAATAAATATACAGCCAGAAAATAAAAGTGAAAAGCTAGAAGAAAAAGAAGAGATGGTGCAAGAAGAAGAACAAGATGAAATAGAAAAACAAGTAGAAGTGAAAACAGAAGAAACATTAAATATTGATTCGGAAAAAACAGGTAAAGAAGAAAAATCGCATGAGCACAAGAATGAAGAAACAAATAAAGAAAAAAATAAAGATAAGAAAAAAGGTGTTTTCTGGCTGTTATTTGTAGGAATTTTGATTATATTAGGTCTACTTCTTTCAACTATATTTGCATTGATAAATATCAATAATACAAAAATTATGGAAGGAGTTCTAATTAAAAATATAGATGTATCTAACTTGACTAAAGATGAGGCTAAACAGAAACTAGAAGAAATTATAAAATTAGAATTAGAAAAAGCAGTAGAATTGAAATATAAAGAATTTCAAGTAACTATTGCAGCAGAGCAAATAGAAGCAAGTTATGATTTAGATACTGCAGTTGATATAGCTTATTCTATAGGAAGAAGCGGAAATATTATAGTAAATAATTATAATATCTTATATGCATTAATCAAAAATACAAATATAGAACCAGAATTTGTTTATAATGAGCAAAAGTTAGATGAAATTATTGCAGATACATCAAAAAAACTACCAGATTCTGTTATAGAGGGAGCTTATTATATAGAAGATGATTATTTGATTATAACAAAAGGACATTATGGAACAGTAATAAAAAAGGAAAAAGCAAAAGAAGAAATTTTAAATGCAATGCAAGGCAATGGAGAGAAAATTATAGAGATAGAGGTGGAATACAAAGAACCAGACAAGTTGAACATAGATGAAATTTATTCGGAAGTGTATACAGAGCCAAAAGATGCTTATTACGAAACAAATCCTTTTAAAATATATCCACATGTTAATGGAGTTGACTTTGCCATTACTTTAGAAGAGGCTAGAGCTTTACTAGAAACAGAACAAGAAGAATATAAAATTCCGTTGAAATATATAGAACCAAGTGTTACTACATCTAAGATAGGGACAGAGGCCTTTCCAGATTTATTGTCCTCTTATACTACTAAATATGATGCAAGTGAAAGAAACAGAAGTACAAATATGGAAATAGCAGCACAAAAAATTAATGGACTGGTATTAATGCCAGGAGAAGTATTTTCTTATAACAAAGTAGTGGGAAAAAGAACACCAGAAGCTGGATTTAAGCCAGCAGGAGTTTATGAAGGAGGAAAAGTCGTTACAGGATACGGAGGTGGAATTTGTCAAGTATCATCTACTCTATATAATGTGGCATTATTAGCTAATTTAGAAATTGTGGAAAGACAAAATCACCAATTTTTGACGTCTTATGTAAGTGCCGGTAGAGATGCTACAGTAAACTATGGAACAATTGATTTTCAATTTAGAAATTCTAGAAAATATCCAGTAAAGATTATATGTAATGTTTCTAATGGAATTTGCGAAGTAAAACTTTATGGAGCAAAAGAAGAAGTGGAGTATGTGGTAAAAATAGAATCGAAGGTAACAGCTAGTATACCATATACAACAAAATATGAAGAAGATGCAAGTATGGAAATTGGCCAAGAAAAAATTGTACAATATGGAGCGAATGGCTGCAGAAGTATAGCATACAAAATATTAATATTAAATGGAAGTGTAGTTTCACAGGAAGTATTGTCGGAGGATACATACAGCGCAATGACTAAAATTGTAAAAAGAGGAACAAAGGGACCAGCAATTGTAAAAACTGAACCAGAGGAAGAACAAACGGAACAAATTGAACAACCAATGGAGAACACTCAAACAGAAAACACACAAATAGAAAACAACTAAAAAGAGTGAAGTAGGTTTCTTTATGCTATATACTAAAAAAGCTAAACAGTTTATGTAGAAATATATAAACTGTTTAGCTTTTAAAAATTATAAGTGAAACTATAAAAATATTATACAAAAACATAAATATAAAAACTTATCTATTACAAATAGTGTTTGATAAAATAATAATGGAAAACATGAAAACTTTGTTATAATAAAGTAGAAAAACATAAATGTGAAAGTAAAAAAGAACAGAATATTAGATAAATCGTTTTTTTAATCTTGAAACAAAAAATAACAAGAATAATAAAAATAGGGATACATTGCAAACTATATGAATTAGACAATAAAAAACATTTACAATTTTGTAAATGCTTTTAATCTTGATTATTTAATAAGACTTCTATCAATTGGTTAACTACATTTTTGTTTGTATCAGATAGGAGCGAATATTTGTCTAATGTGTCTGATAATTCTACTAAGTCTTTCAATAAAACAGTAGGAGAACAATGAGAAATATGGCATATTCGAATAGCTGTATCCAAACTAATGCCGGCTATACCACGTTCTACCTGGCTTAAAAACTGAGAACTAATATCTAATTTTTCAGCAAACTGTTCTTGTGTACATTTCATACGATGCCTAATACCTTTTATGTTTTTCCCTAAAGTAATACTTTTAAATTTGTTTTCTGGTGTTTGATTAATCATAAATTCACCTCTTTTCTATAGTATAAGTAAAATAAAAATGTTTTAAAACAAGATTATATATTTACTTACAGTATAAAAATAAAAGTAATACATTAAAAAATGATAAAAGTATATATTAGGAAAATATAAAGAAAGGAGGTAGAAAAATTGAAAGAAAATAAAAATAATATACAAAAAAAATATAGCAAAATACTGCAAAAAAGTTATCGAGCGGAATTTATAGATAAAATAAAACAGGATGTTAGAAAAAAAATAAAAAATATGACAGAAATGGAAATTGAATTTTTTGCTAATAATGTATATGATTACTGCTGTTTTGAAGTACATCATATTTCTGAAAAAGAAAGAGCAGAGTATATGGTATATACTAATAATAAGTATTATGAAGAACTTGGAGAGATGCACCAATTTTCTGGAGAAATAAGTTATCAATTTTGCAAAAATATAAAAAACAAGTATTTAAAAATGCTCAAAGCAAGATCGAAAGAAGAGACAACAGATAAATCATGAATTTTTTTATACCTCTATTTTGCCTATCAGGAAAAATAATTTGACATAAATAGACAATAATAAGATTTGTGAAAACATGTAATAATACCAATAGTAATAAATAGTTGTAACTAATGGGGGCGGTATTATGTACAGAAATGAATTTGAGGATTGGATAGGTTTTGGAAATAGGGTAAAAATAAGCAGAAAACAAATGGGGTTAACGGTTGAAAAGTTAGCAGAGTGTGTAGATAGGACAGAGAATTATATAAATAGACTAGAAAAAGGAGAAAAAAGTTGCAGTGTGCACACAATTCATCAACTAAGTAAATCTTTGAAAGTGAGTACAGACTTTTTGCTATATGGGGATAAACAAGAAGAGAGAGACTATAAAGATGAAGAAATTATAAAAAATATAATTGAAAGATGTAACAAAAAGGAACTAAAAATAATAAAAGATGTGATTGTTGCGATGTATCCCAAATTTATTAATAAAGAAGAAAATGAATAAATGTGAAATATAAACGATTAGAAAATTCTAAGGAAATGTATTGACAAGCCAAACAAAAGGAACTATAATATTATCAATATGCGCCATTAGCTCAGTTGGTAGAGCAACTGACTCTTAATCAGTGGGTCCCCGGTTCGAGTCTGGGATGGCGCACCAATACATAAATTGAAGCACTTTTTAAAAGTGCTTTTTTCTGTTCGACAAAAAATAACGATACTAATTTAACTGATTTAGTTTATATGCTCATAGATTATAAAATGTCAATATTAGACGTGGCAGGTGAATAGTGTTTTCAAGATATTTCGATGTTTACATTCTATAATAAAAATATTAAAATACGAATTTAGCATTTTTTAATTTTTTAGTAATAAATTATTAAAAAAGATATATCTTTTTATATAGACCAATGCTATAATAAAAATGAAAATATAAAAGAAGGGGATTTAGCTAAATGCTAATATAGGGCAAAAATATGAATGCTAATGAGTTATCTGTAACAGAACAAATAGGACAAATGATTATGGTTGGAATGGAAGGTAGCACAATTAATAAAAATATAAAAACGATGATTCAAAATTATAAAATTGGTGGAGTTATTTTGTATAAAAAGAATTTTAAAAATTATAATGAAATGATAAAATTGGTAAATGATTTAAAAAAATTAAATTGTGTTAATAAAATTCCCCTTTTTATTGCTATCGACCAAGAAGGTGGCAGAGTAAATCGAATGCCACAAGAAATTAAAAATTTAATTACTGCAAAAAAATTAGCAAGTACACAAAATATAAAACTAGTACATGAAGCAGGAAAGGTAATTGGAAAATTATTAAAAGATTCTGGATTTTCTGTAAACTTTGCGCCTGTATTAGACATACAAAGATTTGAAGACAATCATGCAATAGGTGATAGGTGTTATGGAAAAGATGCGCATACAGTAAGTAGATATGGAATAGAATTTATGAATGGACTAAAAGACCAAGGCATGATTTCTGTTATAAAACATTTCCCAGGACATGGAGCAACAACAAAAGATTCACACTATTTTTTACCTATTATTCACAAAAAAATCTCAGAACTTGAACAAGAAGATTTAATTCCTTTTAAAAATGCCATAAAAAGCCAAGCCGAAGCTATTATGCTAGGGCACTTATTAATTAATGATGTAAACAAAATATACCCGTGCTCGCTTTCTAGAGAATTTATTATAAAATTTCTAAGAAGAAAATATAAATACAATGGGCTAATTATTACAGATGATTTGAATATGAGAGCAATTCGTTTTGTGTATGGAGTGAAATTGGCAACAGTGAAAGCTCTTGAAGCAGGAAATGATATTCTTTTATTTCGATTTAAAAATAATGAGGGGAAAGTTGTTATTCAAAAGATACAAAAACTAGTAGAAAACGGAAAAATAAAAGCAAAAAGAATAGAGCAAAGTGTAAATAGAATTATAAAGTTAAAAGAAAAATATCATCTAGACGATAATGAAATTGTAAAAGGTTGTGACATAAACAAAATTAATCAATGTATAGAAAATATTAATCAACAGTATAACGAAAGAAGCTAGTAACTATATAGAAGTTGCCTATAATTACTAGCTTCAAACTTTAGGAAACAAGAATAAAAAGATATATCTTAACATAATTTTACCATATTTTGGAAATAATGTGTGTCGAAATTTGTAAAAAATATTTATACAGACTATTATGAAAACAAAAGCAAGTTCATAAATTGGTTACAAAGTATTTACTAAATATCCAAAAAGAAGACAATAAAAGAACACAAAAGATAGGTAAAATAAAATCATAGAAAGGAGAGTGATTCTATAGAGAATAAAATAAGAAAGGAAAGTGATTTATTTGAACATAAAAATCATTGGAGCCAATTGTAAAAATGGAATGCAACTGTATAAAATGGTAACTAGAGCAATAGAAGAAGTGAATAGTGAAATTCAGCTAGAAAAATTAGATGATAAAAAAGCTATTCAGAGATATAATGTGCAAAACATTCCAGGATTAGTTATTAACGAAAAATTGGTTTCGCAAGGTAGTATTATCACAAAGAGAAATAAGTAAATTAATAACATAACAAATTCCCCTAAAACAGCTATTCTTTAAATAAAAGAATGGCTGTTTTTTATGATATAAGAAAAACAATTTTTCTTATACCATAAAAAAACCCGCACAGAAAAATCTTTATGCTTCTTTAGAAAATTAAACATATATAGCTGTTAAAAAAGTAGAGAAAAATTTTTGCAAGGAAAGATTTAACTATAAAATTTATTAAATTTAACATATAAGATTGATTAATGACGAAAAATAGTATATGATGTGACATATAAGCATAAAACGGGAAAAAGAATGGGGGTGAGAAAATGAGAATAAAATTGTTTTTTAATTTAGAAAAACCAGAATTAGATATACAATATAGAAAGAGTTTGGTTAGTTTTATAAAACATGCTTTAGAAGAATATGATGAAAATTTATATAAAGAATTATACAAAAAGGGTGAGAACAAAATGAAAAGTTTTACTTTTGCACCGCTTCTTCCGGAACCAAAATTTAGAAATGAAATAATTGATTTATCTCAAAATTATTTCCAAGTTGTTTTTTCTTTTTATAATTATGCTCACGCACTACATTTTTATAATAGCTTCGTGAAACAAAAAAACAAGAAATTTTCTTTATATCAAAATTCTATCACTTTAAATAAAATTTTAATTCTTTCAGAAAAAGAAATCACAAGTAATGTAATTTATATTAAAATGGAATCTCCACTTATTGTTAGAAATCACGATAGAGAAACTCTAAAAGATATGTATTATTCTTTTGAAAAAAAAGAAGAGTTTGAAAAATATTTAAAAATTAATATAAAAGAACAAATGAAAAACGAGAACTTAGACGAAAGTCTATTAGATGAATTCAAAATAGAAGCAGTGCAACCCAAAAAAGCAATTGTAAAAGTATATGAATATAAAATAGAAAGTTCTCTTGGCACATTTAAGCTAACAGGGAATAAAAAATTACTAAAATATTTATACCAAAGTGGCTTAGGAACAAAGAAGGGTTTAGGTTTTGGGCTATTCGAAATAATTTAAAAGAAAGGAGGTAAAAAATGCAAATACAATTAAGACTTAATGATTTTTTATTTAATAGTGGAATGCTAGGATTTTATAGAGTATTAGAAAAAGCTGAAAAGCTCTCACTTGTAAGCTTTGACAATAACTGTATGAAAATAGATACAAAGGCTTTAGAAGAGTTTCAAAAAGACTATATTCAGGCTATGCTATTAGAATATGAAGAAGATACTAAATGGAAAACTGCAATAGAAAAAGAAAGTATAATTCAGAATATAAATGTAGAAGAACAAGAAGCAGAAGAAAAGATAGAAACAGAATATAAGATAATAAAAAAAATTATGGAAAGCGCAAGTTATAAATCTGGCTATGAATTTATAAAGCAAATAGATAATTATGATCCATATGACGAAATAGAAAAAATAAAAAAAGAAATAAACTTGAACCAAAAGAAAGAAAAACTACTAAATATAATTTCTTATTTAAAAAGACACAAAGAAACTTATTGCATGAAAGATATTATTTATACAAAAATTCGACTTTTCTGGGAAAATGTTTCCTTCTTAAATAAAAATGCTAATAAAAGTGATATTACACAGGAATACAAAAAATATTTTTTAGAGCCAATACAAAAATATTTAAGCAAAGATAATAAAAGTGATTACACTTGTATTGAATGTGGAAATCCGGTTGGAAAAAGCGAAAGTTTTGGAATGGCATGGTTAAAAGATGTAGGAGTAGATGGAAAGAAGAAAACATCAATGTTTTGGAATTACACAGAAGACGCTATTCTGTGTCCAGTATGTAACTTAATTTATTCCTGTGTTCCATTAGGATTTACTATATGTGAAAATCAAGGAATATTTATTAATCAAAATAACCATATGAAACAATTAATAAAAAATAATAATGAAACTAAATTAAAGCAATTAAATAACATGGAAAATTCAGAACAAAAAATGTTTCTACAACTCATAAGTGAAATTGAACATTCATCAGAAAAAAGTATTGCCTATTATGAACCAAGTAACATACAAGTTATTAAAAGGATAACAAAAGACAATGACAATATTTCCTATGAATTTAATATTATTTCAAAAGAAAAATTGAAAACTTATAAAAAATTAGAAAAAGAATTTGAAAATCTTTTAAGTAAATATGTAAATTCAAAAAATGTATATATGGAAGTATTAAAAAATTTTTTAGAAAATAAAAATCAATATTCATTATTGCAAGAAATAATTGCAGAAGGGGTAGAAAAAGAAAAGAATATTTATTTTGCACAAGATATTGTGGAAATACAAATTTTTAGTATAGGAGGAAAAACTGTGGATGAACAAAAAGAATTAAGTAACATGAAAATAGAAATGAAAAATGCAGGAAGATGGTTAAAACAGTATTATTTTACTGAAGAAGTAAATAGCAATAAACTAAAAGGATATATTTTAAAATTAAGTAATAGTTTAAGAGTTAATAATCCAGAATTATTTATAGATATTGTAACGAGAATGTATGGAAGTATTGGACAAGCTTTACCAGCTACGGGAGCTTTTATAAAAATGCTAACAGATAAAGACAGTTTTAGAAGTTTAGGATATGCCTACATTATTGGGCTAGAATCATATATTGGTGAAAATAAAGGAGGAATTTAGAATGAAAAATAAAGGATTAACAATTACCATGATAATAGAAGCAGAGGGAGCAAATTACGGAGAGGGATTTGGCAATATTACTACATTAAAAAAATTAACAAGAGGAGACGGAAACAGTTATTCTTATATATCAAGGCAAGCTATTAGATATAACATAGTAGAGCAAATGGGGTGTGATAACACACCAGTACAAGCTATTGGAACTGGAGAAAAAAAGGTAATCCAATTTGATCCAAATGCAAGTATTACGGATTATCCGGAAATTGATCTCTTCGGATATATGAAAACAGAAAGCGGCAAGGGGGCTAATACTCGTAATGCGGTAGTTCGATTAAGTAATGCTATTTCATTAGAAGAATACAACAGCGATATGGATTTCTTAACAAATGCAGGATTAGCAAGAAGAGCGGACTCTAATAACTCAATTGCCCAAAGTGAAATTCATAAATCATATTATTCTTACACAGTCACAATTGATTTAGATAAGATAGGAATAGACGGAGAAATTGATTTACCAGAAGAAGAGAAAAAGGGAAGAATAAAAAAATTATTAACAACAATTCAATTTTTATATAGAGATATTCGAGGTAGAAGAGAAAATTTAGCACCAATATTTATAATAGGTGGAATTTACAACAGAAAAAATCCATATTTTGAAAATAGGGTTAAATTAGAACAAAACAAATTAAAATGGGAAATTTTAAAAGAAATAATAGAAGAAGGAGAAGATACAAAAAATAATACACAAGTAGGTTATATAGATGGAATTTTTGAAAACAATAGCAAAATTAAAGAAGAATTAAAAACAGTAAGTATTAGTGAGTTTTTTAATAATCTTATTTCAAAAATAGAGGAGGAATGCTAATAATGAAAGCAATTAAAATAATTGCAAGACAGACTTTAGCCTCTTATAGAAAGCCAAGTAGTTTAAAAATAAAGGAATCTTATCCATTACCACCATATTCTACTGTTATTGGAATGGTACATGCAGCCTGTGGATTTGAGGAATATGTGGATATGGACATTAGTATACAGGGGAATTATTATACTAGACTAAATGAAATGTATACAAAATATGAGTTCAAACCTGGTTTCTATGATCCAAAAGGGAGACATTCTTTAAAAGTACCACACAAAGATATGGAAAAAGATACAGGAATTGTACAAGGTCCAGCCAATATAGAATTACTTTCTGAAGTCAAATTACTATTACATATATGCCCTAATGACCAAAATAAGATAGATTACATATACCAAAAATTAAAAAATCCAGAAGAATATTTAAGTTTAGGAAGAAGAGAAGATTTATTGGTAATGGAAAATGTAGACAAAATAGATATAATACAAGAAGAACTAAAGCAAGACTATGAATTAAAACAGGATGCATATATTCCGGAAGGTTACTTAAAAGCAGGAGACTGTAAGTCACAAGCAACAATATATAAATTAAACAAAAAATATACAGTAAATCCAAAAACGGGAGTGCGATTTTGGGAAAAACAAATTTATGCAACACATGTGAGCAAGGGAAGTGTTATACAAGAAGGTGCACAAGTTATAACAGATGGAGAAGAAATTATTTTTTTAGCATAAAAGGAGAAAAATGGAAAATAGATATTTAGCAAAAACAAATCCTGAAAAAACAATAAAAGAACACACCGCGGATTTATTAAAACAATATGAAATTTTAAAACAACTATATCCTAATATTATGACAAAAGAAGAATGGGAATTGTTAGAATATGCTGTAAAATACCATGATTTGGGCAAAATGAATATAAAATTTCAAAATAAATTGTATCAAAAACAAGGATATGAAAAAATTACAGACCAAAATAAACAGGAAGAGGAAGTGCCACATAATTTTTTGAGTCCATTTTTTATAGATACTAATTTTTTAAAAAATTTATATGGAGAAGAAAACACGAAAATTATACTCTCTGCGGTGTATTATCATCATAATCGAGACAAGATAGAATTTGATAAAATAAAAATGCAAAAAGAATTAATAGATCAAGTAAAAAATTTCGGCGAATTTTATTCTATTAATTTAAAAGAAATTAAACCATATTCTCAAAGATATTTAATGATACCAGATTATTTAGAAGATGAAGAACAAATGAAAAATAAAAAATATATTCTTATTAAAGGTTTACTAAATAAACTGGATTATATAGCAAGCTTAAATAAAAAAAATGTTCTAATCGAAGAAACTGTAGAAGATTGTGGAGAATGTGTGGCACAAAAAGTGAAAAAACAGATAAAAGAATATCATAAAAATAATTATAGAGAAGTTCAACGATATATGATGGAAAATCAAGATGAAAATATTATTGTTATTTCACCATGTGGAAGCGGAAAGACTGAGGCAGCACTTTTATGGATAGGAAACACAAAAGCATTTTATACATTACCTCTAAAAATATCAATTAACGCAATACAAAAACGCATCGAAGAAGAAATTAAATATCATAAAGTATTATTGCTACATTCGGATGCATATGCATATTATCTAGAACATGCTAGTGAATATGAAATTAATAGCTATGATAGAGCCAGAAGATTATCAGCGCCGCTAATTATAACAACAGTAGATCAGTTATTTAAAATTGTTTTTAGATATAATGGATATGAAGAAATACTGGCAACGCTAAGTTATTCAAAAATAGTAATTGACGAAATTCAAATGTATTCTCCTGAGCTAATAGCTTATATACTAATAGGACTAAAAATGATTACAGATATGGGAGGGAAATTTGCAATTATGACGGCAACATTTCCTCCTGTATTATATGATTTATTGAACGAACTAAACATTCATTATAAAAGACAGCCAATATTATTTAAAGCTCCAATCGAAAAAAGACATAAAATAAAAATATTTAAAAATTGTGATTTTAATATAGAAGAAATAAAAGAAAAAGCAAAAAAATATAAGGTACTTATATTAACAAATACTATAAAAAAAGCACAAGAACTATATGAAAATTTAGAGGGAGAAAATAGAAAATTATTACATAGTAATTATTTAAAATTGCATCGAAAATTACTTGAAAATTCAATTATGAGATTTACAGATCGAAATATAAATAAGGAAAATGGAATTTGGATATCTACTACAATAGTAGAAGCAAGTTTAGACATAGACTTTGATATTGTGTATACAGATATGTGCTCTGCTGATAGTTTATTCCAAAGAATGGGAAGAGTATATAGAAAAAGAGAATATACAAAGGAAGAACCGAATGTTTATATTTACGATAATAAGAGCGGAGTCCCAAAAATAATTGATCCGGAAATTTATGAGTTTTCATTACAAGAATTATTAAAATACGATGGAAATTTTTTAACAGAAGAAGAAAAAGTAAAAATAATAGAAAATATATTCGATATAAATAAAAATGTAAAATTGAAAGAATCAAAATATTATCAAAAAATTAAGAATAGAATGCAACTATTAAAAGAGATTACTCCATATAGACTGGAAAAAAGTGAAGTAGAAAAAGAATTTAGAGATATAAAAAGTGTTTCACTTATACCTGATACAATTTATGAAGCGTTATATAATGAAGGAAAAATAGAAGAATGGGAAACAAAGTTAAAAGGGAAAATAGATGTACAAGAAAAAATAAAAATAAAAGAGGAAATTGAAAAATATATTATTACAGTAACTGATTATTATGGATTAAAATACGACAGAGAAGAATTATTTTATCCATATAGTAATATCCATAGAACACGTTACATTTATGAATTTAATGAAAAAACTTTAGAAGGAAGAGGTCTAATAAAACAAGAACAGGATGATAGTTTTATTTAAGGGGGAAAAAGTGAAAGAAATTACTGGAATGATGGTTTATTATTATTTTGTTTGTAAGCGAAAGTTATGGTATTTTGTAAACGAAATTAACATGGAACAAAATAGTGAGTTAGTATCACTAGGCAAAGCATTAGATGAAACAAGCTATCAAAGAGTAAAAAAATCAATACTAATTGATAATACAATTAATATTGATTTTATGGAAAAAGGAACAATTTTACACGAAATAAAAAAAACGAAAGCAATAGAAGAAGCTGGAATCTGGCAAACAAAATATTATATGTATTATTTAGAAAAAAAAGGAATAAAAAACATAGAAGCGGAAATTGATTATCCACTGCTAAAAGAAATAGAAAAGGTAAAATTAGATGAAACAGATAAAAAAGTTCTAGAAAAAGTAGAAAAAAACATAAGAGAAATTCAAAATGACACTAAACCAAAAGAAGTATTAAACCAAAAGTTATGTGAAAAATGTGCCTATTATGATTTATGTTATATTTAGGAGGATGTATGAAACAATCATATTATTTGTATAAAAGTGGAAGATTGCAACGAAAAGACAACACATTAGAAATTGTCTACAAAGATGGGATGAAGAGAAGTATACCAATTGAAAGAGTAGATAATTTATACATTATGACAGAATTTGACTTTAATACAAGTTTATTAAATTTTATTTCACAATTTGGCGTTAGTATTCATTTTTTTAACTATTATGGATTTTATACAGGAACTTTTTATGCAAAAGAAAAACTAGTATCTGGAAAATTATTGATAGAACAAGTAAATGCATATAATGATAAAGAAAAAAGGCTATTTCTAGCAAAAGCTTTTATAGAAGCGGCAAGTTATAACATATATAGGAACTTAAGGTATTATGAAACAAGAGGGAAAAATGTAAAAGAAGATTTAGAGAAAATAGAATTTTTAAGAAAACAAATTAATTTATGTAAAAATGTACAAGAAGTAATGGGAATAGAGGGAAATATTAGAAAAACATATTATCAAGCATGGAATGAAATTATAAATCAAAATATTTATTTCGAGAAAAGAACCAAAAATCCTCCAGACAATGCAATTAACTCGATTATATCCTATGTAAATACTTTGATTTATACACGTGTTTTGAATGAACTATATAAAACGCAGCTAAATCCAACTATTAGCTATTTGCATGAGCCGTCAGAAAGAAGATTTTCGCTTTGTTTAGATATAGCCGAAATATTTAAACCAATTTTAGCAGATAGATTAATCTTTTCTATGTTTAATAAAAATCAAATAACAGAAGCTGACTTCGAACCTAATTTAAACTTTCTATACATAAAAGAAAATACACGAAAGGAAATTACAAAACAGTTGGATGAAAAAATGCAAACAACAATTAAACATAAAAAATTAAATAGAGAGGTAAGCTATGAGTATTTAATACGTTTAGAAATTTATAAAATTATAAAATATTTGTTAGAGAACACTGCATATGAAGGATTTAAAATGTGGTGGTAAAGGTGAGAAAAAATGTATGTAATATTGGTATACGATATAAATTTAGAAGAAAAGCAAGGAAATAAAGTTTTAAGAAATGTATTTAAAACATGCAAAAAATATTTAGTACATGTTCAAAATTCAACTTTTGAAGGAGAGCTATTAGAGTCTCAATATGTTAAGCTAAAAAAAGAACTAAGCCAATACATTAGAAAAGATAAGGATTCTGTTATTGTATTCCAAACGAGAAGTGAGAAATGGTTAGACAAACATTTTTTAGGTAAGAAAGAGGAAGATATCACATCTAATTTTTTATAAATATGTCGATGTAGAATAGTGTAAAAAGCATGAGAGTTCGACAGGAGGTTGAAACACTGTAAAATGTCCAAGAAGAGACAAGCGAGTATAAATAAATTATTGAAAATAAAATCAAGAATGACACATAGACAGAAAATAGACTGCAAATACGCCAATAGTGGGCAAGAAAGAGCTACCTGTATTAATTTAAATATTGTAGAATGTAAATGCAGGAACAGATAGTTCTTACTGCAAATTAGTAATTGAGTATTAATTTAAATATTGTAGAATGTAAATTCACAATATTATAAAAAATGCTCAAAGCGTTGTAACTGAGTATTAATTTAAAT
>CAWVME010000076.1:0-7334 GCA_963930325.1 Bacillota bacterium | reverse complement strand
GTTCCTAAATGGTCTAAATTAGAAATTTTACAATGTGAAAAACATCAAAATTTAACACTTTGGGGATGTATGCCAATTTTAGTATTAGATATGTGGGAACATTCATATTATTTGCAATATAAAACAAAAAGAGCAGATTATGTAAAAGCATTTTGGAACATTATTAATTGGAATGCAGCTAATTATCGACTTGAAAGCATATGGTGTTAGAAACTCTGGATTTGATATTTGTATAAAAATAATGTTAGAATATGTATAATTAGTTTGGGCAAATGAAAAACTATATTAGAAAGCAAGAATTGTATAATATAATTAAAACAAAGTAGGTGAAAATCATGCATGAAGAAAAAGAAACACTAAGAACCATATGGAACTATATGGTATTAGATGAGCCGATTCAAAAATGCGATTTAATTCTAGGGTGTGGATGTTCAAATTTAGATATACCAATAAAATGTAGTAAACTATTAAAACAGGGATATGGAAAAAATATTTTATTCACAGGAGGCTTAGGGAAAATAACCCAAAATATATTTTTTAAGCCAGAAGCAGAAATATATAAAGAAATTGCATTAAGAGAAGGAATAAAAGAAGAACAAATTTATATAGAAAATCAATCTCAAAACACAGGAGATAATTTTCGTTTTTCATCTCGCATAATTGAAGAAAACAATATTAAGAGTGATAAAATACTAATTGTGCATAACAAATTGTCCGAGAGAAGAACTTTAGCTACTGCTCAATGTATTATGAAAGATAAGCAAATATTTATTACATCGCCAAGTAGCTCATTTGAAACATTTATGGAGAAATTAGAAAAAAAAGAAACAGAAGAACGTAGTAATAGAATTTCTTTATTAATCGGTGATGTACAAAGAATGCTTATATTTCCACAATTTGGTTGGCAAATTGAACAAGAAGTACCAACTAAAGTACTAGAAAGCTATGAAGTTTTGAAAAATAAAGGATATACAAAATATCTATTTACACCTGATGATATCCAAACACTAATGGATAAATATGGAACAGTAGAAGGAATGCAAAAGTGCTACTTTTACTAAAAGAGAACGCTTTAATAAGTTATAGTAAAATCCATTTTAAAAAATAATTTTGATAGAAAAAGAAAGATTTAATGAAGAAAAAGCGAGATAAAACGATTTAATAAAACTTAAAAAGCGTATATAAAATTTGAAAAAAATATATACTATATGATAATATAAAGTTACAAAATAAATTGAATAATAAAAATTATTTCCCTGCGTGGTACGTGCAGATTGGAATTTTAGAACCAACAAATAAAAAACGGGAGCCCGTCTCTGAATATGGCGTGTAGGCTTGCATTTATGTAAGAAACCCAGGAGTATTTAGGAAGGCACCCACCTGTGAAGAGCAGGTCCTTAAAATTTCACTCATCTTACGGCTAAGGCAGGGGATTTTTTTATTTAATGGGAAAAGCAATTTTTCTCGTTAACAAATCTTTATGCTTCTTTGAGAACTTAAATGTATATAGTTATATTAAAAAAGTACAGAAAAGTTTTTGCAAAGCGAGATTTGTTATATTTAAACAGTGGCAAATTAAAGTTTTGTCATTGTTTTTAATTTATAAAGATGGTAGAATATATTTATATAGGAGAACAAATATGAAAATACAAGAATTGCTAGAAATTGGAATAGAAAAATTAAAAGAACAAAAAATAGAAGAGCCTATTTTAAAATCAAGAATATTACTGGCACATGTTTTAAATGTATCAAAAGAAAAACTTGTTTTACAATATGAAAACATTGCAGAAAAAGAGAAAGAAACACTATATTTACAAAAAGTACAGGAACTAGCAAATAATAAACCGCTTCAGTACATTACAAATAAACAAGAATTTATGAAACTTATATTTTATGTAGATGAAAATGTTTTAATTCCAAGAGCCGACACTGAAACTTTGGTAGAAGAAGTAGTTAAAAACACTAAAGACTCTATGGAAATTTTAGACTTATGTACTGGAAGTGGAGCTATAGCAGTATCACTTGCAAAATATACAAAAACTACTATTTATGCAAGTGATATAAGTAAAAAAGCTATAGAAATAGCTACTAAAAATGCAGAAGCAAATAAAGTTTCTATACATTTTATACTTTCGGATATGTTTAAAAATATACCAAATAAGAAATTTGATATTTTGGTTTCAAACCCTCCTTATATAGAAACAGGAACTATTCTGCGTTTAGACAAATCAGTTCAAAAAGAACCTCATATTGCTTTAGATGGAGGAAATGACGGATTAAAGTTTTACAAAATTATAGCAAACCAAGCAAAAAACTATTTGAAGCCAAATGGAATGCTCTATTTAGAAATTGGTTACAATCAAAAACAAGCAGTAATACAAATTTTGGAAAAAGAGAATTACAAAGATATATACTGCAAAAAAGATTTAAATGAACAAGATAGGGTTATAGTAGCAAAGAAAGGAGAATAGCTTATGTCCTTTGCAAAAGAAGTAAAAGAAGAGCTTATGAATTTAAAAGTATGGGATAATAATAGTGTTTTAAAACAAGAAGAGCAAATCAAAAGAATTTGCATTCGAGAAACCTTTATAAAATCAGGCTCTATTAGTGATCCAAACAAAGAATATCATTTAGAAATTATAGAAAAAACAAAAAAGAAAACAGAAGAGCTAATGAAAATACTAGAAGAATTTTCTATTTCTAGTAAATATATAAAAAGACCCAAATTTTATGTTGTATACATAAAAGAGGGAGAGGAAATATCAAAATTTTTAGCACTTATAGGAGCAAGCAATGCAGTTTTAAAATTTGAAGATATTCGCGTATTAAGAGAAACAAAAAATGCAATTAATAGAAAAGTGAACTGTGAAACAGCAAACTTAAATAAAACAATTAATGCATCTATTGAGCAAATAGAAAATATTAAATTTTTAAAAAGCATTCGAAAGTTTGAAAAACTACCAGATCACTTAAAAGAAATTGCAACTTTGCGATTAGAATATCCAGAAGCAAGCTTATCAGAACTTGGAGAAATGCTAAAAGAACCTATTGGTAAATCAGGAGTAAACCATAGATTAAAAAAGATTGAAGAAATTGCAAATGAATATAAAGGAGAGAAAAAAGTTTGAATGATATAGGTTTGTATATACACATTCCTTTTTGCAAAAAAAAGTGTGATTATTGTGATTTTATTTCATATTGTAATAAAGATAAATTAATAGAAGAATATGTAAAATATTTAAAACAAGAAATACGGAGAAGTAGGAGACGGAATAAAATTAGCATTAGGGAAAAAATATAATCATATTAGTACAATTTATATAGGAGGAGGAACACCATCGTATATAGATTGCAAACATATTGTTTCTATTTTAAAAGAAATAGAGAAAATAGAATACTATAGAAAATCAGAAATTACCTTAGAGGTAAACCCAGGGACTATTACAGAAGAAAAACTAGAAACTTATAAAAGTATAGGGATTAATCGCTTGAGTATAGGAATGCAAGAAACACATGACAATTTGTTAGCTACTATTGGAAGAATTCACTCTTATAAAGAATTTGAAAATACATATTATATGGCAAGGAAAATTGGATTTGAAAATATTAATGTAGATATTATGATAGGACTACCACGGTCAAACTGTAATAGATGTAGAAGAAACTATACAGAGAATTGTTAAACTAAATCCAAAACACATTTCAGTTTATTCTTTAATAATAGAAGAAAAAACTCCAATAGAAGAAAAAATAAAAAAGAAAGAACTAATTTTGCCAGAAGAAGATGTAGAAAGAAAAATGTATTGGAGAGTAAAAGAATTGCTAGAAAAAAGCGGATACAAACATTACGAAATTTCGAATTATGCAAAACCAGGTTTTGAATCTAGACATAATAGTAACTGTTGGGAGCAAAAAGAATATTTTGGCTTTGGTGTAGGAGCGCATTCTTATACAGACGGAGCACGATATTCAAATACAGAAAAATTAGAAGAATATATAGAAAATTACAAAAATGGAAAACAAGAAAACAACTTTATTTTTCATGAAAAGCAAGACAAGTTATCACAAATGAAAGAATTTATTATGCTCGGGCTAAGAAAAATAGAAGGAGTAAAGAAAAGTGACTTTAAAGAAAAGTTTGGGATAGACATGAAAAAATTTTTTAATGTGGAAATACAAAAACTAATAAAACAAAATCTAATTATAGAAGACGAAAAAACAATTAAACTTTCAAATAAAGGAATTGATTTAGCAAATTTGGTTTGGCAAGAGTTTGTGTAAGTGAAATATTGACAATAACACGAAATTTAAGTAAAATAATAAATAGAGTAAACCGAATAGTCGCGGATGCAATATCGAAAGATAGCATATGAGGAAAGTCCGGGCTCCATAGAGCAATGGTGCTGGGTAACGCCCAGTGAGGGAAACCTTAAGGAAAGTGCAACAGAAAATAACCGCCTAATTTTAGGTAAGGGTGAAAAGGTGAGGTAAGAGCTCACCAGTAGCATGGTGACATGTTATGTTTGTGTAAACCCCACCTGGAGCAACACCTTTTAAAGAGAAGATAAATGCTGCTCGCAGACTTCTTGGTAGGTGGCTTGAGATAAGTAGTAATACTTATCCTAGATAAATGACTATTCAAGACAGAACCCGGCTTATAGATTTACTTTATAATAAAAAATGCACCCTAGTTGATAAACACTAAGGTGCATTTTTTCTATTCGTCCCCAGAATAATGTAAGAATATTTAAAGAAGCTTGCTATTATTTTTCTAAAATTCAATACAAGAGCAATTTAATATCTTCTGGTAATGGTGATTCTATTACAATCTGCTTTTTTAAAATAGGGTGATAAAAGATTGTCTTACATGCGTGCAAAGCCTGCCTTGCAATAAGAATAGATGGATTGCCATATAATGTATCTCCAATTATAGGGTGCCCAATATATTTACTATGAACGCGCAATTGATGTGTTCTTCCAGTTTCTAACTGAAATTTAACAAGAGTATTTTGACCTATATATTTCAATACTTCGTAATGAGTAATAGCAATATCTCCATCTGGGGAAACACATCTTTCAATAATACTATCTGTTTTTCTTTTTATTGGTGCATTAATTGTACCATTTTTTATTTCTAAAATGCCTTCAAGCAGAGCTATATATTCTTTATGAAAAATATTTTTTTTCATTTGCCTAATTAAGCATTCTTGCAAATATTCATTTTTTGCTATAACAACAACACCAGAAGTTCCTTTATCTAATCTATTAACCAAATGAATTTTTTTCTTAAGTCCCATTGAATTATAGTAATGCATAATTCCATTAGATAAGCTATTACAATAATGATTAGAAGAAGGATGAATAGCAATTTCAGCGGGTTTATTTACAACTAAAAAACAATCATCTTCATATAAAATAGAAAGCTCCATAGGAGTAGGAACTATATTATTTACCTCTTCTTCTAAATCTATATCAACTGCAATTTTGTCATTTAATTGAACAGATTTATCTACGTACATAGGAATACCATTACAATAAATGTGATGATGTAACTTCATTTTAGAAAGAAAACGATGTGAAAAACAAAATTCGTTTAATAGAACTTCACGAATTGTTTTATACCCATCGTCTTTTTTTATAACATATTCTAATATCATTTTTTGCACCTTTAAAAAATATTGGTGCGAGCAATGGGACTTGAACCCATACGCTTGCGCACACGCCCCTCAAACGTGCCTGTCTGCCAATTCCAGCATGCTCGCAAATAAAACTATATTTATTATATCGTATTTTTAAAAAAAATCAATAGTTTTTACTTGTATAATAATATTTTAAAAGTATATAATAAATGCATACGAAAAAATATTTTAAAGGAGGTTTGTGTATGGATAGAAAAGTAAGAGTTGTACAATACGGAACAGGAAAAATGTCAGTATATACTATGCGCTATGTATATGAAAAAGGAGCTGAAATTGTAGGGGCTATTGATATTAATCCCAATGTAATAGGAAAAGACATTGGAGAAATTATGGGAATAGAAAGTAAGGGAATTAAAGTTATTAGCTTAGAAAATGCAGAGAGCATGTTAAAAGAAGTAAAACCAGATATAGTAATTGTTACTACAATGAGTTTAATTAGTGATGTGAAAGATGCTCTTTTATTATGCGCTAAATTAGGACTAAATGCGATTACAACTTGTGAAGAAGCTTTTTACCCAGCAAATTCAAATCCAGGAATTACAGATGAAATTGATAAACTTGCAAAACAAAACAATTGTACGATTACAGGAAGCGGATACCAAGATATTTATTGGGGTGAATTGATTTCGGCTATATCTGCTTCGACACATACAATTAAAAAAATTAGAGGAAGCTCTAGCTATAATGTAGAAGATTATGGAATAGCTTTAGCAAAAGCTCATGGAGCAGGACTTGATTTAGAAAGTTTTGAAAAAGAAGTTGCTTCGGCAGATAACATTAGTGAAGAGGCAAGACAAGAAATCATAAATAAAGGAGAATTCATGCCATCATATATGTGGAATGTTAATGGTTGGCTATGTTCTAAGCTTGGATTAACTGTAACTCGCCAAACACAAAAATGCGTACCACAAACATATAAAGAAGACATTAATTCTTCTACCTTAGGAATGACCATAAAATCAGGATTAGCAACAGGGATGAGTGCTGTTGTTACAACAGAAACTAAGGAAGGAATTACAATACAATCAGAATGTATTGGAAAAGTATATTCAAAAGAAGATTATGACAAAAACGAATGGACTGTAGAAGGCGAACCAACAACTACTCTTGTCATTTCAAGACCATCTACTGTGGAGTTAACTTGTGCTACTGTTGTAAATAGAATTCCAGACGTAATAAATGCACCAGCAGGTTATGTGACAACAGATAAAATGGACGAACTAAAGTTTAGAGTAAAACCACTAAATGAATATGTGAGAGATTGCAAATAACTTAGCAAAACTGTAGAACACCCGCAGGAAAGAACAATGTTCGCCCGCTATTTGAAAGAAATTGATAATAAAAACAGCCCAAATACTTGCAAAAAATAAACTATTTGGTAATATATAAATATGAAAAGAGAAAAAACGAAGGAGAAAACAAATGAGACTGCAAACCGTTGGGGCTGTAACACATACACACACAAGTAAATATTAAAAAAGAAATAAATAATAAAAACCTAACTGTCTTAAAATTAGATAAAACTAACTATATAAGAGATGGTTAGGTTTTTTGTGCATTTTTGCATATTACATTTAAAAAAAGCAAAAAGCAAAAAACAAAAACTTTGACAACATATTCGTCAAACAAAAAATC
>CAWVME010000075.1:0-4008 GCA_963930325.1 Bacillota bacterium | reverse complement strand
AGACATATCTATTCTAATAATAGAATTATCACTTCCAAACATTTCATAGGCCAAAGCTTTAGCTAGTTCTGTTTTACCAACACCAGTTGGACCTACAAAAATGAAAGATGGTGGTCTTTGAGTATTTTGTAATCCAACTCTTTTTCTACGAATTGCTTTAGCAACCGAACTAACAGCTTCGCATTGACCAATAATTCTTCTATGAAGGTTTTCTTCTAAATTTAGAAGCTTTAAAGATTCTTCTTCTGTAATCTTAGTTACAGGTATTTTGGTCCAAGATTCAATAACTTTAGCGATGTCTTGAACTGTCACATTTGTATATTTAAATTTGTGTTCCAATTCTGCAATTTTTTCATTTAAATTACATTCTTTCGTTTTTAAATCAGCAGCTTTTTGATAATCTTCAATAGAATCTGTTGAAACAGCTTCTTCCTTCTCAGATTGCACTTGTGCAAGTTCATTTTTTAATAGAGCTAATTCATATAAAGCTTTGTTTGATAGATTAATTTTTGAACATGCTTCATCTAAAATATCTATAGCTTTGTCTGGTAAAAATCGGTCATGGATATATTTTTCTGACATTTTTACAGTTTGCTCGATAACGTCGTTTGAAATTTTTACTTTGTGAAACTCTTCATAATATTTTTTAATGCCTTTTAAAATGGTAATAGTATCATCTATATTAGGCTCTTCTACTAAAACTGGTTGAAATCTTCGCTCTAATGCAGAATCTTTTTCTATATATTTTCTATATTCTTTTAAAGTAGTAGTTCCTATAAGTTGGATATCACCATTAGATAAAGAAGGTTTTAAAATATTAGCAGCATTCATAGCACTTTCTGCTTCACCAGCACCAATAATGTTGTGAATTTCATCGATGACTAGAATAATATTTTTAGAAGCTTTACATTCATCAATAATATTTTTCATTCTTCCTTCAAATTGACCACGAAATTGAGTTCCAGCTACTAGGGAAGTCATATCTAACAAATAAACTTCTTTTTTCAAAAGCTTTGGAGGAACTTCCTGTTTTGCAATTTTTATTGCTAATCCTTGAGCAATGGCTGTTTTACCAACTCCTGGTTCTCCAATTAAACAAGGATTATTTTTAGAACGCCTATTTAGAATTTGAGTTACTCTTTGTATTTCTTTATTTCTACCAATTACAATATCAAGTTCACCATTTCTAGCTTTTTGAGTTAAATTTGTACCATAAATGTCTAAAAATTTTTTCTTTTCTTCTTTTTGTCTCTTTTCTACTTTAACTTTTTTAGGATTGTTCGATTGAGAATTATCTGCTGGATTTTGAGTATTTTTATTTCCAGAGCCAAACATACTATTGATGAAGGAACTAATAGAAATACCATCGCCAGATGCATTAGGATTATTGGTTGCCAACTCATCTGCATTTAAGTTATCAGAAATATCATTAAAAAGATCTTCAAATTGTTTAGACATGTCTTCTATGTTCTCTTCCGACAAATTAGCTTGCTTAGCAAGTAATTCTAATGGATTAAATCCTTTTTCTTTAGCACATTTATAACATAAGCCTTCGGTAACATTTTTACCGTCTTCTACTTTACTTATAAAAACTACTGCAACATTTTCATTGCAATTTGAACATATCATATTATTTATCTCTCCTTTTGGACATAAACCTACTTCATAATCATAACCTATTTTTCGCATATAGTCAAGGAAAACTTGAAAACAATAGTATAAAATGTTATAATTAAAATTAGATAAACGGAGGCAAAAATGGGAAATAGAATTGTAATTTATGCGATTATAATAATTATATGTATTGCTTGTTTAGGAATTGGAATATATGCTCAATTCTTCTACAAATATTCAGACAAAGATACTTTTCTAACTGGAAACGTGGATGAAGAAATAAAAACAGAAGAAATGTACCAAAACCTAAAAAATAATTTTGACACAATATTTAATAATAAAGTAAATGGTACATCTAATTTAGACGAATTAATGAAAAAAGATCAAACAGAAGATATAGTTTATACAATTCAGACCACAAAAGAAAGTCAAAATGGACGATATGATTTAAACGTTAATATTCCATACATAAATTTAGATTTAGATGGAATTTTGGAAATAAACGAAGAAATTGAAGATATATTTGTAACAAAACTAGAAAACATTATGGAACAAGCAAATAGCTATACAATTTATAATATAGATTATACATCTTATATAAATCAAAATATAATATCTTTAATTATAAAAGCAACTTTAAAAGAAGGACAAAATTCGCAGAGACTAATTATTAAAACTTATAATTATGATGTAGAAAAGCAGTCGTTAATTTCTCTAGATGAAGTACTAGAGTTAAAAGAATTAAATAAAAACGATGTTCAGAGTAAAATAAAAGAAGAGATTGAAAAAGTGTATAATGAAAATTTAGCTTTTGAACAAGCTGGATATACAGTATATAAAAGAGACATTCAAAGTAGCATGTATGAAATAGAAAATGCAGATACATTTTTCTTAGGGCAAAATGGATATTTATATATTTTATATCCATATGGAAATAGTAATTATACAAGTGAAATGGATATAATAATTTTCTAATTTTATGAACATGTGCAAATAAGAAAAACAATTAAAAAGAAGTCACTTTGAAATGACTTCTTTTTAATTAAAATAAAAGGGGATATTCTTTATCAATTTTCATTGACTGTATATAATATACAGGAACTTTGTGTCTTTTATGTGTCCAATGTGTAAGTTTTATTAGAAAATATTATGGTTCTTCTTCAAGTGTTAGCGTAACAGTCATTTCTTGATTATTTCTAACTAGGGTTAAAGTAATTTGCTCTCCAATTGAATATTTACTTTTTTCTGCATTTAATTCATCAGCAGTGGTAACAGATACATCATTAATTTTAGTAATAACATCGCCTACTTTTATTCCGGATTTTTGAGCTGGTGAAAAATCAGAAACACTATCTACATAAATGCCAACAGACAAGTTATAATAAGAAGCCGTTTGATTATCTACATCAATTGTAGAAATTCCAATATATGGTCTTTTTACTTTATTGTATTCAATTAATTGAGAGTAAATTTCTTTTGTTGCATTAATAGGGATTGCAAACCCCATTCCCTCTACTCCATTTCCAGATATTTTTAAAGTGTTTAGTCCAATGACCTGTCCTTTACTATTTACTAGAGCTCCACCACTATTGCCAGAATTAATTGCAGCATCGGTTTGAATTAAAGTGTATTTTTTACCATCTGTATCTGTGATTTCTCGATTGGTAGCACTAATAATGCCACTGGAAACACTGAACGTCAGACCAAGAGGATTTCCAATTGCCATGGCAAATTCACCAATTTGAACAGAATCAGAATCTCCAAGTTCAGCTGGTGTCAAACCAGTTTTGTTAATTTTAATTACGGCCAAGTCGGTGAGTTCATCTGTTCCAATAACTTCAGCATCATAAGTAGTAGAATCATTATAAAGATTAACGGTTATTTTAGTTGCTTCAGACATTTGATAGAAGGAAGAACTATTAGAAGAACTTACAATGTGATTGTTAGTTAAAATGTAACCATCTTCACTAATAATAATTCCAGAACCAGAAGCACTGGCTGAAGAAGATTTATTACTAAAGATAGTGTTTACTTGGTATTCTACATTAATTCCTACAATAGAAGGCAAAACTTTTTGAGCAACACTTATAGAAGTTTCAGAATATTCTACAAGAGAAATTAAATTGGAATTTGTAGTAATAGTGGGAGCAGATGTTGTAGAAGTAGTTGATTCTGATTCGATACTTAGTAATTTAGATTTAATTGAAGGTACGCTAAAGCAGGTACCAATGACCAATCCTGCACCTATAATACCAGAAGCGAAAGGAATAAGTACGCTTTTAGAAAAGCTATTTTTCTGCTTTTTGGATTGGTAAGGTTCATAAGAATAATTGTTATTATTGTTTTCTTCCATTGTTTAAGAAAACCTCCTTTAAAAATAATTTAATTGTTATT
>CAWVME010000074.1:0-18808 GCA_963930325.1 Bacillota bacterium | reverse complement strand
TGTAAAAAAAGAACTAGACTTTACACCTGAAGAAATAGAAGAAATGGAACTTGAAAAAGAAATTATAAAAGCTACTATTGAAGCAAGAAAAAAAGCGAATTTGACACAACAAGAATTAAGTGAAAAAAGTGGTATTATACAACCTTCTATTGCAAAAATTGAAAATTTTGTACGTACTCCTCAATATACTACATTAATGAAAATGCTATATGCTATGGGTTATACTTTATCAGTAGTACCACTAGAAGAAAAAATAAAAAAGAAAAATAAAGAAGCGGAAGTAAAACAATAATCCGCTTTTATAAGGAGTATCAAAAATGAGCTATAATTCAAATAAATCAGACGAGGAAAAACAAGAACGTAATGCGACAATAATTGCTATTGGTGCTATAATATTTGCAATAATAGGTGCTTTTTTTGCTATAAATAATTTCTGGTTATTTATGCTAATTTGTTTAGTAGGAACAATTATATTTTCTATTGCAAATGCCATTGTAATATCTATTAAGAAAAGAAATAATCAAGATTAGCGATATTATAAAATACTACTGCAATTTTTACTGCAATACAAAAATATTATGAAAGTATATTTTATATAATAGTACAATGTAAACATAGTATAATATTGATTTTATATATATTAAATGAGTACTATAAATAGTATAAAAATGTAGTAAAAATACTGTAATAATCCTTATTTTGCTCTGGATCACCAAGAAGTAGTGAACATTCGACTACTTCTTTTTATTTTTGTGAACGAATAAAACTAAGGGATTCGAAAAGGATGTGCTGAAAGAAATCAAGAACATCGCTTTGCTCTATGAAGGAACATAATTTTTCTTCTGTAAATTGGCACGCGAACGATAAAAAATTTATGAAATGTAAAAATATTTAATTTTTAACATAACTTACAATTTCCTGAATAAAATTGATTGAGGTGACTTTATGAAGAATGCATTAAAAGTTACTATGGTTATTGTAGGAACTGTTATAGGTGCTGGTTTTGCATCACGGGCAAGAAATTTTATTGTTTTTTCAGCAGTTCGGATATAAAGGCTTAATTGGAATTTTTATTTCTAATATGATTACAGCATATATTATTTATAAAACACTAGAAATCACGAAAGAAAATTCTATTCAAACATATAAACAATTTTTACATAAAATAATTGGTTCTAACAAACATATAAATAAAATTATAAACCTTATTGTAAATGCTTTTTTACTAATTACTTTCTATATTATGATAGCAGGATTTGGGGCATATTTTTTACAAGAACTGAAAATTCCTATGATTTTAGGAGCAACTCTAGGAGCTTTTGTATGCTATATGATATTTAATAAAAATATAAATGGAATTGTAAAAGTAAATGAAATACTAGTACCAGTAATTATTATTTTAATTATAGCTTTGGGGGGCATGTATGCCAATAAAGCTAGTTTATTTACAATAGAAAATGAAACACTATGGGGAAAACCATTTTTATATAGTATAATTTATGCAAGTTATAATAGTATTACATTAATTCCTATATTATTATCTTTAAGAAATTTTTCACAAACTAAAAAAGATAGTATAAAGATAGCCATTTTATGTGGTGGAATACTAACTATTTTAGGAATTATTATTTTTTTATTACTTTGCAAAGATTTGTTAATAAATATAGAAATACCACTTGTTTATATTGCAAGTAAATTAGGAGAAGTATTTAAATACTTATATGGAGGAGTTATTATAATTGCTATTGTTACTTCAGCAATAGCAGCAGGTTACGGCTTTATACAGAATACTACGAATAATTCAAAAGAATATAAATATATAAACGCATTTATTTGCATTACAAGTATTTTTATTTCACAAATAGGTTTTTCAAATTTAGTTAATATTCTATATCCATTATTTGGTTACTTGGGATTAATGCAGATATTAGCAATTGCAAAATGTAAGAAAACTAAATATTCAAAGAATTAATTTTGAGTATATAATAAATTACAAAATACAATGAGAATTGTGAAATTTTTTTATAAAACTTGAAAAAGATAGAAATTATTGATATAACTATGGCAGTAATGAATAAAGAAAAGGAGAAAGAATGTTAAAAAACAAAAAAGACATATTTAAATTTACGGCTATTGTTATATTAATTATAGGTATTATACTCATTGCAACATTTTATATTGCCAATGAAAGCTTCCGAAAATTAGTAGACAAATATGTTTTAGCTAAAGAAATTGAAGAGGAAAATGTTGTGGCTATATCATTAGAAGAAAGTGCAAATAATTATGTATATGCAGTAGAAAATCATATAGTTATTTTATCAGGAAATATGTTAAAAATGTATAATGCATCTGGAAGAGAGGTACAAAATATAAATATGAATATATCTAAACCAATATTTACGGCGGATAACAAATATCTAGTAGTAGCAGAAAGCGGTGGAAAGAAATTGTACCTTGTTTCAGGTAATAGTATTTTATGGGAAAAAGATGTTGAAGGCTCAATTTCAAAGATTAATGTAAATAAAAACGGATATGTATCTGTAGTTTTAACAGGTACAAGCTATAAAGTAGTAGTTACTACATATAACACCGAAGGAAAAGAGCTTTTTAGTACATATCTTTCTACTACATATAGTATAGACATTGATTTGTCTGATGATAATAAATATTTGGCAATAGCAGAGGCAAACTCTAGCGGAACAGTAATTAAATCTGGAATTAAAATTATTTCTATAGAAAAAGCTCAAACTACTCCAAGCGAAGCTATTATTTATAATAACCAAGATATGAATAACAAAATTATAACAAAACTAAATTATCAAGACAATTTAGTTTATATGCATGAAAGTGGAATTAGTTCAATTATAAATGAAGAAATAAATACATTAGCAGAATTTCAAGAAGACGATATTTTTGCAGATATTGATTTAACAAATAATATTGCAAAGGTAACAAAAAAAGCATCAAATTTATTTGATATGGCAACAACTGTAGAAATTACGAATTCATCTAATAAAAGAACTTCAATTTACACATTAGATGGAGTACCAAAAGGAATATACACTTATGGAGATATTATTGCACTAAATATAGGAACAGAAATTCATTTTGTTGGAACCAATGGATGGTTAATAAAAAAATATGTTTCATCTCAAGAAATAAGAGAAGTAGTTCTTAGTAGCAATATAGCAGGAATTGTGGAGCGAAACAAAGTGGAAATTATTAGTTTATAGGAGGCAAAAATCATGTGGATTATTATGGACATAATTATTATTGCAGTTATTTTATTATGCACATTTATAGGTTATAAAAAAGGATTGGTAGGTGTTATATTTAAAATTATTTCATTTTTTATAGCTCTTTTAGTCGCTATTCTTTTATCTGGACCAATTAGTAATTGGATTATGGAAAACACATCAATTGCGCAAGATATAGAAGGTGCATTAACAGAAAAATTAATAGAAGAAAAGATAGAAGAAAAAGAAATTGAAAAAGAAGATATTAATAATACTTCGCAAATTGTGGTAGATTATATTAATAAATATACTACAGATGTAAAAAATGCTGGTGCTAGAGCTATGGCAAAAGAAATTACAACAACTACAATTCGTGTAGTAGTTATAATTGTTTTATATATCGGAACAAAAATTATTTTATTCTTCTTTAGAACACTGGTAAATGTTATTGCAGAACTACCAATTATTAAACAATTTAATAAATTGGGAGGAACAATTTATGGACTTTTAAAAGGAATTCTAATTGTGTATGTAGTGTTAGCTCTATTGTCATTAATAGCTCCTATGGTTAATAATACTGCATTATTTGAAATGATTAACTCGTCTATTTTAGGTAACTTTATGTATAATCATAATTTGATTTTAACAAGTTTATTTTAATAGTTAAGCTAATACTTGCTGCATAGAATATTTCTGTGCAGCAAAATTTGTTATATACAAGCAATTAAGTTCCTTACATTGCTAATACATAAGGAATAATTATATATATGAGAAACAACTTTTTTTATTTTGCATAAAATAACCTAAGAAAGGGTGAGAAAAATGATTAAAGACAAAAATTTAGAAGGACTTATTGGAAATACTCCCATGGTAATGATAAAATACGAATATTTAGGGAAAGAAAAATATCTATATGCGAAGCTAGAATATTATAATTTTACAGGAAGCATAAAAGATAGAATGGTAAACTACATTTTGCAAGAAGCTATAAAAAAAGGGGAGTTAACTGAAAACCAACCAATTATAGAAGCAACAAGTGGAAACACAGGAATTTCTTTAGCTGCTATAGGAGCTTATTATAAACATCCTGTTCATATTTTTATGCCAGATTGGGTAAGCCTAGAAAGAAGAAAGATTATGGAAATGTATGGAGCTAAGGTTTATTTGGTATCAAGAGAAGAAGGTGGATTTTTAGAGGCAATAAAAAGAGCAGACGAATTAGCAAATAAAATTAAGGGATATAGATCTAAACAGTTTGATAATTTAAATAATGTAAAAGCACACTATGAATCAACTGCTAAAGAAATTGTAAATACTCTAAAAGATATTGGAGGATTTGTGTCGGGTATTGGAACTGGAGGAACTTTAATGGGAGTTGGAAAATATTTAAAAGAACATTTTCCAAAAACAAAAATATATGGAATGGAACCGGATACAATGCCAATATTATCTAAGGGAGAAAATAAAGGAAGTCATCTTATAGAAGGAATTGGAGATGACTTTATTCCTAGTATAGTAGAAAAGGAATTACTTGATGAAGTGATAGCAGTAAATGATTTAGATAGTATTCAAATGGCTCGAAAAATAGCAAGAGAACTAGGGCTTGGAGTTGGAATATCAAGTGGAGCAAACTTCCTTGCAGGAGTGATTGCAGGAGAAAATACACCTAATATGGTAACGGTTTTTCCAGATGATAATAAAAAATATATATCTACAAAATTGTCAGAAGAGATGAATAATAATGAAAAATATATGTCAAATAAAATTAAATTAATAGGAATGGAAAAAATTTAAATATTTTTAACAAAATAGTATAAAAATATTAGTAACATAAAAGTAGTAATAAGAGCTTAATATGTATGAAATTATAAAAAATGGATAGAATATGGAAAAAGGACGGAAAGGGATTTTAAGAATGAAAACAACATTTTATGTAGATGGCATAGCGTGTAATAAGTGTGCTCAAATGATAAAAGCAGAGCTATTAGAGATGGAGGGTGTAAAAAACGTAGATATAATATTAGAAAATGGAAAAGTAGAAATAGAGCAAAATAGCCAAGATATAGAGCAGATGAAAAAAGCTATTCAAAATTTAGGATACGAAGTAAAAGAAAAACTATTGACAAAGAATAAGAATTTGTAATATTATACGGATAAAGAAGTAACTAGAAAAAGCCTAGTTTATACATTAGAAAGGAAGGAAAAGATATGAAAAAATATGTATGTACTGTATGTGGATATGTTTATGATGAAAGTGTAGAAGGAGTAAAATTTGAAGATTTACCAGACGACTGGGCATGCCCTCTTTGCGGTGTAGGTAAAGACTCTTTTGAAGTGCAAGACTAATAAAATCGTAGAAGAGGTTGCATAAATTGCAACCTCTTTTGTCAATTAGGAAAAGTCGCGTTTCTCTATTTGTTAAAAAGATAACGTTGCATAGAAAAACTCAACAACATATTTGCAAACAAAAAAGCTAAAACCGTAAAATTGGCGCACGAACAATAACGCAGCCGATAAAAATTTATAAAATGTAAAAATATTTAAAAAAGTCCGCTATTGTTTAGTAAGAGTGTAAAACAATAGATAATGTGGAAAGAGAGGAAAATGAATGATAAAAATTGCTTTTTTTGATACAAAAGAATACGACAAAATCTTGTTTGATAAATATAACAAAGACTATGGATATGAAATAACTTATTTAGAGTCTAAGTTAAATAGTGAGACAGCACCATTAGCAAAGGGGCATGATGTAGTTTGCATTTTTGTAAATGATGTAGTGGACCAAAAAACAATAGAAATTTTGAAAGAATGTAAGGTAAAATTGATTGCATTACGTTGTGCAGGTTTTAATAATGTGAATATGAAGCATATGCCAGAAGGTATAAAAGTTGTAAGAGTTCCAGCATATTCTCCTTATGCAGTGGCAGAACACACAGTAGCACTTTTGCTAAGTATAGATAGAAAAATTTATAAAGCTTATCAAAGAACTAAAAAATACAATTTTACTTTAAATGGACTACTTGGATTTGATATTCATGGAAAAACAGTAGGGGTAATTGGAACAGGAAAAATAGGGAAAGTATTTTGCCAAATTATGAAAGGATTTGGAACAAGAATACTAGCCTATGATATGTATCCAGACGAAGAAGCAGCAAAACAAATTGGATATGAATATGTAGAATTATCAAAACTATTGCAAGAATCAGATATTATTTCCCTACATTGTCCTTTAACAGAAGATAATTATAAAATGATTAATTTAGAAACAATTAGTAAAATGAAAGATGGTGTTATATTACTTAATACTAGTAGAGGAAAGTTAATAGATACAGACAGTTTAATTCAAAAATTAGGAGAAGGAAAAATTGGTGGAGTAGGACTAGATGTGTATGAAGATGAGGAAGAATATTTCTTAAATGATATGTCTAATTCGTATATGAGGGATAAAGACCTATCAATTTTGCTATCTATGCCAAATGTAGTAATTACATCACACCAAGCGTTTTTTACAGAAGAAGCACTAAATAAAATAGCAAGTGACACTTGTAAAAATATTGAGGATATTTTTACAAAAGGAAATTCAGAAAATGAAGTAAAAGTATAGATAAATTGTAATAATAGGAGAATATATGAAAATAGGAATTGATATTGACGATACACTAACATATGCTCATGAATTAAGACTTACTTATGGGCAAAAATTTGATTATGAACAAAGAGATGGAAAAAGTTTAAAAAACCCAAATGGAAGAGATACAACAGATATATTTAATTGGGATGAAGAAACTGACTTAAAACTATGGTGGGGAGCACTAGGTAAAGCAGAAAAAGAAAACAACCCCAGAGAGTTTGCAAAAGAAGTTATTCACAAACTAAGAAGTAGGGGGCATATTATATATATTATTTCTGCAAGGGATAGAAAATATTTTAAAGACCCATATGAAGAGTCAAAAGAATGGCTGGAAAAAAATCAAATAGAATATGATGAGCTTATAGTAGAATGCAAACAAAAAGGTAAATATTGTAAGCAAATAGGAATAGATGCATTTCTAGACGATAAAGAGGAAAATTGTGAAGCTTTGCATAATGAAGGAATTAAAACATTTTTATTTGATAATGTATTTAATCAAAATGTAGTAAACAAAAATATAACAAGGGTATATAGCTTCATACAGTTTTATTATGAAATATGCAAGCTAGAAAGGATTGATTGCTAATATGGAAAGTCCTTGGTCTAGAACAGAAATGCTATTAGGTGAAAAAGGGATAGAAAAATTAAGCAGAGCTAGAGTAGCTGTGTTTGGAATTGGCGGAGTTGGCGGATATGTATGTGAAGCACTAGCTAGAACTGGAATAGGAAAAATAGATTTGTTTGATGCGGATATTGTGAGCGAAAGTAATTTAAACAGACAAATTATAGCTACAGTTAAAACTATAGGAAAACTAAAAGTTGATGTTATGAAAGAACGATTATTAGAAATTAATCCCAATATAGAAGTTCGCACATATCCTATTTTCTTTTCAGAAAAAAATCAAAATGAATATGATTTTAATGATTGTACATATATAGTAGATGCAATTGATACAGTCAGGAGCAAAATTGCATTAATCTTAAAAGCACAAAATGAAGGAATAAACATCATTAGTTCCATGGGAACAGGAAACAAATTAGACCCGACTAAATTAGAGGTTGCTGACATTTATAAAACAGAGGTATGTCCACTTGCTAAAAAAATGCGAAAAGAATTAAAACAAAATAGAGTAAAAAAACTAAAGGTAGTTTACTCTAAAGAAGAACCAATTAAAACAGAAGAGAGAATTCCAGGAAGTATCATGACAGTGCCTGCAACGGCAGGACTTATTATAGCAGGGGAAGTTATTAAAGAAATTATAAATAATACCTGATGAAATTTATTTTATATAGAAAACATTTGTAGTGAAGTGCAGATGTTTTTTTTAATAAATGGAGCTAAATGCTTCCTTTTTTTATAAATTTGTGATAAAATATGAAAATGAATTTCAATTTCATATTAAGGAGGCATTGCTTTGAGAAAAGTAGCAGAATATAGGACAAAGCAAAGAGAGGCTATTTTACAGTATTTAATACAAAATAAAAATAAGCATATTAGTGTGGATTGTATAGTAGAACATTTAAAACAACAAGGAGAATCTGTTGGAAAAACTACAGTATATAGATACTTAGATGTTTTAGTTAATAAAAATCAAGTGAGAAAATACTTCGCAGAAGAGGGAGCGAGCGCATGTTATCAATATATATCAGAAAATGAGAAAGAGTACTATCATTTAAAATGCAATAAGTGTGGTGCTTTATTACACATGGATTGCGAAGATTTTAAAAATATTCAAGACCATTTATTACATGAGCACAATTTTAGATTGGACACCTCAAAAACCCTACTTTATGGTGTTTGTGAAGAATGTTTAGGAAAGGAAGAAAAATGCGAAGAAAAATAATAATGATAATTACAGCTATTTTTCTAATAATTTTTTTAATAGGATTAGTAGAAATAGGTTCTAAAATGCAAAGAAAAGAAGAGCAAAGCGAAATTAAAATTGTAGCAACTATATTTCCTGCTTATGATTTTGCAAGAGCAGTAATAGGAAGCGAAGAGGGAATAGAATTATTAGTAAATCCAGGAGTAGAGGTTCATTCTTATGACCCAACTCCAATGGATATTGTTAAAATACAAAATGCGGATATATTTATCTACATTGGAGGAGAAAACGAAGCTTGGGTAGAAACTATATTGAATTCTTTAGATACAAGTCAAATGCAAATTATAAAGCTAATGGATTATGTAGAAATTTTAGAAGAAGAGATTGTAGAAGGAATGCAAGTAGTCGAACATGATGAACATGAAGAAGCAGAATATGATGAGCACATTTGGACAAATCCAAAAAATGCAATTACATTTGTAGAAAAAATTGCAGATACTATACAACAAGAAAATACGGAGAATACAACAAAATATAAACAAAATGCTCAAAACTACATAGAACAAATTAAACAAATTGATAAAGAAATATTTTCAATTGTATCTCAGGCAAAGAGAAAAGAATTAATATTTGGAGATAGATTTCCATTTCGCTATTTTACAGAAGCTTATGGCTTAGAATATGCAGCAGCTTTTCCGGGTTGCAGTTCTGAAACAGAACCAGCAGCGGGAACGCTTGCTTATTTAATCGAGAAAATAAAAAAAGAAGAAATACCAGTAGTGCTGTACATAGAAATGAGCACAAGAAAAGTGTGTGATATTTTAACTGAGGAAACTGGAGCTAAAGCAATGTGCATGCATTCTTGCCAAAATGTAAGCAAAAACGAATTTTTAAATGGAGTTACTTATGTGAGTTTAATGAAAGAGAATATAAATACGTTAAAAGAAGCATTAAATTAAAAGGAGGAAGTGTTTTGAAACAATTAGAATGCAGAAACGTGTGTGTTAATTATGAAAATACAGAAGCGGTAAAGAATGTTTCGTTTTCAGTAGAAGAAGGAGACTATATTTGCATTGTAGGAGAGAATGGATCTGGAAAGAGTACTTTATTAAAAGCAATATTGGGCTTAGAACCCATTAAATTTGGAGAAGTTATATTTAGCGAAAATGTTAGTAAAAAAGATATTGGATATTTACCACAACAGTCAATAATACAAAAAGACTTTCCTGCCTCTATATGGGAAGTTGTTCTGTCTGGGTGTTTAAATAACAAAGGTATACATCCTTTTTATTCTCCAAAGGAAAAGCAGAAAGCAGAAGAAAATATAAAAAAATTAGGACTTAATGATATAAAATATAAGTCCTACCAAGAGCTTTCGGGTGGGCAGAGGCAAAGAGTGCTACTAGCAAGAGCATTATGTGCAACTAAAAAAATATTGTTACTAGATGAACCAATTGCTGGATTAGATCCAAAAGTAACTAAAGAAATGTATAAAATTATTAAGAAAATTAATCAAGATGGAATTACTATTATTATGGTATCACATGATATTCGTTTTGCTTTAAAAAATGCTAATAAGATTTTGCATGTGAGAACTAAAAAAGAATTTTTTGGGACTACAGAAGACTATATTAAAAGTGATATTGGAAAAACATTTATAGGGGGGGGAGAAGATGCTTAGCGTACTTCAAGAAATGTTTTCTTACACCTTTATTGTACGAGCTGTTTTAGTAGGAACTTTGGTTGCACTTTGTTCTGCGTTATTAGGAGTAAGCCTTGTTCTAAAAAGATATTCTATGATAGGAGATGGCTTATCCCATGTGGCTTTTGGGGCATTAACAATAGCGGTTGCATTAAATTTAACACCACTTTATGTTTCTATACCAGTGGTTATTATTGCAGCAATAGCACTGCTAAAAATAAGTAAAACTAATAAAATTAATGGAGATGCAGCAATAGCGATTATATCTACTGTATCAATTGCCATAGGAATTATTACTACTTCTGTAAGTCAAGGGCTAAATACAGATGTATTTAGTTATATGTTTGGAAGCATACTCGCAATGAGCCAAGTAGATGTATATATAAGTGTTATACTATCAATTTTAGTACTTGCACTATTTTTAATTTTTTATAACAAAATTTTTGCAGTAACTTTTGATGAAAACTTTGCAAAAGCAACAGGAGTAAAAACAAATTTGTATAATACAGTAATTGCAATATTAACTGCAATCACTATTGTGGTCGGAATGAGAATTATGGGAACTATGTTAATTTCTAGTTTAATTATTTTTCCAGCACTTACATCAATGAAAATAGTAAAAACATTTAAAAGTGTTATTATTTGCTCTGCGATTATATCTGTATTTTGCTTTTTCTTTGGAATAGTATTCTCATACGTATTTTCAATTCCAACAGGAGCAAGCATTGTAGTTATAAATGCATTTGTGCTTATTATGTTTTCTATAGCAAATACAGTATCTAGAAAGATAGGGTAAGAGGAGAAAAGGATGAAAGAAAAAATAAGACAAGATTTATTACAAATGGCAGATGAAAAGTATCGAGAGTTTCATGCTACTTTGTGTCCAGGTACCCAAAACATGATAGGAATTAGAGTGCCTGTTTTAAAATCTTATGGAAAAGAAATAGCTAAAGGAAATTGGAGAGAATATTTGCAAAACGCGCAAGACGATTATTACGAAGAAACATTACTACAAGGAATTGTAATAGGAATGGCTAAAATGCCAATTCAAGAGCTTTTGCAGAGGTTAGAAAAATTTATTCCTAAAATTAATAATTGGGCTGTGTGTGATGTTACTTGTGCGAGCTTAAAAGCAATAAAAAAGAATTTAGACATTGTATGGGACTTTTTACAGCCGTATTTAAAATCTACAAAAGAATTTGAAGTGAGATTTGCAGTGGTAATATTATTAGATTTTTATGTTACAGATGAATACATAGATAGAGTATTACAAGAATTAGATAAAATAAAGCAAAAAGATTATTATGTAAAAATGGCAATTGCTTGGGCTATTTCAATTTGCTATATAAAACAAAGAGAAAAAACATTAGAATATTTAAACAAAAGTCAATTAGATGATTTTACATACAATAAGGCGATACAAAAAATATTAGAATCTACACGTATTAGTAAAGAAGAAAAAGTGATGCTTAAAAAGCTGAAAAGTCAACGAAGTTGATTTATGTAAAGTAAAATGGTATAATATTTATATTCCACGTAGGAAAGCGGTAAACTTAAAAAGGAAATCCTGTTTAAGAAAAACCGCTGGTTACTACGAAGTAAAAAGGGGGAGCATACATGAGTGTAACCAAGTTGCTGAAGGAGACCAAGATTACTGTCGAACGGTACTTAGGAGAAACGGTATTGCCATTTTTGAAGCAGATAGGCGAAAGAAAGTATGTAGTAGAGCAAGACATTTGGGCAGAGGTAAAACAGGAAAGAAACAGATATATTGATATATATCAAGCCAGAGAATTTATAGAAGGGAAGAGGTTGCAAAGAGTAAGAAAGAAGATTGTTAGTTATCCAAGAATGCGACGAGTTCTAATGGTACAAGGCAGAAAATCTATAGAAGTTGTAAGTAAAGATCCAATTCTTTATAGCGGAGAAGTCGCTATTATGGACTACATTACAGAAGGTTGTAAATATTTTATACTTACAGAAGAGGAATTGAAACAATTGGAGGAGGAAAACTTAATACCAAATCCCGGGAAAATTAAAGAAGTACTTGAACAATCAGGCATTTATATGCTTGCAGGAGAATTCCTTAAGTTTACTTTCGTTTGGAAAGATGAAGGGGAATTTTCAGTAGTATATCCGTTATGTTCCAGAGACCTATTGCATCATGGAGAAAGCTTTATTGCAAAAGTAGTATTCGAAGGAGATGAAGCACAAGGTATAAAATTTCTTTCGGGTTGGACTGCAGGACATCTGAACCCAAAATATCATACCAGAATTAAGCTTGTACAAGCAGAAAATGGGAATAGTGCATACCTTATGCCAGATAAAAATTGGGCAGATGAAATTAGACTTTATCCAGATTGGCAGAAAATATTCGAGGAGGAAAATCAAGATGGCGTAAAAAGAAATGTATGCAAAGAGTGTGCTAGAATTATAGTAAATAGTTATGATATCAATGGAAATATTATGAAAGAACGTATTATCTATTACACTCATAATCAAACAGCTTTTAAAGAAATATTGAAAAAGTAGTAACCAAAAAAGCTCACACTATATTCAGAAGAATATATGTGTGAGTTTTTATTGTTGTATAGAAAAAGTTTATATAATGAATTGATAAGTTCTTTATAATATAACAGGCAGAAGCATGGAGCTTCTGCCTACTGGAGGCTCATTCAGGAACACGCAAGTATTCCCGACAGAGTTTACACTGAAATTCCCTGTTATGAGTTTCAATACTTTCATCGTAATCACCTTGACTGAAGATTTCGAATTCAAGTATCGATTCTTTTTCCATTTCGTGCATAACGCTCATATATTCTGCTCCACAAAATGGGCAGGAATATAAGGTTATGACGAGTTCGCCGCAGACGTTCATGTTTGTGCTTTTCACAACAGAGACCTCCTTATAATAATATTTCTCAGCTCATAGCTAAGATAATATTATTATAACATAATTAACATAAAATGTAAAATGACTACTTAGTTAAGTTAGATAATAAGTTATAGAAAATTTAACATACAGTGAAAATAAGTTTTCCCAAAAAAGAATATATGATATACTATAACGAAATAATAAATAAAGACTAAAAAATATTGAAAGGAGAGAAGAAAATGTTAGAAGGGATAGAAGTTTTATATCATAGTAGTATTAAATTTAATAAAAAAGAAGTAATATATTTTGACCCATTTAAAATAGAAAAAAAGTACAATGATGCAGATGTAATATTTATTACACACGAGCATTATGACCACTACTCTGAAGAAGATATAGACAAAGTGCTAAAAAAGGATACCATTATTGTAGCACCAAAGGATTTAATAACAAGATTACTAGAAAAAGGATTTAAAAGAGAAAACATTATTACAGTACAACCGAATAAAAATTATACAGTAAAGGGAATACAATTCCAAACAATACCGGCTTATAACATTGGAAAACAATTTCATCCAAAAGAAAATAATTGGGTTGGATATTTAATTGAAATAATGGGAATTATGTACTATATAGCAGGAGATACAGATATAACAGAAGAAAACAGGAAAGTTAAATGTGATGTGGCACTAGTGCCAGTTGGAGGTACGTATACAATGAACTATAAAGAAGCGGCAACTCTAATTAATGAAATTAGACCTAAAATAGCTGTACCTACCCATTATGGAAGTATAGTAGGACTAAAAGAAGACGGAATTAGTTTTTCAGAATTAGTAAATCCAGAAACAAAAGTAGAAATTTTAATTAAGTAAGAAAGGAAATTTCATATGTGCACATGTATAAATTTTAAAACAAGAGATAATTATTTTGGTAGAACTTTAGATTTAGAGTATCGATTTAATGAAAAAGTTGTTATTACACCAAGAGAATATGAGTTTAAACTTAAAAACGAAACTACAATTAATACAAAATACTCTATAATAGGGATGGCTACAGTAATTGATAATTATCCATTATATGCTGAAGCTACAAACGAAAAAGGCTTATCAATAGCAGGGCTATATTTTCCTAAAAATGCTTACTTTTTTAATCCTGATAGTTCAAAACTTAATTTAGCTCCTTATGAACTTATTCCATATTTTTTAGGGCTATATTCAACTGTAAAAGAAATAAAAAAAATTATACAAAATTTGAATATAATGAATATACCATTTGCAAAAAATCTACCGATAACAGATTTACACTGGATGGTAAGTGACGGAAATGAATGTATTGTTGTTGAACAAATGCAGGATGGATTAAAAATTTATGATAATCCTATAGGTGCTCTTACTAACAATCCTCCTTTTAATTATCATTTGATGAACATAAATAATTATAGTAATTTAACACCATATTATGATAAAAGCAAATTTTCAAATAAAATAGAGTTGCAACAATATGCCCAAGGAATGGGAGCAATAGGATTGCCGGGAGACAATTCATCCGCATCAAGATTTATTAGAGTAGCTTTTAATAAACTAAATTCAATTTGTAATGATGACGAAGAAAGTTCTGTAACTCAATTTTTTCATATATTGGATTCAGTTACTTTTGTTCAAGGAGCAACTATAACTAAGGAAAATAAAACTGATATTACTACGTATTCTTGTTGTATGAACACTAATAAGGGTATATATTATTATAAAACATATACCAATAGTCAGATTACGGCGATAAAAATAACTGAAAAAGAAAAAAACAAAAAAGAATTATCTGTTTATAATTTAATTGAAAAACAGCAAATAAAATATGACAACTAGAAAAAACTAGACAAAGGGACGGAGCTTTTGTCTTAGCTTTTTGCTAGAATAAAGTCCTTGCAATCTAATATTAGAATTATGTGTAATTATAAAGTTAAACAATTTTTGAACAAAAGTAAATTATTATTAATGATAAAATAAAGTATTTATAAAAACTTCATCTGTTTATAAATAAAGACTTAATAAGGTACAAAGAGTTTCGAAAGTAAAAACTTCTACTTTTTTCTACTTTTATTGATAAAGTGAATTGAGATGTTATATTATAAATATATAACTAATAGATGATTTATTAATGCCTAATAGGCATTAATAGATAGAGAGGGAAATGCAATAGAAAGAAGAAGGAGGACATTACTATGAAACAGAGCTTAAAGAATCTCCTTTCAGGGATTATCGTAATGGCATTAATCATTGCTATTACGGTTTGCCCCGTGATTGCAACAGCAGAAGAAGAGACATACCCGCAACACTATGAAGTCCAATCATCTTATACGGACCTCAAACGGGGAGAGTTTTACTTCAACACATACAATCTCGGAGGTCATTTTAATGTGGCACAAAGGTGCAACGCTACATTGGTAATTTCTGCACTTGCTATGGATGGAAATGGCGGAACTATTGATGTACAGCTTCTTTATGGAATGACGGATAATAAAATGAGTATCAACATTCCTGCAACAGGGACCCCGATTACTGTCCATGTGAACAATCTGCCAGCAGGAGGATACAATTTCATTTATACGTCTGACAGAGATGTGCAACATTATGTTGCAATGGCTTTTTATGCAACAACTTATTAGCTAAGCATACTGCATTTCCCTCTCAAAAAGCCCCAGAGTACTACTCTGGGGCAACTTCTAATTCAAATTCTAAATCTCCATCGAAATGAAGGTTTAATTTTTCTGTTGCATTTGATAAGTTCAAAGGGAAAGTTGCAATAACTTCATTTCCATTTTGTACGACTTTACCAGTTTCAATAAGATTTACATCGTACCTTTTACCATTACTATCTATTATATATAATTCTGCATTCAGAGCCTTACTATTTAGGGCGATATAATGAATTAGCATTAAAGTATCAGTTACTTTAGCTTGTTTTAACTCAATAAAGTTGTTAGGTTCTTGTAGAACGTACTTTTTAGAAGTACGATTATAAAATTTTTCAGGTAAATTTAATTCAAAAGCCCATTTCCCTTTAATAGTAGATGAAGAATTTTGAACAGTATCTATGGAAATAGAGTTAAATGACATATTTAATTTTTTACTGTTTGGAAAACCTTTTATAGAACGGATTGTATATAAAATTTTTGCGCTAGAAGGTGTAGTTTCTATTAGTTGAATACCATATCCATCTGCATAACTATGAAGATAGGCCATACCTTGATAATTTATATGGTTTGATTTTAGAAATTTTTCAGCTATTTTATTATTATAACAAAATATTAATTGATTTTGTTCATCGTAAATTAATAAGTCATTTAGTTGTATATGAGAGAGAGTTTCAGGCAATTCTACAGTAAATTGGAAATCAAATAAAATATTTAAATTATAGTCGGACATAACAATATAATTAACTTTTATGCCAATATTATTGAAATACATATAATCCATATCCACATTTTGAATGTAACCATTTTCTACAGCTTCTTCTAGACTGCTTGTTACATAACCAATTTCCGGTTTAGAAATAAATTGGAAACCAGGATAAGCACTAACAACTAAAATACTGATACATGTAATGCACAATGAAAAAGCAATAGCTAGTTTTTTTAAAGAATGCTGTGTATGATTTATTTTTTCTATTTTTTCTTTTTGAATAGAACTTAAAATGATACTGGTAAAATTTTCAGGCACATCTATATTTTGCTTTAATTTATCTCTAAGTAAAGTATCAAAATCATCATTCATAAATATTCTCTCCTTCCATTAATTTTTCTTTTAATTTTTCTCGTATTCTCTTTAAATTTGTTTTGATAGTATTTGGATTAATTTTTAAAATTCTGCTAATTTCTTTAATTGAACAATCAGAGGCATAATATAAAATTGCAATTGCTTTTTCTTTTTCTGTTAGTAATTGTAAAATTAAATAAAAATTGAGATTAGAATCTACTTTATTAACTGAAGTATCTTCAGAAATTGAATAAGAGTATATACTATCTAAAGAAGTAGGTGTATTCTTTTTCTTTCGATAGAACATATTGCAATTATTAATAAGTATTTTGAACAACCACACTTTAAATTTTGATGGATCCTTTAGCTGAGACAATTTTGTATAAGCAGTTATAATAGTTTCTTGCATAACATCATCTACATCAAATGTATTTCCCAATTTTGCTAAAGCTAATTTATATAAATCTTGCTTATATAATTCTAGAAGAGAAGCAAAAGCAAAATGATCTCCGGATTGAGCTTTTTCTATCAATTCGTTCATTTTTAGTTTCCTTTCTTTTTACATTTATATTATATAAGAGTATTTGGAAATAAGAAAAGTTTCATATTTTACAATATTTTTTAGACAAAGGGACGGAGCTTTTGTCTTAGTGTAGGTTAGTCAATCATATGTCACACTTTTTTGAAAGATATATAGTTTGAGTACCCTATATTGTTACAACCGATTCTTCTTGACTTTTATACTTTTTTAAGAACTCTCTTGGGCTCAACCATCCTAGCGGTTTCATTGGAAAATTATTATATTCCTTTCTCCAATCTGCACCTCGGTTTCTTAAATCTTCTAAATTCCAAAGTACCTTTTTATAATAAAATCTTTCTTGATCTTTTCTATGACTTCTTTCTACTCTTCCATTTTGCTTTGGTATATGTGGCTTTATTACTTTATATTCTATTCCCATATTTATACGAAAATTTTACTACAGACTCTTTATATTTTAATCTTTATGTGATATTATTACCTATAAGAGAGTACCTCCAATACTGCTTATTTGTGGCTATTTAAACAATATCATTTTTGGTACTCTCTTTCAATATTTCGTTTTCAATTTACATGCGACATATCTACTTTAAACTTATAAATAAAGTATAGTATTGAATAATATTCAACTTGATGATAAAATACAAGTAATTAATTTAATATATAATTATAAATTACATATTTTAAGAAGGAAAAATAAAATTAACAAAAATTTCAGAAAGAATAATATAAATTGCTAACAAGTTTTAGATAAAAATTGAATTTAATAAAATTTAATTAGCTAATTTAGGAGATTTTAAATGTATTATACATATATGATTTATGATTAGGTGTGAAGATAACTCTATATACACCGGTATAACCAACAACTTAAATAAAAGAATAAATGAACATTTATCTAAAAACGGTGCCAAATATACTAAATCACATAGTGCAACTAAACTTGAAATTGCCTGGAAAAGCAAAGGCAAATCATTTGCTTGTAAATTAGAATATCAGATTAAAAATCTAACAAAACAGCAAAAAGAAAAAGATTAAACGAGAAAAAGCCACTTCTTTAGCTATTTTACTAAACAATGAATAATTTTGAATAAAAATAAAAACCGTTGAAACACTACTGCTTCAACGGTTTCAGTGGTCGGGGTGAGGTAACTCCTCAAATGCTATTTTTCTTTATATATCAATATTTTCAAAGAACTATTTTAAATTGTTGAAGTTTTTTGTTGAAGATTTAATGTTTTTTATTAC
>CAWVME010000073.1:0-7238 GCA_963930325.1 Bacillota bacterium | reverse complement strand
AAAATTAATATGAAAAACCTCTCCAATTGTATGGAGAGGTTTTTTAATCTATTAACATGGTAATTTTATTACCATCTTTTTTTATTATACCGTCTTCTTTTAAAGTTGATATTTCGCGCATCATGGCACTTCTATATACACTTAAGTAATCTGCTAAATCTGTTAATGTAAGAGGCAAAACAAAAGATTTGTTAAAAACATTTTCAGATTGCTTTGAAAAATAAGAAATCAATTTTTCTCTAGTAGTTCTTTTAGCTAACAATTCAATTCTAAAATTTAAATCTTCAATTTTACTTAAAATTAAATTAGGTAAATTAATGAGCAATTTTTCATGAAAATCACAATTCTTTTTGCATTTTTTATCAAAAATATCATAGTTAAAAAAAAGCACTTTAGAATTTTCTTTGGCGAGTACAAATAAATCATTGTTTGTATTAATTTGATAAAATATTTCTCCAAAAATTGCGTGATGATAAAATCTTTCTACAATAGTTTTATTTCCATTAAAATCATAGCGAAGTAAATCGGCAGAACCTTCTAATAAAATACAAACTTGTCTACGATTAACAAGGTATGTAGTAATAATTTCGCCTTTTTGAAAGAACTTGGTTTGAGTTTTATCGCAAGAAGATTGTAAATCTGCTATAAATTTATTGAGATTAAAATTTGATTTCATAAAACTTTTGTATCATGTATTTAATAATTAAACACATAATATTCCCCTTTCTTTAAAATTATTTAAACCTTTCCTGCAAATCTGTTTTGCTAAAACAACTGCAATCTGTATGGGCGAACATTGTTCGTCCGCAAAAACAAAATAATTTCTGCAAATCTGTTTTGCTAAAACAAACGCAATCTGTAGGGGCGAACATCGTTCGCCCGCAAAAACAAAATAATTTTATAAATCTGAATTAATAATATTTTTCTAAATTCATTTTCATTATAATATAAAAATGTTGTAAAAGCAACAAGAAAACATAATGTTTTTCTAATAAAAAAACATGACACACTAAAAAAAGATGTATATTTCAACAAAATTTTGAACGTTACATAAAAGTTATCAATAAAAAAAGTTTTGTAATATAATTGTAATATTTTTATAAAAGTATTTAATACAGAGTTTTATTAAAAACAAACAGACAAAAAAATAAAAAAACAAATATGTTGCAATAACAACAAGTAAAAAACACAATTATCGATATAATTCAAATATACAAACAAAGAACAAAAACGAAACAGAAAACATATGGACAAGCAGAGCTTGTTTAAAGAAGAAATGGGGGAAGCAAATATGAAAGTTATTAAAAGAGATGGAAGAAGCGTAGATTATGACAGACAAAAAATTGCAATAGCAATTGAAAAAGCAAACAAAGAAGTAAGTAAAAAAGAAAAAGCAAGTAAAGAAGAAATTAATTCTATTATTGAATATATAGAAGAGTTAAATAAAAAAAGAATTCTTGTGGAAGATATTCAAGATATTATAGAACAAAAATTAATGGAATTTGAAAAATTTAATTTAGCTAAAAAATATATTGTATATAGATACACTCGAGCATTAGTTAGAAAACAAAACACAACAGACGAATCTATTTTAGGATTAATTCGTAAGACTAATAAAGACGTTATGGAAGAAAATTCAAATAAAAATGCTGTAGCAGCATCTACACAAAGGGACTTAATTGCAGGGGAAGTATCAAAGGATTTAACTAAAAGAATATTATTACCAGAAAAAATCAGTAAAGCACATGAAGAAGGAATATTACATTTCCACGATGCAGATTACTTTTTACAACCAATTTTTAACTGTTGCTTAATTAACATTGGAGATATGCTAGATAACGGAACAGTAATGAATGGAAAACTAATTGAAACACCAAAAAGCTTCCAAGTTGCTTGTACTGTTGTAACACAAATTATAGCAGCAGTAGCAAGTAGCCAATATGGTGGACAATCTGTAGATCTAAAACATTTAGGAAAATATTTAAGAGTTAGTTATAATAAATTTAAAAGAGAATTAGAAGAATCTTACAAAGATGAATTATCTCCAGAATTAATTGAGAAAATAGCAAGAAAAAGACTAAAAACAGAGCTTAGTGCTGGAGTACAAACCATTCAATACCAAATTAATACTCTAATGACAACTAATGGACAATCCCCTTTTGTTACATTATTCTTACATTTAGATAAAGATGACGAATATATTGAAGAAAATGCTATGATAATTCAAGAAGTTTTAGAACAAAGATATAAGGGTATAAAAAATGAAAAAGGAGTTTATGTTACACCAGCTTTCCCTAAATTAATTTATGTGTTAGATGATCACAATTGCTTAAAAGGTGGAAAATATGATTATTTAACAGAACTTGCTATAAAATGTTCTGCTAAAAGAATGTATCCAGATTACATTTCAGCTAAAAAAATGCGTGAAAACTACGAAGGCAACGTATTTAGCCCAATGGGATGCAGAAGTTTCTTAGCTCCATGGAAAGATGAAAATGGTAATTACAAGTTTGAAGGAAGATTTAATCAAGGTGTAGTAAGTATTAATTTACCACAAATTGGAATAATTGCAGATAAAGACGAAGAAAAATTCTGGAAATTACTAGATGAAAGATTAGAGCTTTGCAAAGAAGCTTTAATGTGCAGACACTATGCTTTATTAGGTACAAATGTTGAAGTAAGTCCAATCCACTGGAAATATGGTGCAATTGCAAGATTAAAAGAAGGAGATACAATTGATAACTTATTAAAAGGAGGATATTCTAGTATATCTTTAGGGTATATAGGAATATATGAAGTAACAAAGTTAATGAAAGGAGTATCTCATACAACAAAAGAAGGACATGAGTTTGCAATTAGGGTAATGAAACATTTAAGAGAAACAACTGATAGATGGAAAAAAGAGACAGGTATAGGTTTTGCTCTTTATGGAACTCCTGCAGAAAGTTTATGCTATCGTTTTGCAAAAATAGATAAAGAAAAATTTGGAAATATTGAAGATATAACAGATAAAGGCTACTATACAAATTCTTATCATGTAGATGTAAGAGAAAAAATTGATGCATTTTCAAAATTAAAATTTGAAAGTGAATTCCAAGTTTTATCTTCTGGTGGAGCTATATCCTATGTAGAAATACCAAATATGACTAAAAATTTAGAGGCATTAAAAGAGCTTGTAAAATTTATTTATGACAATATTCAATATGCAGAATTCAATACAAAATCAGATTATTGCCATGTTTGTGGATTTGATGGAGAAATTATAATTAATGATGATAATGAATGGGAATGTCCAAATTGCGGTAATAAAGACCATGCAAAAATGAATGTAACTAGAAGAACATGTGGATATTTAGGAGAAAACTTCTGGAATGCTGGTAAAACAAAAGAAATAAAAGCAAGGGTAACACATTTATAATCTTAAAATTAGGAGGAAATATAGATATGAATTATGCAGATATAAAAGAGTATGATGTTTCTAATGGACCAGGAGTAAGAGTTTCACTTTTTGTTAGCGGTTGTAACCATCATTGCAAAGGATGTTTTAATGAATGTGCATGGGATTTTAACTATGGGAATAAATTTACTGAAGAAACAATCCAAAAAGTGCTAGATGATTTAGATAAAGACTATATATCTGGATTAACATTACTAGGTGGAGAACCACTAGAGTATGCTAATCAAAAAGGAATATTACCATTAGTAAAAAGAGTAAAAGAAAAATATCCAGAAAAAACTATCTGGTGCTATACAGGGTTTGATTATGAAAAAGATGTTGTAGGAAATATGGAAAAGAAATGGGATGAAACAAAGGAACTAATGTCATACATTGATGTAGTAGTAGATGGTAAATTTGAAGAAGAAAAAAAGGATATAAAGTTAAAATTCAGAGGTTCTAGTAATCAACGAATTATAGATGTACAAAAAAGTAGTAAAGCACATAAATTAATAAGCTATGATATATAACTAAAGACGTGGTTTAAGTCAATAAAAGATGGTGACTATTAGTCGCCATCTTTTATTATATAGAAAAATTGTTTTTTCCTATACAACAAAAAATAACAATACACAGATATTGATTTAAAATATTATATAAAAATATAAAGTGCCTCAGAAAATCCCATTAAATATTGTAGAATACTTGACAACTCTCCTCTTTTTAATATATAATAACAACATTCGAAGGAATGAAAACCAGAATAGTTAGTAGAGTATCCCGAAAGGGGGGGAAAATAGATGTCAGAGGTAAAAGTAAATAATGGAAATATAGAAGACGCGCTTAAGAGATTTAAAAGACAATGTGCGAGAAATGGTGTATTACAAGAGGTAAGAAAGAGAGAGCATTACGAAAAACCAAGTGTAAAAAGAAAGAAAAAATCAGAAGCAGCAAGAAAAAGAAAATTTTAAATCCAGTATTGTTGCATACAGAAAAATTCATATAGAGTCAAAATAAAAGACGAGTTTTCTTATACAATAAAAAAGCATTTTTTATCTGAAAAATGCTTTTTTTTAATCATCATCTAAATCTTCAAATAAGGGATCATCAAAAAAATCCTTTATTTTTATATTTAATCCTCTACAAATGCGCATAACAGTTAAAATAGTAGCACTTTGTTTTTTACGATGAATTAAATTGTTAATGGTAGATTGTGTAATTCCACAAATGGTACAAAGTTTATTTACAGTAATGTTTCTCTCTGCACATAAACTTTGAATCTTTTTTTCTATAGCGTCTGCTAAATACATATAGATACCTCATTTCTTTTCCTAGAGTATAACAAAGTAAGAAAAATAAGATTACCTCATAAGAGTTGACATGCAAACTTAAAAGAGTTAAAATAGTATTAACTTGTAAATTAATATGAAAATGGAGGAAATTATGGATATTAAAAACATTAACATGGAAGAACTAATAAAGGAAGAAAGCCAGATTAATAGTTTGTTAGAAAAAGGAATGTGTGATGTACAAGAAAAAACCTTATTACATCCAGATGTGATAAAAAAAGCGAATGATATACGAACTGTAAGACAATATATTTTAGAAAAGATTAAAGAAAACAGAGAATTATTAACCCTTTTTTGTGAAGAAGAAGAAAAATACGAAATATATTCTGCAGAATTGTGTAAAAAATATTACATACAAGGAGCTAAAGAGGGGATTAAATTCATATTGAAAAATGAAAATCAAGTAGGAGAAATTTCTCATGATTGAGAAATTTCTCCTACTCGATTTGGTCATAACAGAATAAAGCAATATATTAAAAGCGATTATTCTATCGAAACAGTTTCTAAATTTTTAATTGAAGGATCATATAAAGATTTTCCTTGATAAGAAAAAATAGAACCATGACAAGGGCAATCCCAAGTATGGGTTAAATTGTTCCAAGACAACTCACAACCCAAGTGAGAACAAATAGGTTTAACTCCGTAAAGATTGTCATCTTTGTCTCTATAAACACCAATTTTTTGTCCAGAAATTTCTATTATTTTTCCTTCTTCTTTATTAATAGTACCTAAAGTTTCTTTCGGAATTTTAAATTTTTCTATTACAAGAGACTGAACACTTTGTTTTAAAACATTACCAAATTCTTGATAATTTTTTACTGGTTGTAAACGAGTTGCCCTAAAAACATCTTCATATTCATTTTTGTGTCCAAGTATTTTATCACATATAATATGTGCTGCAACATTTGTTCCTGTCATTCCCCACTTTTTAAACCCGGTAGCTACGAAAACATTTGGCATAAACTCTGAGAAGTCACCAATATAAGGAATTTTATCTAGAGGAATGCAATCTTCAGTACGCCAAGTATATTTTACTTCTGCATCTGGATATATTGATTTTGCCTTTTCAATTAGATTAGTGTATGACATAGATAAATCCTTTTTTATACCGGTTTTGTGGTCTGAACCTGCAATTAACAGTAAACGGCTAGAACCATATGAAGCTGTACGGAAAGAATAAGTTGGATTTTCTTCATTAATATACATACCATCAAATAAAGGAGCATGTGGGTCAATAGCTACAATATAAGAAGTGCTTTGATACATTTTTACAAAATAAAAACCAGGAAAATTAATGATAGGGTAGTGAGAAGCTAAAACTACATATTTTGATTTGACGGAATGATTATTAGTGTAAGATAAATAATAATTATCTTCTTTTTTTATATCTAAAACTTTTGTATGTTCATAAATTTGTCCAGAATGATTGATAATAGAACTAGCCAGACCTAAAGCATACTTTCTTGGATGAAATTGAGCTTGGTTTGGAAACTTTACTGCACCTAAAATATCAATAGGCAATGATACTTTTTCTACAAATTCTGCTTGAACTCCAAGTTTATTAACAGTTGTGACTTCATCTTTAAATTGTGGAATTAAATTTGAATCTTGGGTATACATATAATTATCTTGTCTTTCAAAATCACAATCAATATTTTCTAATTGTACTATAGTTTCAATACTTTCAATAGCTTTTTGATTTGCATCTAAATAACTTTTCGCTGTTGAATAATCATAAGATTGAAAAAGATAGTTATAAAATAAATTGTGAGAACTAGTGATTTTACCGTGTAGTATGTCCGAGATGTATGTGCGCAAATAGAATCTTTTTCTAAGATAATGGTAGAAAGTCCACGTCTACTTAAAAGGTAAGCAGATGTAAGACCAGCTAATCCACCTCCAATAATACAAACATCAGTTGATAAATTTTCTTCTAAACTTGGGTATGGTGTATATAAGTCTTTACTTGAATCAATCCAATAAGAGTTCATAAAATAACCAATCCTTTCTGCATAAAAAATTATATAACTTTCCATTAAAGTTAATATATAGTAATTATAGGATAAACAAAAATAAGAAAAATATGCAGAAGAAAATTTACAAAAAATCACACACTTCATGCAAATATGTTCTCTTAAAATAGCAATAGACCTGTAGTGGACAACAGTGTTCACACGTGAAAACATGCGTGAAATTGTATGCAAAATAAAAATTATAAAATATTTGCAAAAATTTTATGAAAATATAATTGACAAAATCAATAAATGATGTTATTATACTAAATGTATTTATTATGGTTCAGTAGCTCAGCTGGATAGAGCAACGGATTTCTAATCCGTGGGTCGGGGGTTCGAATCCCTCCTGGATCACCATATAATAAATCTCTAGAGTGTTGAAATATCAACGTTTCTAGAGATTTTTTCTTTACAATTAATGCAATAGCCATGCAATAG
>CAWVME010000072.1:0-14501 GCA_963930325.1 Bacillota bacterium | reverse complement strand
TAAAACAAAATCTTTTAGAAAGTGACAACAAAAACGGATTTAAAATAAATAAATATGAGCTTTTAAAAGAAAAATATATAGACAAATGAATGTTTTTTAAAATAAAATGGAAAAAATTTCCATGAAACTGTTGCAAAATTTTTAAATTCATAATATAATTCAAAATGTAAAAATTTTACAAATTTTATATAGGAGGAAATTGGAGTGAAAGAAAAAATTACGGTTTTGATTGCTGACGATAATGCAGAATTCGCAATGACATTAACAAATTATTTAGAAAAACAAGAAGATATGGAAATAATTGGGATTGCAAAGGATGGAAATGAAGCTTATGATATGATAACATCAACAGCGCCAGACATTGTGCTGCTAGATGTGATTATGCCACATTTAGACGGATTAGGTATTTTAGAGAAGCTATCAAATACAAAAATGGAAAAATATCCGATGTGCATTATGCTTTCTGCTGTAGGGCAAGACAAAATAACACAAAGAGCTATTACTTTGGGAGCAGAATATTATGTAGTAAAACCATTCGACATAGAACTTTTGATAAAAAGAATTCGCGAAATTAAAAACCATCAAAATATACCAATAAGAAATAATTTATTAAGTAGAGAAACAAGGTCACCATATATAGAAATATCGGCAGATGCTAAAAAAGACGAAAAAAATTTAGAAGCATTAGTTACCAATGTAATACATGAAGTAGGTATTCCAGCACACATTAAAGGATATCAATACCTAAGAGAAGCTATTATGATGGTAGTAAATGATATCGAAGTAATTAATCAGATTACTAAACAGTTGTACCCAGAAATTGCAAAATCTTATCATACAACACCATCAAGAGTAGAACGTGCAATACGCCATGCAATAGAAGTAGCTTGGTCGAGAGGACAGATTGATAATGTTGATAATATTTTTGGATATACAATATCAGCAAGTAAAGGAAAGCCAACAAATTCAGAATTTATAGCAATGATAGCTGACAAATTACGATTAGAACTAAAATCAGCGTAGGGCATACTTAAAAACATTGCAAGAGTAAGAGTACATAAAATTAAATAATTTGCATATAGGACAGAAAATTTCCAAGATTTATTGATTAATATTAAAAAATGTTAATCAGTAAATTTTGGAAGTTTTTTCATATGGAGAAAATGGATTACAAGAAATATTTAATCATTTGTTGCCATCAGTTACATTATGATATATTGGAATAAATCAAGATAACATAGATAAATAATATATGGATTTTATAAAAAAACGTAAGAATTTATTTGTTTGCTTGATTCTTATGAATAAATGTTATATAGTATTAAACATACATAGCTCTCACTTCTATAATAACACTTGAAACACTACTTCGTAAGAGCAAAATAGGAGAGAGCTTATTTAATGATAATTAAAGGAGAGTGTTTAGATGGACAATCAAGCTAATAATTACAAAATTGTATTTTGTGAAAGCTCAAATATAAGTAAAGGAGTGGAAGCTACTGTAAAAAATGTAAATCAACTATGCCGTAGTGGATGGAAAGCACAGGGAGGAATTTCTATAATAAAAACTGGCCCAGATTCTTACAAGTTTTTTCAAGCGATGATAAAGGAATAACCTATTATACATAGATTAATAAATTTATCAAATTTAATTATAATAACAATTTACTATTGCTAAAAGGTTGATATTATGATGAAATATTATTTTTGTGTAGTGTATTACTACATATTTTTTGTATTCTAAAACCCCGAGATTGTTGAAGTGGTAAAATAGAAGTGGATTTTGTGTCTACTTTTATTTTACCACTTCACTATGTCGGAGGAAATTTACTAACCAATAAAAAATTAGCGAATTTTTATGTTGTAACAAAGAGCAAATTGTGATAAGATAATTCAAAGAAAAAGAAGGGGCTTATAACTTATGGATAGTATTTCAAATAAATTTCATACAATTGCTATTATTTTGATTCTTGTTTTTTGCTTTGCAGTAACACCAGTCACATTGCAAAATGATACATACTATACAATTAAAATTGGTGAATACATCATGGAGAATGGAATTACTGGTATGGATCCATTTTCTTGGCATGAAGGCCTTAGCTATACTTTTCCACATTGGGCTTATGATGTACTTATGTATAAAATATACGACATAGGTGGATTTAATCTTATCTACTTGTCTACTGTGTTTTTCTCATGTTTGCTAGGTGTATGCATTTATATGGTTAATGTTAAATTAAATAAAAATAAATTTATTTCTTTTATAATAACATTAGGAGCGATGTATTTACTAACAGACTATATAGCAGCAAGAGCACAATTGGTAACATTTATATTATTTATTTTAGAGATTTATTCTATAGAAAAATTTTTACAAACTAGAAAGAAAAGGTATGCAATCTATTTGGTGCTAGGTTCTATTGCAATTGCTAATTTACATGTGGCGGTATGGCCATTTTACTTTGTTTTATTTTTACCATATATTGGTGAATATATAGTTTGTTGTTTAGTAAATATACCTAAATGTATATTAAACATTAGGAAAAAGTCTTTACAGAAGAGAGTAGCGAGTATACAAATTTCGCAAGACGAAACCGAGATTTTACAAGAAAATATACAGAGGTTAGAAGAGAAAATACAAAAATATGATATAAGAAGAGAAAAAAACAACAAGAACGCATATAAAATAACTTTTCAAAAAAATCCAGCTGTATTATGGCTGATAGGAATTTTAATTATATGCATTTTATCAGGTTTCCTAACTCCATTAGGAACAACGCCATATACATACTTAAGTAAAACTATGCAAGGAAATACAACTCAGAATATAAATGAACATTTACCACTTACATTATATAACAATTTGGAGTTTATGGCTGTAATTGTAATTTTTCTTGCGGTGCTTATGTTTACAGATACAAAAATCCAGTTAAAAGATTTATTCTTCTTAGGAGGACTTCTATTTTTAGCATTTATGAGTAGAAGACAAACGTCTATGTTTATTTTGATAGGAAATGTGATACTAGTAAGAATGATAGAAGCTTTTCTAAATAAATATGATAAGCAACTTTGCACTAAAATAGAGAAGATTATAACCACTACATTTGGAAAGGTTGTAATAAGTGTAGTAGTAGTATTTATAAGTTTCCAAATTGTTAAGCCAAAGATGGACGATACAATTGTAAATTCTAGCTCATATCCAGTAGAAGCTTCAGAATATATATTGGAAAATTTAGACTTAGAAAACATGAGAATTTTCAATGAATATAATTATGGAAGTTATTTACTATTTAAAGGAATTCCTGTATTTATTGATTCGAGAGCAGATTTATATACACCGGAATTTAATGAAGGAACATATATTTTTTCTGATTTTTTAAATATTTCTAATATTGGAACATATTATGAAGATAAATTTGAAGAATATGGAATTACTCATGTTATTATTTATAAAAATGCAAAGCTTAATATATTTTTAAGTAGAGACGAGAATTACTTGCAACTTTATTCAGACGACAATTTTTGCGTTTATGAAAGATTAACAAATAACGGAAAGGATATATCATGAAAACAAAACAAAAGAAAATCATTATTGCATGTATTGCAGTACTAATGCTTGTGATAGTAGACCAGATTATAAAATATAATATACCAAAAGAAGGCAGTATAGTAATTATAGAAAATTTTTTGAATTTTACATATGTACAAAATACAGGAGCAGCATTTGGAATTGGAGCAAATAACACGGCAAGCTTTATTGTTGTTAATTTAATTATATTAGGATTAGTTTTGAGATTTTTGATAACACAAATAGAAAGAATTAATATTTGGACTGAAATTCCTATAATACTTATATTAGCAGGAGGATTAGGAAATTTAATAGACCGTATTTTTAAAGGATTTGTGGTTGACTTTATAGACATTAACAATTGGATTGTATTTCCGGTATTTAATTTAGCAGATATTTACATAACGATTGGATGGGTTTTTTTTGTAGTTATAACCATTATAAATTATATAAGAAGTGAAAAGGAAGGAAAAAGATAATTGGAATATTATATTAATAAAAGTGAAGAGGGAACAAGAATAGATAAAGTTATTGCAGATAAAAATAAAAAAGTTTCAAGGCAAACTATTCAAAGGTGGATTGAAGATGGACTTCTAAAAGTTAATGAAAGAACAGTAAAAGCTTCATACAAAGTAAATGAAGGTGACAAAATAAAAATAAAAGCAGAAGAGCCCAAAGAAGTGGAATTAAAGGCACAAGAGATCCCACTCGATATTGTTTATGAAGATAATGATATTATTGTTGTAAATAAAGCAAAGGGAATGGTAGTTCACCCAGGAAATGGAAATCCTGATGGAACTTTAGTAAATGCTATTATGGCTATATGTAAAGATAGTTTATCTGGAATTGGTGGAGAAATACGACCTGGAATTGTTCATAGGCTTGATAAAGACACGTCTGGGCTTCTTATCATAGCCAAGAATGATGAATCACATATGAACATGAGTGAACAAATAAAAAGCAGAGAAGTTAAAAAAACATATATAGCCTTAGTAAGAGGAGTTGTTAAAGAAAATGAGGCAACCATTCAAATGCCTATAGGAAGAAGCACAAAAGATAGAATAAAAATGTCTGTTACTGCAAATGGGAAAGAAGCGATTACGCATTTTAAAGTGAAAGAAAGGTATGATGGTTTCACATTATTAGAAGTGGTTATAGAGACAGGAAGAACACATCAAATTCGTGTGCACTTAGCAGAAATAGGACACCCGGTAGTTGGAGATGCAGTTTATTCTAATGGCAAAAATCCATTTAATGTAAAAGGCCAAATGCTACATGCAGCAAAACTAATATTTAAACATCCAATAACAAAAAAAACAATGGAATTAACTGCACCACTTCCAGAATATTTTGAAAAAGTATTAGAAAAGTTAAGAGAACAATCAAAACATATTTTAACTTAAAAGAAAGGAGGGCAGGTAACTGCTACTAAAAAATGGAAGAAATTCGTATTCAAAAATATTTGGCAGAAAATGGAGTCGCTTCTAGAAGAAAGTGCGAAAAGTATATATTAGAAGGAAAAGTTCAAGTAAATGGTATCACTATTACACAGCTAGGAATAAAAATAAATCCTATAAAAGATAAAGTTTTTTTTGAAGGAAAAGAAATAAAAGAAAAACAAGAAGATAAAGTATATGTTTTATTAAATAAACCTATTGGATATGTAACTACTGTTAAGGATCAATTTCATAGGAATGCAGTGTTAGATTTGGTAAAGATACAGGGGGTGAGACTTCTTCCAGTAGGAAGGCTAGATATGTATACGTCAGGAGCATTGATCCTAACTAATGATGGAGAATTTATATATAAAGTAACTCATCCAAAACATGAAATAGAAAAAACATATATAGCTACTGTAAAAGGGAAAGTAGCAGAAGAGGAAATACAAAAATTGCGTGAGGGGATAAATATTGAAAATTATACAACAAGCCCAGCCAGTGTAAGACAACTAGCCTATTTAGAAGAAAAAAATATTAGCAGAATAGAAATTATAATTCACGAAGGAAAGAACAGGCAAGTGCGAAAAATGTGCGAAGCAATAGGCAAAAAAGTATTAGCTCTACACAGAAGTAAAATTGGAGACTTAGAAGTAAAATCATTGAAGATTGGACAATGGAGATACTTAACTAAATCTGAAGTAAAAGACCTGATAAATAAGAACTGTGATTTTTATTAAACTTATATCTGAAACAAGAAAGTTTTGCTTAGACCAATGTAGAAAGCTTAACTTTGCTAACTGAAAAAAGCTAAAAATTTTTTATATAATAAAAATATTTGCAATTGTATTGTAAATAAAAGGAAAATAGACTATAATAAAAATAGAAGTATTATTTCAATACGAAAGGAATGAATGTTATCATGGTAGAAGATAGTGATATTAAAACAACTATATCTCCATTTGCAATGCGAAAAAATGAAATAAAAGTATTTGATGGAAAAGACGGATATGTATCTATGAACCAAATTATACACAAGATTAATATTGGACATATAACAGATGTTCACTTTAAAATTTTGGAATTAGTAAATAAATTTGAGTTTATTACATCTAGACAATTATTTCAAATTTTAACTCAAATGGGCATAGATATTAAAAGCCAAGATAAATTAAATATAAGACTAGAACAATTAGTAAAAAATAAGATTTTAACAAGATACTATTTCCAATCAGAAGATGGAGATTGTATTTATAGAGTATTTTGCTTAGAAAAAATGGGGAAATACTTGCTAAATTCAAGAGGAGAAGAATGTAGATGGCAACAAACAGACAATACAAAACCAGTAGCTATGATAAAGAAAAGATTAGCAGGAAATCAAATTATTATTGCTTATTTAAGGAAAGTAAAAGCATATGAAGACTATAAAGTAAAACCAGCTATTACTGCAAAAGTAGCAGGAAAAACATTCAAAGCTACTGGAGCAGGAATAAAGTTAACAAAACAGAACAAATACATTGAATTTATTTTCGAAGTAATTAGACGAGAAGAAGAATGGCAAAAAAAATTAATTGAAAGACTTGAGCTTTATAAGGATTTTTATGGAAATTTCGTACCAATGGATTCAGGATATGAAAGAATGCCTCAATTAATTTTGGTATGCGAAGATAATACACATATGGTCGAAACTTTTAAAACAATTGTAACAAATGAATTAGAAATCCCACAAATAAAATTCTATTTTTCTACAGATTTAAGACAAAATGCGGAAACTCTAGACAAATCATTAATTGAATTTAAACTTGATGAACAAACAAAAAAATATAAAATGGAAGAAGTAGAAGTGAAATTATTAGGATAGTATAACAAATACGCAAAGAAGACACTAGAAGCGAAGATTCTGGTGTCTTCTTTTGCCAAAGATTTCCTTTGATTTTTAATATATTCTATGATAACATATAATTATGTAAATCAGACAGGAGGAATACTTATGATTCATTCTTTTTTTAATCAATTTAAACATATGGATAAAAAAATTTTTTCCATAATAAAATGTGGAAATATATTTTCACTCATTATATGCTTATTTTCTATTTTTATTTTAATTTATTATGATTTTAATCCTATTTCTTTTGATACATATTATATTGGAATATTACTATTTAAAACAGGACTAATGTTTGCTGTTGAATTTATTATTTGCGGTTTTGCAATAGACATTATTAAAAAGCAATTAGAATAAGAAAGTTTTGCATTGAAGCACATATGTGCATTTTGCTTTGCAAATATATACAACGCAGGGAAAGCTAAAAAAAATAACCGTTTTGACGGTTATTTTACTTCGTTTAACATTTTAGCTAATCTAGATTTTTTTCTAGATGCTGTATTTTTCTTTATAACACCTTTGCTACAAGATTGATCTATCTTTTTCATAGCATCAGCTAAAAGAACTTTTGCATCTTCTTTATTTCCAGCAGAAACTGCATTTTCAAATTTTTTTGTTGCAGTTTTTATACTAGTTTTAATCATGTTATTTTGAGCAGTTTTAGTATTTATAATTTTAACTCTTTTGATAGCAGACTTTATATTAGGCATTATATATGCACCTCCCTACTTATTGTATATCTAAATTCTATCTTACATATTTTAACATGAAAAAGTATGTTTTGCAAGCATTTTTCTAAAATATAGTATAAAACATTTAGAATTCTGCAATTTGTTCCTTTTTATCTTTGGACTCACTTGTATTAAAATTGGTTAATTCAGAAGTGCAATGAGGACAACGAGTCGCTTTTATATTAATTTCTGTAAAACAAAAAGGGCATATTTTTGTAGTTGGAACAGGAGCTGGTTCTGGGACAATATCTGTTTTTCTTCTTCTATATTTACCCTTCTTTTCTAATTTTTTTAGTTCGTCTTCTTTAAGCTGTTCCAATTTTTTGTTCAACTTATTAATATAGCGAACAAGTAGAAAAATAGATATAGCGATAATTAAAAAGTTAACAACAGCAGTTAAAAAAGAACCATATTGAATAGAACTTTGCCCAATGGTTATACTTAAACCAGAATAGTCTACTTTACCGGTGAAAATAGAAATAATAGGCATAATAATATCTTTTACTAGAGAATTGACAATACTTTGAAATGCTCCACCAATTATAACACCAACAGCCAGATCCATAATATTACCTTTTAATGCGAACTGTTTAAATTCTTTCCACATATATTTATCTCCTATTTTAATATATATTTACATATACTATAATACTCAAAAAATCGAATTTTGTCAACTTTGCAAATTTCTTGAAAAAGATAGTTTATTATGGTATAGTAATAAAAAGATTATAAAGATTGGAGGATAAAAAATGATAGCTATTGGGAGTGACCATAGAGGAGTAGAGCTAAAAAAAGAAATAGAAAAGTATTTACAAGAAAAAGGAATAGAATATAAAGACTTTGGAACAGATACTGGAGAAAGAGTAGATTACCCGGCTATTGCTAGTAGAGTTGCTAAGGCTATACAAAATAAGGAATGTGATATGGGAATACTTATATGTGGAACTGGTTCGGGAATGATGATTGTAGCAAATAAATATAAAGGAATTAGATGTGCACAATGCTATGATGAATATACAAGTAAACATGCAAAAGCACATAATGATTGTAATATTATTGCATTTGGAGCAGATGATATAAAACCAAGCAAAGCAATTGAATGCATACGAATATTTTTAGGTACTTCTTTTGAAGGTGGTAGACATGCAGAACGATTAAAAATTATCGAAGATATAGAAAATGAGAACATGAAATAAATACAAGAAAGAACGAAAGAAAACTAGCAATAAAAAGAAATAAGATAAAAGTATAAGAAAAATCTGCCATAATAGACTAAAAAAACTAATAATTGACGAAAACCCACATCATGTGATATAATACGTAAGATGGGGGTGATTTTTTATGATTAACTTTATAGAATATACAGACAGATATAAACCAGATACAATAGAGCTAATTATACAAATCTTAGTAGAAGAATATGGATTTTATGAATTTAAGAAATCAATAGAGAAAACAGATTTTAATCAATATAAGAAAAAAGGCGGGAAATTATGGTTAGCCATTAATGAAGACAACGAAGTGGTTGGTAGTATAGCAGTTCATAGAAAATCACGTCACACAGTAAAATTAGAAAAGGTATATGTAAAAAAAGAATATAGAAAAAATGGAATAGCTAAAATGCTGTGGAATTTAGCATTACAATATGCAATAGAAAAAGAATATGAAAAAATGACAGTGGCTACTTACGAAAATATGAAAACAGCGGTAGCATTTTATAAAAAAAATGGTTTCATTGAGTGTGAAAATGTAAGAAAAAGGGTAAAAGATGAAAAGCATTTTTGCTTGAGTTTACATATGTAAAGTTGAAATTCACATAAAAAAGTGATATAATTAAATCATAATCCATATAGGAGGGATATCATGAAAAAAACGGTAAAAAGGATTATGATTTGGGCACTCGTGATAATTGCCGTTATAGCAGCGGCGGATTACGTTTCTCAAATCCTGAATGTAGTTGGGCTCTTATTGCAAGACATTAAGAGAATGATTGTTGGATGGATTTGGTAAATGAATGACCTCCACTCCCCGGAAGAGCAATTTCTTCTGGGGGTTTTAAATAAATAAACACATAATAAACACAAATTTGACTTTTAACTAAATATGAATTATAATAAGATAGAAATAAAACTTTACCTGCATGATTGCTATGCACTAGGAGGAGCAATGAAAAAGGAAATTAACATAGGAATAGGCTTTGTAACAGGTAGACCAAATGTATGCAAAATTATTAATAACTATTATCAAGCAATATTAGAGCAAGAGGAAAAGGAAAAAAGAAAAATCAATTTAACTTTTTTTGTATTATATGATTTAGGATACCAATATACAAAAAGAACAGATTTTTATGGAATTATACCAGATGTATATAGAGAAAATATAGAAATCAAATACATCACACCAGAAGATATAGAAGAAGAAAAGAAAATTTTAATCTCGCGTTATGAGTTAAGTAAAGACGATACAAATCTTTTTTTAGGGCATGGACATGCAAAAGGAAGAAATACAGTTATGTATTATGCATTAAAAAATAAAATGGACTATTTATTATTTTGGGATGATGATGAGTATCCAGTTGCTTGCATCAAAGAGGAGAATCATACAATTACTTGGAAAAAACAAGATAATGTCATAATGCATTTAAAATACATTGATAAAGCAGATGTTACTATTGGATATCATTGTGGATATATTTCACCAATTCCTTATATTGACTCTGAAGAAGTAAGTGAAGAAGAATTTAGAAATTATATAGAAGCTATTAGTAACGATATTATTTCATGGGATTCTATTAAAAAGAAATTTGAAGAAGATAACGGAGTTACTTATGCAGATCCTAAATTGGCAAATGGAGAAGGCGCTTATGAAATCGGTCTAGGAAATGGCAAAAAATGGGTAGCTGGTTCAACTTTATGCTTAAATTTAAACCATATTGAAAAAATACCGGCTTTTTATAATCCACCTGAGGCAAGAGGCGAAGATACTTTTTTTGCAACTATGTTAGATGAAGCTACAGTAATTAAAGTTCCTGTGTATCACTTTCATGACGGATTTTTAAAATATACACAAATTATGAAAGAAAATTACCCAAAAACATTAAGGAAAATTAAATCTTCTGAAGATGAGATTGAACAAAGATTTTTAAAAGCTTCAAAGGGATGGATAAAATATAAACCACTTTTAATGTACATATTAGATAAAGAAGATTATGATGAAAAAATAAAAATTGTACAAGAAAAGCTAAAAAAGAGCATTCCTGAAATTAATAAATTATTTGAAAATAGTGATTTCAATGTATTATTAAAAGAACTTAAAAGCTATGATAAGAATGTAGAAAAACATTATGAAGAATATCTAAAAACAAATGAAATATGGAATAAAATCAAAAGTAAAAGATAAAATTAAAGCTAAGGGTGAAAAAAATGTACTTAATAGTTGGATTGGGAAATCCAGAAGAAGATTATGCTAATACAAGGCATAACATGGGGTTTTGGGCGATTAATAAACTTGCCAAAGAATATAAGATTGATGTAGTACGTTCTAATTTTAAGGGATTATATGGAACTGGCATAATTGAAAATGAGAAAGTATTACTGTTAAAACCTCAAACATTTATGAATTCCAGTGGAGAGAGTGTAATAGAAGCAAAAAAATTTTATAAATTAAATAATGAACAAATTATTGTAATTTATGATGATATAGATATAAAACCTGGAGAAATTAGAATTAGAAAATCAGGAGGTCCAGGGACCCATAACGGAATGAAATCAATAGTTCATTGCTTGTGTGCAGACGACTTTGCAAGAATTCGTATAGGAATTGGTCAACCAGTAGAAGGAGAAGATTTGATTGAACACGTGATAGGAGCTATTCCTGAAGAAGAAGTTAAGTTTCTGCAAGAAGGGGCAAATTTGGCAGCAAATGCCATCACTGAGATTATGAGAAATGGTATAAATAGTGCCATGAATAAATTTAACTAATAATGGCAACAAATTTTTAATATCATAGGGGCAGATAACAAAATCTGCCCCTATGATTAATAAAGGAGATTAATGTGTATCAAATTTTAGTTAGTAGAAAAAACGAAAAAAACATTATTGCACTTATGGAAAATGGAATTTTAATAGAAAAATATGAAGAAACTATAGGCAAAAGATTAGAAGGAAACATTTATATAGGAAAAGTACAAAATGTTTTGAAAAAAATGCAAGTGGCTTTTGTAGACACAGGAGAAGAAAAAAATGCATTTATTCATTTAAAAGATGTTTTACCAAAATTAGATGAGAAAAAAGAACAAAGAGTAGAAAAGCGCGAAATTAATTCAATTTTAAAGGTAGGAATGCCAATTTTGGTACAGGTAAAAAGAGATAGTACAAGTCAAAAAGGCGCAAGAATTTCAACACATATTAACTTAACGGGAAAATATATTGTGCTTTTACCTAATGCCAATTTTATTACTATTTCACAGAAAATAGAAAATGAAAAAGAAAAAGAAAGATTAATTTGCATTACTAAAAAGATATTGCCAGCTGACACAGGAGCCATTATAAGAACAGCAGCTATAAATAAGCAAGAAATAGATTTAAAGAAGGACCTAGAGACACTTATCGATAAGTGGAATAAAATTGCTCAAATAGAATTAAAAAATTATCCTAAACTAGTATATAAAAATGATAGCTTAATTAAAAAACTATTAACAGATTTAATTGAAAAAGAAATAGAATATGTTATTGTAGATAATAAAGAGAACTTTGAAGAAGTAAGCCAGATTCTAAAAGAATACGGGAAAGAAAAACAAATACGTATCATATGCGCATTAGATGCTTTAAAAGAAGCGGGAATAGAACAAAAAATTGAAAAATTGAAAAATCGAAAAATATGGCTTAAATGCGGAGGTTTTATTACCATTGATAAAACAGAGGCATTAACTGCTATAGATGTAAATTCAGCTAAATTTACAGGAAGTAAAGATTTAGAAACAACTGCTTATATGGTTAATTTAGAGGCAACGGATGAAATTGCGAAACAATTAAAACTACGAGATATTGGAGGAATTATTATTATTGACTATATAGATATGTTAATAGAAGAAAATAAACAAAAAATACAACAAAGATTAATCCAGAATTTAAAAGCAGATAGAGCAAAAACACAGGTAGAAGGATTTACGAAATTAAATTTAATGGAACTTACAAGAAAGCATGTATGTAATGAAGAATAATATAAGAAATGAGGTTAAAGATGAAAGTAGGGTTTATATCATTGGGATGTTCTAAAAACCTAGTGGATACAGAAATGACAGTAGGACTTTTTAAAGAAAAGAATTATACTATAGTAAATACTCCAGAAGAAGCGGAAATATTAGTAATTAACACCTGCGGCTTTATAGAAAGTGCAAAGCAAGAGGGAATTAATACTATTCTAGAAATGGCAGAATACAAGATAAATGGAAAATGTAAATTCCTAATTGTTATGGGATGTTTAGTCCAAAGATATAAATCAGAGTTAACTAAGGCTATTCCTGAAGTAGATTTATTCTTAGCGATTGATGATTATGAAAGCATGTGGGAAAAAATTAGTAAACTGGTTAAGAGAAAAGAAGAGAAAAACAATTCTTTGCCAGATTTACGCTACGAAAATAGAATTGTTAGTACAGGAAATAAAACAGCTTATTTAAAAATTGCAGAAGGATGTAGTAATTATTGTACATATTGTGCAATACCATATATTAGAGGACCATATGCTAGTAGGAAAATGGAAGATATATTACAAGAAGCTGAAAAACTTGTTAATAGCGGTATTCAAGAATTAATTGTAATTGCACAAGACACAACAAAATATGGTTATGACTTATATGGAGAATACAAACTAGCAGAATTACTACAAAAGTTATGTGAAATTGAAGAAGTAAAATGGATTCGTTTTTTATATGCATATCCAGAAAGTATAACGGAAGAGCTTATTGAAGTTGTAAAGAAAAATGAGAAAATATGCAAATACTTTGATATTCCTATTCAGCATATATCTGATACAATATTAAAACGAATGAACAGGAAAACAACAGGAGAAAGAATAAAAGATATCGTAAAAAAAATACGTGACGAAATTCCGGATGTCATTTTAAGAACAACTCTTATTGTTGGCTTTCCAGGAGAAACAAACAGCGATTTCGAAGAACTCTATTATTTCGTTCAAAGAGCAAAATTTGATAAATTAGGAGTATTTGAATACTCTAAAGAAGATGGAACACCCGCAGCAAAATTAGAAAACGGAGTACATTGGAAAACAAAGAATGTAAGATATAAAAAAATTATGGAACTGCAACAAAAAATATCAAAACAAAATTTAGAAGCCAAACTAGGCAAAAAAGTCACAGCATTAATAGAGGGAATTTCAAAAGATGGAACATACTACATAGCTAGAACTTATATGGACGTTCCAGATATTGATGGAATAATGTATATTAAAAATACAGAAAATCATTTTATAGGCGAATTTGTTGATTGCAAAATTGCAGAAGTAAAAGAATATGATTTAATAGCAAAACTTTGTCGATAGTAAGAAAGTGGGGAATATTTTGTTTCGCAAATATGCAGACAAATGAAACCTAACCTTATTTTATAGCAAAAAATAACATAATTGATTTTTCCTATAAAATAAAAAGTAGATTAGATATCTAATCTACTTTTTATTCTTTGTGGTCATATAAACAAGTAAAATTTATTTTGCTAAAAGATTAATTATTTATTCTTTTTAGAATTAAAATCAAATGTTATTGCTTCTCCATTATTTAAGAAATAACTAGAATCGGTAGTATCAGTTTTTATAGGATCAATATCACCATTACTATCTTCTTCATAATCTGTATTAAATATTGTAGA
>CAWVME010000071.1:0-11165 GCA_963930325.1 Bacillota bacterium | reverse complement strand
AACCACATTATAGTCTTCTCCAAAAATTTTAGCCTTTTTATTTTTTATATAATTTCTCTGTGCTATATTTTGGTCTTCATATTGTCTTAGTTTTTCTGTTATCCATTTCTTTTTTTCTTCTACAATTTCTTGGATACTTTTATTAGATACATACCAAGGAGCTTTTACTATAACTTCTCCCTTTTCAATAGCAATATAAAACCCTGCACTCTTAGCTCTATCTATAGTATATGTAATAATATCTTTTTTTATTGTATTCATAAAAACCCCTCCTACATTAAGAACTTTTGTTTGTATTATTGTATCTTTTTATTTTGTTTTTGTCAATAGTTTTTTGCAAATTTTTGTTCGTTTTTTAATTCTAATCATTGGAGTTTTTATGATAAATAGCAAATCATTTTCAATTTTCATTTATGTGAATATTATGTACTTAATTTTTTAATTTTATTAATGTATATACAGATTCTATAATATTAACAATTTCTATTATAGCAAATAGAACACCAACTAGACTTGTAATTGTTATAATTGTTGAAAATGGGTTGAAAATTATGATAATTCCTAGTATAATAGATAAAATTGACAAAATAACTAACCCTAACCATCCACTTTGTGGTATATCTTTTAAGTTTATAGAAATTTGTAGTCCAATTATATTTTTTATAACTACCCATACTCCTAATAAAATTGGGAATACTGCTATAAGCGATTTTGTTGATAATAATATTAAAATTCCTGATAATGTTTCCATAATCCCCTCTAGCAATTCTAGGCTCATAATTCTCATTTCTTTATCTGTTCTAAAATAAGATATTATATGTATAATTCCATTTATTATCAAAATAGTTCCAAATATCCATATCACGGCTTCCATAAATTCTATTGGTCTTATAATTAGTATTAATGCTAGGATTAACATCAGTATCGATCCGATTAGCGAATTTTTTTCATATTTTTTTATATAATCTTTCATATTTTTATTCTTCCTTTCTTAACACACAAATTTAAATTAAAAAACTAATGTTTTTTATTCTTCTTGCTTACATAATTTTTTTACAATATTTTCTAAAAATTCTCTTTCTTTTATTTCCAGTTTTGTATCAATTTCTAAATATATTTTTTCTATTATTGTTTTTACTTTTTCGTTAACTTTTCTTCCTTCTTCTGTTAAATAAATTTCTTGTTTTCTCTTATCTGTTTTACTATTTTTCTTTTCAACATATCCCACTTTTTCTAAACTTTTAATTGAATTAGTAATAGTTGCTTTTGTTCTCTTCGTCAAATCCGCAAGCTGAACTGGGGTAATTCCCTCTTCTTTTGCAATTATACCTAAAAAAATTTCTTGACCTGGATATAAATTTAATTTCCTTAATTCTGGTTCTATTTTTCTAACTAGTAAAATAAATAATTTGCCCACTGTTTCATATATATGACTTGTTTCTATCTTATTTCCCTCCTTTCTGTTTAATTTTTCTAGCATAACTATATTCTATTAATTTACTAATTCTTGTTGAAATTTGCTTCTTATGTTTTTAATGCTCAAAACTTTTTATAAATAATTATAGTTAGCATGCTAACTATAATTATATCATTTTATTTCTAATTGTCAACTCTTACCAGACTTTCATAGTTTGCAACTTAAAGTGGGTGCATATTTCTTTTGTTTTATATTGTAAAATTATTTTGTATATGGAGGATGATGATATGAGAAAATTAAAACTTCCTAAAAATCATAGTGGAATCAGCAAAACACTTCGATTACCGGAAGATGTTGTAAATAAAATTCAAATTTTATCAGATAATAAAAATATATCTTTTAATAAGGTAGTTATTGAATTTTTAAATTTTGCACTAGAAAATTTGGACGAAGAAGAATTAAAATTAATTAAAGAGTTCGAACATAAAGAGGAATTGACTTTTATGTGATTTTATATTTTTGCGTATATCACATTTTTTGTGTTATATATTTTTTTGCTCAATCAAAAAGGAACCATTATGGTTCCTTTTTGATTATTATATATGAAATATGAAAATCCCCACTCTTTATTTCATAGCCTCTTCTACTGCTACTGCTACTGCTACTGTCGCACCAACCATTGGGTTGTTTCCCATACCGATAAGACCCATCATTTCTACATGTGCTGGTACTGAAGAAGAGCCTGCAAATTGTGCGTCTGAATGCATTCTTCCCATTGTATCTGTCATTCCGTAAGAAGCTGGTCCTGCTGCCATATTATCTGGATGTAAAGTTCTTCCTGTTCCACCACCAGAAGCCACAGAAAAGTATTTCTTTCCTTGTTCGATACATTCTTTTTTATATGTACCTGCTACTGGATGTTGGAATCTTGTTGGATTTGTAGAATTTCCTGTAATAGAAACGTCCACACCTTCTTTATGCATAATAGCGACTCCCTCTCTTACGTCATTTGCTCCATAACATCTAACTTTACTTCTTTCTCCTTTAGAATATTGAATTTCTTCTATTATTTTAACCTCTCCTTTAAAGAAGTCAAAATCTGTTTTTACGTATGTAAATCCATTAATTCTAGAAATTACTTGTGCAGCATCTTTTCCTAAACCATTTAATATAACTCTTAATGGTTCCTTTCTTACTTTATTTGCAGATTTTGCAATTCCTATAGCTCCTTCTGCTGCAGCAAAACTTTCGTGTCCTGCTAAAAAGGCAAAACATTTCGTTTCCTCAGATAATAGCATAGATGCCAAGTTTCCATGTCCTAATCCAACCTTTCTATCATCTGCTACAGAACCTGGTATGCAGAAAGCTTGTAGTCCCTCTCCTATAGCTCGAGCTGCTTCATTCGCTTTAGTACACCCTTTTTGAATTGCAATAGCAGCTCCCAATGTATAAGCCCAGCATGCATTTTCAAAGCATATAGGTTGTATTCCTTTCGTAATTTCATATGGATCAAATCCTTTTTCCTTACAAATGTTCCTTGCATCTTCAAAATCTTTAATACCGTATTTTTCCATTACTGGTTTAATTTGATTAATTCTTCTTTCATAACTTTCAAATAGTGCCATTTATTTTTCCTCCTCTACTTTTTCTTACTAATTTATGTCAGTGTATTATTCTTTTCTTGGGTCAATTTTCTTTACTGCTTCATCAAATCTACCATATTGTCCACTTGCTTTTTCAATTGCTTCCATTGGCTCTATTCCTTTTTTTATATTTTCCATCATTTTTCCTAAATTAACATATTTGTAGCCAATAATTTGATCTTGTTCATCTAGTCCTATTTCTGTTATATAGCCTTCCGCAAGTTCTAAATATCGTGGACCTTTTGTTAAGGTAGAATAAATCGTTCCTACTTGGCTTCTATGTCCTTTACCTAAGTCTTCTAATCCTGCTCCTATTGGAAGTCCTCCTTCAGAAAAAGCAGATTGTGTCCTTCCATAAACAATTTGTAAGAATAATTCTCTCATAGCTGTATTAATTGCATCACATACTAAATCTGTATTTAATGCTTCTAAAATAGTTTTTCCTACTAAAATTTCTCCAGCCATTGCTGCAGAATGTGTCATTCCTGAACAGCCGATAGTTTCTACTAAAGCTTCTTGAATAATTCCGTCTTTTACATTTAGAGTTAATTTGCAGGCTCCCTGTTGTGGCGCACACCAACCAATTCCATGTGTTAACCCTGAAATATCTTTGATTTCTTTGGATTTAATCCATTTTCCTTCTTCTGGAATTGGTGCTGGTCCATGGTCTACTCCTTTTGCTACTTTGCACATTTCTTCTACTTCTTTTGAATAAATCATAATTTTTGCTCCTTTCATTTTTTGTTCTATATATAATTTAATATTATATAACTTCAATTTTTCTTTGCTAATATTTGATTCATGTTTTGTATCTCTTCTTTTCCTTCTTCTTCTTGATTTTCAATTTTTTCATAGCTAATTATATGATGTGCAGGTCTTTTATATACACCTTCTTCATATGTCTCTATTTCTTTATTTATGTTTTTATTTAAATACTGTTCAATTAATTTTCGGTTTTTTTTAGGAAAAGATTCTAAGCTTAGGCCTAAATATTCATATTTCCATATCACATGTAATTGTTCTTGATTATAAGGAAGTTCTCTTATGTCTTCGTAATGATATTCTATTTTAAATTTAAAATTTTCCATAATAATATTAATACTATACCATCTTTTTATATTACATAGAAGAAACTCTTCCCATAATTCCTTAATTAAGTTATATAGCCCTCTAATTTGTTCTAAATATGTATCTTCATTAATGTTAAACCTATTTGGAATTTCATATACATTAATCGGGTTCTTTTTTAAAATACCTTTTGGAAAATAGTAAAAGTATAGCTCTCCTATTGGAACATTTTTTATTTGTTCTATTACAGAAGCATGTAAACACAATTTGTCCCATTTTTCTGGAACCATATAAAATAATTTATTTTGTATTTTTTTATATAGTTCTTTTATTTTATGTGTTTCTAGCATAGCTATCCCCTCTTAATTAAGCTTTCACCTGTCATTTCTTCTGGTTTTTCTAACCCCATAATGTCTAACAGAGTTGGCGCTAAATCAGCTAATTTCCCGCTTTTTACTGTTACATCATCCATCCCTACTAGAATAAGAGGGACTACATTTGTGGTATGCGCGGTATGCGGATCTCCTGTAGCATAGTCAATCATTTGCTCTGCATTTCCATGGTCTGCTGTAATCACAATAACACCATTTTTCTCTTTCATGGCATTTACTACCTTTCCAACACATGTGTCAATCGTTTCAATAGCTTTTACTGCTGCTTCCAAATTTCCTGTGTGTCCTACCATATCTGGATTTGCATAATTTAATATAATGCTATCATATTTTTCCGATTCAATTGCCTCTATAACTTTTTCCGTTACCTCATTAGCGCTCATTTCTGGTTTTAAATCATACGTTGCTACCTTTGGTGATGGAACTAAAATTCTGTCTTCTCCTGGATATTGTTTTTCTTCTCCTCCGTTAAAAAAGAATGTAACATGCGCATATTTTTCCGTTTCTGCAATTCTCAATTGTGTTAATCCTTTTTTACTAATATATTCTCCAAAAGTATTTTTTATACTAGTTGGCTTAAATGCTATCTTTACGTTTGGCATAGTTTCATCATACTGTGTAAAGCACACAAAATTCACAGGGAAAAATGTTCTTTCGAACGAATTAAAGTCCTTATCTACAATAGCTCTGGTAATTTCTCTTGCTCTATCAGGTCTAAAATTGAAAAAAATAACAGAGTCATTCTTCTCTATAGTAGCTATTGGAATATCATTATTGCATATCAATGTTGGTTCTACAAATTCATCAAATACTTCTTTTTGATAAGATTTTTCAATGGCAATTGTGGCAGAAGATTCTTTCTCTCCCTCGCCTTTTACTAGCGCATTGTATGCTTTTTCTATTCTGTCCCAACGCTTATCTCTGTCCATAGCATAAAATCTTCCCATAATACTTGCAATTTTCCCTACTCCCTTTTCTTTCATTTTCTTTTGTAATTCTGTAATATATGTCTCTGCAGAAGTTGGTGGTGTATCTCTTCCATCTAAAAAACAATGTACATAAACTTCTTCAAAATCTTTTCTTTTTGCAAGTTCTAGAATAGCATACAAATGTCTTATATGGCTATGTACTCCTCCGTCTGATAGTAATCCCATAACATGTAATTTAGAATGATATTTTTTACAATTTTCAATCGCTTCTACAAATTCCGAATTACTGAAAAAATCGCCTTCTTCAATTTGTTTTGTAATTCTAGTTAATTCTTGGTATACAATTCTTCCTGCTCCAATATTGGTATGCCCAACTTCTGAATTTCCCATCTGTCCTTCTGGAAGTCCAACATCTAATCCACTAGTGTGAATTTCTGTTACAGGACATTTTTTCATTAGATCATCAATAACTGGTGTATTGGCAATACTAATGGCATTTCCATTTTTGTTTTCATTTTTTCCAAATCCATCTAATATCATTAACATTGTTGTTTTTTTACTCATATATTTTCCTCTTCTTCCTTCTTTTTCTATACTGCATTTATAATATTGGCAAATTCTTCTGGTATTAAACTTGCTCCTCCTACTAATCCTCCATCAATATCAGAAGCATTGAATAGCTCTTTGGCATTAGTCGATTTTACACTGCCTCCATATTGTATAATTATTTTTTCTGCTATATCTTTTCCATACATATGTTCAATTTGATTACGAATTACTTTTATACTTTCATTTGCATTTTCCACAGTTGCTGTTTCTCCAGTTCCTATTGCCCAAATTGGTTCGTAAGCAACAATAATTTTTGAAACCTCTTCTCCGTTTAATCCTTCCAATGCTTTTTTAGTCTGTTCTTCAATTACTTTTGTTGCCATTCCTTGTTCTCTTTGTTGCTTAGTTTCTCCCACACATACAATTGGATTTAATTCATATTTAAGTGCTGCTTTTATTTTTTTATTCACTATTTCATCTGTTTCTGCAAAATATTGTCTTCTTTCAGAATGTCCGATAATAACATATTGGACACCTATAGATTTTAACATAGGACCAGATATCTCCCCTGTATAAGCACCTTTCTCTTCAAAATGAATATTTTGTGCTCCTATTTTTATATTAGTTCCCTGTGCAGCCATTAAAGAATAAAACAAGTCAATATATGGAACACAAAGTATTACTTCATTTTCCGTATTCTTAATTCTGGGTGCAATTTCTTCTATAAAGTTTATAGCCTCATTTGGTAATTTATTCATTTTCCAATTGCCTGCAATAACTTTTTTTCGCATAAAAATTTATTCCTTTCTTGAATAAAATCTATTACAATTAAAAAGATTTATTCTTTATCTAATAAACATTCTATTCCTGGTAATTTTTTTCCCTCTAGAAATTCCAAAGATGCTCCTCCTCCAGTTGAAATGTGTGACATTTTATCAGCTAACCCCATTTTTTCTATAGCGGCTGCGGAATCTCCTCCACCAATAATTGTAGTAGCTCCTGTTTTTGCAATTAATTTTGCAATTTCATAAGTTCCTGTCCTAAACTTTTCAAATTCACAAACACCAAGAGGTCCATTCCATATGATTGTTTTTGCATTTTCTAATGCTTTTTCAAAAAGTTCAATTGTTTTTGGACCTATATCTAGTCCTTCCCATCCTTGTGGAATAGAGCCTGCATCTATGAATTTGTCTTCTCCATCATTAGAATATTCGGTTGAAATGTGATTATCTACTGGTAACAAAAATTTTATATTCCTTTGTTTTGCTCTTTCCATGATTTCTAAAGCAAGGTCTAATTTGTCATCTTCACATAAAGAATTTCCTATTTGAAATCCTTGAGCTTTCATAAAAGTATATGCCATTCCTCCACCAATAATGAGAGTATCTACCTTTTCTAATAAGCTTTCAATAACTCCAATTTTGTCTGATACTTTTGCTCCTCCTAAAATAGCCACAAACGGTCTTTGAGGATTTTCTAACGTAGTTCCTAAAAACTCAATTTCTTTTTCGATTAAAAAACCAGATACAGCTGGTAAAAATTTTGCAACCCCTGCTGTAGAACTATGTGCTCTATGAGCTGTACCGAAAGCATCATTAACATAAATGTCTGCTAAACTTGCTAATTCTTTTGAAAATTCTTCATCATTTTTTTCTTCTCTTGCATCATATCGAACATTCTCTAGTAGAACAATTTCTCCATCTTTCATATTAGAAGTTAATTCTTTTGCACTTTCTCCTACAATATCTTGTGCCATTTTAACTTCTTTTCCTAATAATCTTTGCAATTCTTTTGCTACTAATTTTAAAGAATATTTAGGATTTACTTCTCCTTTTGGCCTTCCCAAATGAGAACATAAAATTACTTTTGCATTGTGATTTATTAAATATTGAATTGTTTCTAATGCTCCAACAATTCTTCTATTATCTGTAATTTCCCCTGTTTCTATATCTTGTGGAACATTAAAGTCGCATCTAACAAGAACTTTTTTTCCCGTTACATCTAAATCTCTTACAGTTTTTTTATTCATATTACAATTCCTTTCTGTTTCAAGTATCATGCAATTTTATGCTATTTAAGTACATTAATCTGTACGTTCTTAATTGCCACAATACTAAAAACAATTGTTTTTCACTATTCCGCTTATATTTACTTTAGGCGAGATACATCTCGCCTAAAGTTTTCTATTTATGATCTACACTATACATGTATCTTGCTAAATCTACTAATTTGTTTGAATATCCCCATTCATTATCATACCAAGCAACTAGCTTTACAAATTTATCTGTTAATGCAATACCTGCTTTACTGTCAAAAATAGATGTATGACTGTCATGAATAAAGTCAGATGATACTAAGTCTTCATCTACATATTCCAGAATTCCTTTTAGTTCATTTTCAGAAGCTTTTTTTACAGCATCACAAATTTCTTCATAAGTTGCAGATTTTGCTAAATTACATGTTAAATCTACAACTGAAACATCTACTGTAGGAACTCTAAACGCCATTCCAGTTAATTTTCCATTCAATTCTGGGATTACTTTTCCAACAGCTTTTGCTGCTCCAGTAGAAGATGGAATGATATTAGCTGAAGCAGCTCTTCCACCTCTCCAATCTTTTTTTGAAGCTCCATCTACTGTTTTTTGTGTTGCAGTAGTAGAATGAACTGTTGTCATAAGTCCTTCTGTAATACCAAAATTGTCATTAATTACTTTTGCAAGTGGGGCTAAACAGTTAGTTGTGCATGATGCATTTGATACAATGTTCATATCACTTGTGTATTTATCATTGTTAACTCCCATAACAAACATAGGTGCATCTTTTGATGGTGCACTAATAACAACTTTTTTTGCTCCTCCTTCTAGATGAGCATTTGCTTTTTCAATAGTAGTAAATACTCCTGAACATTCTAGAACATACTCTACTCCATCAGCTCCCCAAGGAATATTTTTTGGATCTGTTTCATTATATACTTTAATTTCTTTGCCATTAACAATTAATTTGCCATCTTCTGCTTTTACTTCTCCTTTAAATCTTCCATGAACTGTATCAAATTTCACAATGTATGCCATATAATCTGCGCTAATAAATGGATCATTGATAGAAACAACTTCTACATCTCCTTTTTCTAAAGCTGCTTGGAATGTTAAATTTCCAATTCTTCCAAAACCATTAATTCCTATTTTTATTGACATTTAAAATCCTCCATTCTGATACGAAAATCGTATCTTAAATTCTTTGTATATTTTTTAGTATTTCCAAGACCCAAAAAATATACTCTATTTATCGGTATCATTTTATAACAAAAGAGAACACTTTGCAAGTATTCTCTAAAAAAATGATTGGCATTATTAATTATTTTTCTTCTTTCTTTAACGCCTTGGAGGACGCAGGCTTTTCACATAATGCTGTTATTTCGGTTTTGTTTTAGCGATTTCTTCGAAGTGCGGGCAAACGATGCTTACCCCTACAAGTTCTGTGCAATTTTTTAGAAAGCGCAAAAAACCTAACCATCTCTTATATAATTAGTTTTGCCTAATTTTAAGATGGTTAGATTTTTATTTTTTATTCCTTTTTTAATATTTACTTGTGTGTGTGCGTGTGTGTTACAGCCCCAACGGTTTGCAGTCTTCATTTGTTTTTCCACTTTATCTTTTTTCTCTTTTATATTTATATATTACCATATTATTTTATTTTTTTGCAAGGGGTTTGGATTTTTTCTATGTGTATTTATTCAGGTAGTTTTATGTATAGCAAAGGTCTGAAGGTTGAATTATTTCTAGTAAAATCAATATTCATTAATTCTTCCAATGAACTGTCACCAATTATAGTATGATTGATACCGTATATTTTTCCAGAATCTTTGTCTAAAAAAACATATAAAAATAGTGTACTTTTCCTGTCATTAATAGGATACTCTATTACATATGCATATTCTGCATATTCTGTTCTAGTAAGATCATCCTCGTTCCAATCTAAGCCAATTTTTTCATTTATATCATACAAGTTTGTCCACGTAAGTGTATATGTGGATATTGCACCTGTTGTGTTTTCTTCTGTTTCTGGATACATACTTTTTGATAGTCGTATTATTTTTGCTGGTGATACATTTGTGTATGGGTATTTTCCTGGTTTTGAATATACTTTTTGGTCTGCTTGTTCTACTGATGTTATTTCTACATCTGCTCCTGCTCGGTATCTTGCTGCATAGTACCCTCCATATTCTTTTATGCTTGCATATAGTTTTTGCCCTTCTGGATAGTCTGGATTGTTTAGTAATAAGTCACTTTCACTTTTTAAGTCTTCTTCTGCTTCTTCTTTGCTTTTGGGTACCCATACAAATTCATTTTCGTCTTCTTTGTTTATTATTATTAGGCCTGTTTCTTTGGTTCCTTCTTTATATACAAATCCTTTGGGTATTGGTACTCCGTCTATATAGTATTCTAACATTTCATGCTTTGTGTTGTTTTGTGTTTCTAGTATTTTTGCTTCTGCTTTTAGCATTTGTTCTTTTTCTTCTATTTCTGCTCTTTCCCATTCGTCTCGTGCTTGTTCTGCTTGCTGTATTATTCCTCCTTCTCCCCATAGTACATTTAATGTAATTCCTGCAAGAATTAGTAATATTATTATTGTTATTACTAGTGCTATTAGTGTTATTCCTTTTGCATTTTTTAATCTTTTCATTGGTTTCCTCCTTGTATTTTTTTGCTTTTATTTTTATTAGTAATGCCTGCGAAGTGGCGGGAGAACAATGTTCTCCCCTACATGTGTTCTACGGTTTTGCTAAGTTATTTGCAATTATTTTTTCTTAGAAATAACAGTCTTTATGTGGAAAATGAGGCCGACCTTGGAGCAATTTTTCCTTTTTCTTTATTTTAGTGTGTTTCTATATTTATTTTTTCTTCTTTCTTAAACGCCTTGGAGGACGCATATTTTTCACATAATGCTGTTATTTCGCTTATAGAATGTATTAGCAATGCCTTCGATGATGGCGGGCGAACAATGTTCGCCCCTACAGGTGTTCTACTGGTTTAGTTTTTCGTTTGGCGGGTGTAATATACAAAATAATATTCAAAAATGCGCAAAAAACCTAACCATCTCTTATATAATTAGTTTTGTCTAATTTTAAGATGGTTAGGTTTTTATTTTTTATTTCTTTTTTAATATT
>CAWVME010000070.1:0-7266 GCA_963930325.1 Bacillota bacterium | reverse complement strand
GCGGACGACTGCTAGTCGCCCCTACAATCTCTGCAGGTTGGCATAATCTACAAAGAATATAAAACAGAAAAAATAAAAAAACACTGGTTAGCAGACAGATAAAATTTGTAGAGAAATGTAGGGGCGAACATTGTTCGCCCGCAAAACGTGAAATTACGGTAAAATTTGATATAACAAACAATAAAATTATTGAAAAATTTGCTAAAAGAATTAAATAACATAGGCCTATAGATTTTTTAGGATATAGATTTTATAGCTTTACATTCTATATTATTTATATTGATATCAAATTAGTTATATAACAAATGTTGGGGCGTTTACATTCCACATTGTTTAAATTAATATTTTTCTATAGTTTCTGTTTTCTAGTATGGTTTATTTTGTTTTTCTGTGGTTTTTTGCATTGTAATTTTGTTCTTTAAAGAGTTTATGTGATATATTTGTAAGGGTGAACTGTATTCGTTCGCAAAATTTGTATTTTGCATATATTTAAGTTCTCAAAGAAGCGTAAAGATTTGTCAACGTTATTTTTGTTGAATAGTAAAAATTACTTTTTCATATTCAAAAAAAATCCAGCTGAAATAGCTGGATAATGGTAGCGAGAGGGGGATTCGAACCCTCGACACCTTGGGTATGAACCAAGTGCTCTAGCCAACTGAGCTATCTCGCCATGTCTTTGACGTGTTTTATTATACTTAATTTTTTCTATTTTGTCAACTAAAACAAAAAAATTTCCTTAAAATATATTAACTTATTTAACAAATCGTTTTGCAATTAGGACGGCTATTAGCCGTCCTACGTTTTCTACATTTCAAGTTCTTCTTCGTCTTTACTTCTTATCTTGTTTCTATTTCTTTTTGACGTTTCTCTTACAATACTAGTACGTGATACATTGTCGCTTACTGTCTTTTCTTCTTTATCTACTACATTTATTTGTTTTGTTCCTTTTGCTTTTGTTTTATTCTCTCTGGCTTTTGCCTGTAATATTTTAGTACGAGATGGTACTTCTTTTCTCACTTCTTCTTCTACAGCTTGTATTGCTTTTAATTCTGCTTCTTGTTCTTCTGTTAAATTATCAGCATTGTTCATGTCTTCTTTTCCGCTTAGTAAACTACCTAAATCTCTCCAAAATCCCATAATTTCACCTCTTTTTTCTAATCTAAACAATATCATATATATGTTAACATAATTTTGTGAATTTGTCAAATCTTAGTTCATATAATCTCTTAAACGCTTGCTTCTGCTTGGATGTCTTAATTTTCTTAAAGCTTTAGCTTCAATTTGTCTAATTCTTTCACGTGTCACTTGGAATTCTTTTCCAACTTCTTCTAGTGTTCTCGCTTTTCCATCTTCTAAGCCAAATCTTAGTTTCAACACTTTTGCTTCCCTGGGAGTAAGTGTATCCATTACTTCATTTAGTTGCTCTCTAAGTAATGTATATGCTGCTGAGTCTTGTGGTGCAGGACTATCGTCGTCTGGAATAAAATCTCCTAAATGGCTATCTTCTTCTTCACCAATTGGCGTTTCTAATGATACTGGGTCTTGTGCAATTTTTTGTATTTCTATTACTTTTTCAATTGGCATTTCCATCTCCGCTGCTAATTCTTCTGTTGATGGTTCTCTTCCTAGTTGTTGTAATAAATGTCTAGATGTACGAATTAATTTATTAATTGTTTCTACCATATGAACTGGTATTCTTATTGTTCTTGCTTGGTCTGCAATAGCTCTTGTGATAGCTTGTCTTATCCACCATGTTGCATAAGTACTAAATTTATATCCTTTTGTATAGTCAAACTTTTCTACTGCTTTGATTAATCCCATATTTCCTTCTTGAATTAAATCTAAGAATAAAAGCCCTCTTCCTACATACTTTTTAGCTATACTCACTACTAGTCTTAGGTTAGATTCAGATAGCTTTCTTTTAGCTTCTTCATCATTTGCAAGTACTCCTTTAGCAAGTTCTAATTCTTCTTCATAGGTTAATAATGGAATTTTTCCGATTTCTCTTAAATACATTCGAACAGGATCGTCTACACTAACTCCATCAAAGTTCATTAAGTTTAAGTCTTCTATTTTTACATCTTCTACTTCTTCTAAATCTTCTAAATCTGGTTCTTCAATATCGTCTTTTAATACATCTACTCCAAATTCCTCAAAAGCATCAAAAACCTTATCAATTTGATCAGGATTAATATCTCCTAATTGGCTAGCAAGTTCCCCATAAGTAATTTTTCCATTTTCTTTTGCTTTTTTTAAAATATCCATTACTTTATCTTTTTCGTTTTTTTCTTCTTGTTTTTGTTCTTCTACTAATTTTTTTTCTTGTTTTTCTACTTTTTCTGGCTCAACTACTTTTTCACTTTTTTCTTTTTTGGTAGATACTTTTTCTTCTATTTCTTTTTTTGGTTTATTTGTTTTTTCTTCCATATTTACCCCCTGTTCTTTTTAGCTAATTCTATAATAATGTTACTTAATCTATTTTCTAATTCCTCTTGTCTCTGTTTATCTAGTTCTTTGTTCTCCAATTTTTTTATAATCGCATTTTTTTCTTGTGTTAATTTTTCTCTTCTATATAAATCGATTATTTCATTAATAGTCTTGTTTACGTCTATGATTTCCATATCCATAGCCATTATTCCACTTAAATGATTAATTATTTTTTCATCTTCGAAAAAATCCAAAATACTTCTTGTATTACTATTTCCTTTTTTATATTCCTCATACAATTTTTCTGCAATTTTTCTATTTAAATCATATTTAAATTCTTCTACTGGAATATTTTCCATAATTTCTTGTACGGCTTTACCATTAATAATCAGCAAAATAATAGCATTTTCTCTTTGTATTATTTCTTTTGAAATTTCTTCCGTTTCTTCTATTTTATTAGTAGTTTTCACTCGAATTGGCTTATCTAGTATTTTTGCACTTTGTTTTTGAGTATAACTTTGTTTGTTAATCTCTGCATAAATAGCTTCTTTGGATATTTTATATTCACTTGCAATTTTGTCTATATATACTTCTTTTTCCATTTGATTATCTACTTTAGATAATATTTTGGCAATTTCATTTAAAAATTTAATTTTGTCATTGACGTTTTCTAATTTTAAGTTTCTTTTTAGTGTTTTTATTTTAAATTCTACCAATGAAATAGATTCTTCTACAGCTTTATTAAATCTTCCACTTCCATATTTAATAACAAATTCGTCTGGATCTTTTGCTCCTTCTAATTGTAGTACTCTTATGTCACATCCCAAATTGCTTAAAATTTCTAGTCCTCTAAGAGTCGCTGCCTGTCCTGCCCCATCGGAGTCATAACCGATAATTACTTTTTCGCAATACTTTCTAAGTAATCTCCCTTGTGCTTCTGTAAGAGCTGTTCCTAAAGAAGCTACCACATTTGGAATATCTCTTTGGTGAAGCGATATAGCATCCATATAGCCCTCTACTATAATTAGTTCTTTGGGATTACTAAGTTTTGCTACATTTAGTCCGTATAGATGCCTTCCCTTACTATATACAATATTTTCTGGTGAATTAATATACTTTGGTTTTGAATCATCTAATACTCTTCCTCCAAAGGCAATTACTTTTCCTCTCACATCACAAATAGGAAACATAAGCCTTCCTCTATATCTATCTACCAGTTTTCCATTTTCTAACTTATTAGCTAGACTAGATTCCAAAATTTCTATATCAGAAAAGCCTTTTTGTTTTAAAAATGCAGATAATTCATTATAAATTCCTGCATAACCTATTTTAAAGTTTTTTAAAGTAGTATTTGTTAATTTTCGTTTTTTTACATATTCTTGTGCACCTTTTGCTGTAGGTTTGTATAAATTTTCATGATAAAATTGTGCTGCCATTTCATTAATTTGATATACTTTATTTTTTAGTTCCTGCCTTCTTGAGTCTTCGCCCGTTTCAAGTGTTGGTAGTACAATTCCTGCTCTTTCTGCCAAAATATGCAAAGTTTCTACAAAGTTTAAATTTTCTATTTTACTAATAAAATGAATAACATTTCCTCCAACGCCACAACCAAAGCAATGAAAAATCTGCTTGTCTGGCGAAACAGAAAAGGATGGAGATTTTTCTTTATGAAATGGGCATAATCCGAAAAAATTTCTACCACTTCTTTTTAAAGTTACATATTGTGATATAACATCTACAATATCATTACTGCTTCTGATTTCATCAATTAATTCATCACTATAATGAACCATTTTTCATCCTTTCCTATTATAAAATTCATTTATCTATATAATTCGACACTTCTGTCGCAAATCCTTCTTATGTCAATTTCCAGTGCAATAAAAAGTGTCACATCTAATTTCAAGCTTCGATGGCTTTACACTTATTTGTGACACTTTATATTTACGTATAGAATTTTTTATGTTCACTATTCTTCTTTATTATCTGTGTTAAAAGGAATAAATTTTTTTACTATATTTTCAGAAGCTCCTGCTGGTTTAAATTCTTCATAAGAAGTATTTATTTTTTCATTAATAACATTTTCTATTTCCTCTGTTGTAGATTGTTCTGTTAGCACTAATTCACTTACTAATATTTGTTTTGCATTTGTAAGCATTTTCTTTTCTGCTGTTGACAATCCTTTTTCTTTTTGTTTAAAACTTAAATTTCGAACAATATCAGCTACTTCATATATATCTCCACTTTTCATTTTTTCCATATTGTCTCTATATCTTTTATTCCAATTCATAGACATTTCTGTACTATCATTTTCTAATACATTAAATACCTTTGCAGCACTCTCTTTTGAAATAATATTTCTTACGCCAATGTCTTCTGCTTTCGAAGTTGGTACCATCACTTTTACTTCCCCTGGCATTTTAATTATATAATAAGATTGTTTCTCTCCTAATATGTCCTTCTCCTCTATGGATTCTATTGTTCCTGCACCATGCATAGGGTATACGATCTTATCTCCTACATTAAACATTCAACAACCACTCCTTCTCTTAGTATTTAATTTTTTCAACATATTTATTATAACATAAAAATTGCCAAAAGTCAAAACTTTTGGCAATTTTATGTTAATTTTTTTGTTTGATTTTTGTTTGCATTTTTATTTATATAAGTAGTTTTGAGGGTTTTGAGGTCCCCCATTAACTCGAATTTCTAAATGCAAATGTGGTCCTGTAGAATTTCCTGTAGAGCCAACTAGTCCTATAAGATCTCCTGTTTGTACTTCTTCACCCACGCTAACATAAATTCTACTGCAATGTCCATAATATGTTTCCACTCCACTTCCATGGTCAATTTTTATTAATAGTCCATATCCTCCAAAATAGCTTGCGTTTGTTACAGTTCCACCACTGCATGCATAGATAGGAGTTCCTGTACTTGCTGAGATATCTAATCCAGTATGAGCTCTTCCCCATCTGCTTCCAAACCTTGATGATATTGTTCCACTTGTTGGAGTTGATAATAAAATTCCGTTAACAGAATTTTCTTTCATTCTTATAATTGTATCAATTGTATTTTCCATGTTTTGTTTAGCAATAGCAACTTCTACTGCTTCTATATCATTGCTATTTTCTGTATAAACCTCTTGAATGCCAATGTTAAGTTCTAAGTCTAATCCGTGTTCTTCTTTAATTTCGTCTACTACTTCTTGTGCTTCTTCTATACTATTTACATATGCTTTATTTTCTCCATCTAAGGTAATTGCAAAAGTTCTATATACAGTTGTTGCACTGTCTCTAACTGCTGTTAAAAGGCCTTCTTCGTTAGTTTCTGTTGCGTTTTTGGCAAATGTAAATTCGTATTCTGGCATTGTATCTATTGTTATAAATGCAATGTTTCCTTCTTTGTAGTTTTTGTATTCCTCAATTGCTTTTTCTACTTGATTTTTATTTTCTATATAGCCAAAATCTTGACCATTAAATTTCACTTTATATACAGGTTTATAGTTTATAAATATAATAGTTGCTATAATGGCAAATGCAAAGCCCGCGATTAATGTAACTTTTAAGCTTTTTCTTGTGTAATACTTGATCTTTTTGCTTAAAATAAATATACACTCTCCTTTTCTTTGAGCCTGTTTTAAGTTTTGTTTGCATGCAGAACTTACGCAAACTGTTAAATATTATATAATATATTCTAAACATTTTCAAATAATGTATTCTCATATTTGTAAAAGTTTTTCGTTTTTTACTGTTTTTTCTCTTTTCTTTTCCTGTATTTACTTCCATTTCCTCATTTTTCCTCTGTTTTACTCGTATTTTTAATCAATGAGATTAGTAAACACAATTAATAATGAATAGTAGATAATATATAAAGACTTTTTGTTGTTTCCAACAAAAAGTCAGCCAAAATTGTTTACTATTCGCCATAATTCGGTTTTAACGGCCACCTCCGCCGCCACCTCCGCCGCCGAAGCCACCGCCTCCGGAAAAGCCTCCTCCGAAACCTCCTCCAGAAGAAGAATTTCCATATGAGTAGCCATTAGCAGTTGCTCTAGCGCTTACTCCGGAATTATATGCTCTATTTACAGATGTGTTTAATGAATTTACAAAAGAAACACTAAAGTTGCCTCTTCTCATTAGATATAAGTACGTAGTTGTACTCATATAATTTTCATCTGTAAATTCTGGATATTTTACTTTTAGTTGTTTTAGTACTTTATCTGCAATTCCAAAAGTAGTTGCATACACTAAATATTTTTCCCACAATACTAGCTCTGGAACTTCCTTTTCATCCATCATTGAAAAGTCTTCCATATATCTTTTTAATCCTTTCCATTGTTCTTTTTCATCTACTCCTTTTTGTGTTAGCCCATCATATCTGCCTGATAAAGTATAATAGCATAAAGCTAAAATGAACATTGGTAATGTTACAAATGTAAGTACTGACCAGTGAAATGTTTCTAGTATCGCCATGGCTCCTATACTAACTGCAATCCCTACAATATAGGCAGTTGCTATTCCCATCCACTTTCCTCCAGCTTTTTTACTTTCTTTATTATAATTTTGCTGAAGTTCTTCTTCTTTTTGCACTTGTGTTTGTATTTTATCTAATTGTCCAAAGAAACTTTGGTAATGTTTCTTAGCATATTTTTCAAAGTTTTTCATTGTAAAAGACCTATTTGTTTTATCTGCGATTTTTTGTAATAGATTATAAATGGTTCTTTCACTTTCTTTTAATTCTTCTATGTTCTTTCCTTCGATTAATTTTACAACAATTTCTTCTTTGCTTCGTTTTTCTTCTTTTATTTCAAATTCAATATATTTTTTTAAACATAAGTCT
>CAWVME010000069.1:0-5686 GCA_963930325.1 Bacillota bacterium | reverse complement strand
TTTTCAAATTTAAATTTTCTAAAAATTCCATATTTAAATAAGAAAAATCACCTGGTAATAATACTTTCTCTAATCCATCAATTCGATATGATACAATTCCAGATGTTGGTGCATATACTTCTTCTGATGAATTTGCTATTTGATTTAAGTATGTTGCCCTTTCTTCTATTAGTTGTTTGATATATGAACCTGCTGGACTTAGCTCACCAGCAATTTGTGCTTTTTTTGTAATAATACTCGCAATTTCCTTTTTATATTCTTGTAACTTTTCTAATTCGTTTTCTTGTTGAATTAAATCTAGTTTTTCTTCAATTTGCGATTCTAATAGCTTTATGTCTGCAGAAAATATATTTTCTTGCGAGTCCATAGCATCATTAATCTTTTGATCTAATTCTTCTATTTTTTGTCTGATTGCTTCTTCATCTTTGCTGGCATATCGGTAGATAGCAGCTCCATTAGAAACTCTTTCTCCTTCGCCTTTAATTTGTGTAATTCCATTTTTATAATTTTCTCCTTGAACTATTGTTTCTTCGCGTATAATATATCCGAACTGTACTTTCTTCTAAAGCTAATGTTCCGTTTTTTACACTTGCTGTATCTGCCGGCTTTTTAATCAGAGCATATACACTATAGGAAAAAGCTACAATTAGTATAACAATTAGTATAATTATAAGTTTTTGCACAATTTCTTTCTGATTTAATTCGTTTTCCTTTCGCTTCCTATTCACTTATTTTTTACACCTCCTTGCATTTCTCCTTTTTAATAGTTTCTAATATTATTCTAATATTTTCTTCATGGCTTTCTAAACCGTTTAGCCAAATCATTTCATTTCTCTTTCTAAACCAAGTTAATTGCCTTTTTGCATATCTCCTGCTTTCTTGTTTAATTTTCTCTATCATTTCTTCTTTAGTCATTTTGTTTTCTAAATATTCTACAGTTTCTTTATATCCAATACTTTGCATAGCTGTTTTTATTTTCGGATGCTTTTTCACTAATTCTTTTACTTCTTCAATCAAACCTTGTTCTATCATAATGTCTACTCTTTTATTAATTCTTTCATAAAGTACGGTTCTTTCCATGTTCAATCCGAAAATATAATAATCAAATCTTACTTCATTTTTTCTTGATAAGATTTCTTGCTGTGTCTTTGTTTTTCCAGTTTGATAATAAATTTCTAGCACTCGTATAATTCTTTTTTTATCATTTTGGCTAATTTTTTCCATTGCTTCTGGGTCTATTTGATATGCCTCATCATATAATTTTCCTAACCCTTCTTTTTCTGCTCTATTATTTAATTTTATACGGTAATCTTCATCTATTCCAATTTCCGGATATTCTATTTCATCTACAAGAGAATTTAAGTAAAGTCCTGTACCTCCTACTACAATAGGGATTTTATCTTTTTTTAATATTTCTTCAATTGACTTTTCTGCTTGTCTTTTATAATCTGAAACACTAAACCTTTCTTCTGGATCTACACAATTTATCATATAATGCTTTATTCCTCTCATTTCTTCTTGAGTTGGTGTTGCTGTTCCTATGTTCATATCTTTATAAATCTGCATAGAATCGCAAGAAACAATTTCTCCATCAATTTTTTGTGCCAAGCTAATACTTAAACTCGTTTTTCCGTGAAGCTGTTGGTCCGCATATAACAATTACTTTAGGTTTGTGCATATTTTTCCTTTCTTTATTTAATAATCATTTTTTATGTAATACTAAAGGTAATTATTTTTCATTCTATCTCCTTGCAAATTTCTTTTCTATTTCTGCTTTGCTCATTTTAATAGCTGTTGGCCTTCCATGAGGGCAAGTAAATGGATTTGGCAATTTTAGGATTTGTCGCATAAGTTCATCTACTTCTTCTTCAGTTAATTTCATATTTGCTTTTACAGCAGCTTTGCAAGCAATGGTTGCAATGAATTTTTCTTCTACTTCCTGTCTTGCTGTCCTTGCAACTGTATTAATTTCATCTAAAATATCTAAGAATAGTTCTTTTGTATTCATTTCCATACAAATATTAGGAACCCCTGTTAGTTTTATTGTGTTCTCTCCAAATTCTTCAAAAGCAAATCCTGCCTTTTCAAAAATATCTTTATTATCTTGTGCAATTCCCATTTCTTTATGGCTTAATGTAATTACATCTGGTACCAACATAAGTTGTGATTCTTTTTCTTTATTATCATAAAAGTTCTTTTTTATTTTTTCATACATTACTCTTTCATGTGCTGCATGCTGATCTATAATATAAATTTCATCTTTAATTTGAACAATAATGTAAGTATCAAAAGCAATTCCTATAAACTTATAATTCATCACCTCATATTCTGCTTCATTCTCAAATACAGACATATTCGATGTACTTGCATATTCTGTTTTAATTTCTTCTTTTTTAGGTGGTAATTCAAATTTCTTTCCAAACATTTTTGTATACATTTCGTCGAAATTTAAATTTGTAATAGTTTCTTGTTTCACTTTTGTTACATTTTCTATATTCTTTATGTCTACTGGAACAGTATCCTCTTTTAGTTCAATTGTATCTCCCATTCTTGTTTTATTTTGCATTCCTAATCGTTCTGTAGCAAGAGCTACCTGTTCTTCTGTTGGAGTGTTAATTAAATTTTGTCTTTTATTGAAAACTGCCTCTATGATGTTTTCATCTCCACTTTTTTCCATATTTGCTGTTTCTTGTCCTGCTTTAAAAGTGGCTTGTTCATCTACTAGTGGTATCACATTTTCTGGCGTAGCTGTTTCTACAATTGCCTTAGGTAAAACTGTTTCTGCATTATTTACATCCTCTGATATATTGATTTTCACTTTATTTTCAGCAGCTTCTATTACCTTATATGGATTAACTGTAGCCTCTACTTCTTTATTTTCTATTGAATTTATTCCTTGTTGTTCAAATTTTTTATTAACTTCATCTAAAATTCTTTGTATCTTTGCTTGAGTTTCATTTTCTTTTAATCCACTTGGTGCAAATGGATTGTCCTTCATTAGATTTCCTTGTAATAAGCTTTCTTTTATGGCATGATAAACTGCTTTAAATACTTTATTTTCTTCTTGGAATCTTACTTCTAGTTTAGCTGGATGCACATTAACATCTACTTGTTTTGGGTTCATTTCTATATTTAAAACCACAAATCCAAATTTCCCGATTGGCAGTAATCCTTTAAATGCTTGTTCAACAGCAGACGCCAATGTTTTGTCTTTTACAAATCTTTTATTTACAAAAAATAATTGATTTGTTTTATTTGAACGTGCTATTTCTGGCTTTCCAACTACACCTTGTACTTTTATTTCTTCATATTCGTAATTTACATCTAAAACATTACTTGCAATATCTTTGCCATAAATACTATAAAGAACATTCTTTACATTTCCATCCCCATTAGTTTGAACAATAGTTTTCCCTAAACTAATAAGCTTGAACCCTACATTCATATTGATTAGAGCAAGTCTTGTTACAGTATCTTCTATGTACCCCAGTTCTGTAAAATCTTTTTTCAAAAATTTATATCTTACAGGAGTATTATAAAACAAATTTTTTACAGTAATAGTAGTTCCTCTACTACATCCATACTCTCCTTTTTCTAACACTTTGCCGCCTTCTACTACAATTCGGTTACCTATATCTGATTCTACAGTTCTAGATATTAGTTCTACATTTGAAATAGCTGCTATACTCGCCAAAGCTTCGCCTCTAAATCCCATAGATTTAACATTCTCTAGGTCTTCTGCTTCTCGAATTTTGCTTGTTGCATGCCTTTCAAATGCAATTTCTAAATCATCTTGTGCAATTCCTTTTCCATTATCTGTGATTCGTATAAAAGATATTCCACCATTTTGCACCTCTATAGTTATGTTTGTTGCTCCTGCATCTATAGAGTTTTCTACTAATTCTTTTACTACAGAAGCCGGTCTTTCAATTACTTCACCCGCTGCTATTTTATTAATTGTTAATTCGTCTAATAAAACTATATTTCCCATAATTAGCCCCCATCTTATTACATTTTTCTCATTATATCATTAAATGTTATTTTTTGTATAGTTTTTTCAAACTTTTTTCATACAATAAAAAGAATAGGTTATGCTTTCCTATTCTTTTTTACTTGTAATAGAAATTTTTTATTTTTATCACTAGTTTCCCTTCCAATAAACTACTTTTTCACCAGCAGTAGCACTCCATGGAGCTCCTACAATAGAGTTTTCTTCTTTTTGAACTATAATTTCTTTTAGATTTGAGCACTGATTAAAACAGCTTTCTCCTATTTTTTCCACGTTCCTAGGAATTTCCACTTTTGTTAATCCAGTACAATAATTAAATGAATTTCCAATGTCAGTTACTTTTTCTGATATTATGACTTCTTTCATTTCATTTTGATTATGAAATGCTCTACCTCCTATAGTCGTTACTTGTTCTGGAATAGTAAAGCTACCTTGAATTTGTTCAAGTACTGCTATTAAAGTAGTCTTATCTTTATTATATAGAATATTATCTTCTATCATATAATTCTGGTTTTGAGAATCAATCGTAACCTTTCCATGATAGTTCATGTATTTAAATAAAGGATCTATCAAAGATACATTTTTCCCAATTTTTATTTCATCTAAATTTATACTCGTATTAGTAAATGTAAAAGCATCTATTGTTGTTAAATTGTCAGGGAGTTCAATTATTTCTGCATTTGTTGCTGATATAAAAGAATATTCTTTTAAATTAGTTATACTGTCTTGAACCTTTATGTTTTTATCTTTAGAATAGCATAAGATTAAACTTTTATTAGTATCATTTGTATAAAAAAAACCGTTTTCTGAAATATAGTTAGAATTGTTTTTTAATTCTATATTTTCTATAGTATATGGGTATTTTGTCGTTATTTTTTCTAATGTTGATGGGAAAATGATTTTTTTCAGATTTTCATATTGTTCTAAGTTAAATCCAAAAGTTTTAATTCCTTCCGGTATTGTAAGCGTATCTGATGAATTAATGTATGGATATGTAATAAATACGATTTCTGTTTTTTCTATGTTTTTTATCATGTTATCTTCGAACACATAGGAGCGGTTTCCTGTTAAATCTATTGTTTCTAGTTTTTTGCAATCTTCAAATGCATTTGAATTTATATTTGTTACACTGCTAGGTATCTTTATGTTAGTTATACTAGTACTTTTAAAACTTGCATTTCCAATATCTGTTATACCTTCTGGTAAATTAATTGTTTCTAAGCTATGGCAATTGCAAAGTAGATAAGAAGGGATCATTGTTATATTAGGAGGAATTTCTATATCTGTGAGATTAGGGCAACTATAAAAAGCTTGCGAACCTATTGTTTCTATACTATCTGGCATTTCTACTGTTTTTAATTGTGCACATTGCTCAAAAGCACAAATTCCTATTACTTTTACTCCATCTTTCATTATTACTGTTTCTAATGTTTTGTTATGCGCAAATGCACCTTCGGATATTTCTTCTACAGTTCCTGGAATAATAATTGTTTTTAGTCCTTCTAAGTTTGCAAATGCTCCTTCTCCGATTTTTATTACTCTATCTGGTATAGTTAATGTTCCGCTGCTATCCATGAGTAACAAATTTCCATTTGATGACAATAATTCTCCATCTTCTGTTATATCATATGGATTTACTTCTATCCCCATGCTTTGTGCGATTTCTATTTCTCTTTT
>CAWVME010000068.1:0-14679 GCA_963930325.1 Bacillota bacterium | reverse complement strand
TATTTCCTCTTCTACTACTTCTTCTAATCCAGGTAATTCTATCTCTTGTTCTTTTTCTGTAATTTTAATAACTTCATCATCGATTCTTATTCTTCTTGGATATGTTGCTGTTGCATCAATAAGTTCAATCTTATGTCCATTAGTACGGTTTACCAAATCAACATCAGTTTCTGCCCAACGATTATAATTTATTACTACCATATCTTGAGTTCCTGTTACTCGTAATAATAGTAAGTCTGCTCCTTCTGTATCATCTTTTTCTCCTGCTTCTATATCTCCTGTTTTAATTCTTGCATCACTAGAATTAACTCCTATATTCAATTCATCTACTAAATCTCTATTTAGGTCTGAGCATTCTATTCCACTTACTTCTATATATTTCCCTCCTTGCTCTTGAGCTGTAATCCATATATTACCTTCGTATTGTACTAAAACTATTTTCCCTTTATTTGGATCAATTTGTACATTATTTAATTGTGCATATTCTCTAGCCGATACATTATCTAATTCTACAATTCTTATCGGTTCTCCCAAGCCATCTCCAAGCCCTTGCTGTATTTTTTCTATTTTCTGTTCATCTTCTTTTAATGTTTTTTCATGCTTTTCTTTAGGTACTGCTTCTAAGTCACCTTTTTCGTCATTTTGCAAATAGTGTTCTTTATCTAAATCATCATATTTTTCGAAACCATTTTCTCTTAAATTTCTTTGTTCTTCCTGTTTATATTCCTCTTCTAGTGTGATTTTTCCGTCTTCGTCAATTTGCCCTATTCGTCCTAAATCAGATCCTAATATTAAGTATTTTGTTTTAGAACCTTTTCTTATCTCTAGCAGGCAACTTAACTCTCTTGTAGAAAAATTTTCACTAATAGGAATATAACTAAATTTTACACCACTTACATTAAAACCTTTACCTTCTAATCTTTTTACATATTCTGCAACATCTAACTTATATTGCTCTAAAGCATTTTGTTTTTTTAGTTCTTGGTTAAGTTCTATTTCATCTCTTTGATTTTCTTCCATAAATATTTGTTTATGCCAGTTTCAGAAAACTAGCTTTCCCCTTTCTATACTTATTTTAATCTTTCTTCTATCATTTTTGCTATCTCATTTGCTCTTTTAGTAATATATTCTTGATTTTCTCCTTCTACCATAACTCTTACTAATGGTTCCGTTCCTGAAGGTCTTATAAGTACTCTTCCATTACCAGAAAATTCATCTTCTAATTGCTTTATGTTTTTCATAATTACTTCATCTTGGTTATATGAATACTTTTTGTCGTTAGATACTTTTGCGTTAATTAATACTTGTGGATATAAAGTAATTATTTTACATAATTCAGATGGTGTTTCATTTTTTTCTAATAAAATTTGTATTAACATTAATGAAGTAAGTATTCCGTCACCCGTTGGGTTATAATCTAAGAAAATAATATGTCCAGATTGTTCTCCTCCTAAGTTATATCCTTCTTTTAGCATTTCCTCCAAGACATATCTGTCTCCTACTTTTGTTTCAGCAAAGTTAATTCCATTTTTTTCTGCATATTTTTTTAATCCTAAATTACTCATAACTGTTGCTACTACAGTATCTTTTTTTAATCTTCCTTTTTCTTTTAAGTAATTTGATATTACTGCTAAAATCACATCCCCATCTATAACATTTCCGTTTTCGTCTATTGCTAAACAACGGTCTCCATCACCGTCATAAGCAATTCCTAAGCTTAAATGATTTGCCTTTACAAATTTTTGTAGGTTTTCTAGATGGGTAGAACCACAGTTATCATTAATGTTAATTCCATTTGGTGTATCATTAATAATAATATGATTAATTCCTAACGCTGTAAAAATTTTTTCAGCCACTTTATATGCTGCCCCGTTAGAGGCATCAATTCCTACTATAAAGTCATCTCGATTATATTTTTCAATTATTTCATCAAAAGTTTTTCTAAAGAAATATACATATTCATCTATTAAATCTTCACGTGTCTCGGCTACTCCTATTTTATCTTTAGTAGCAATTAATTCGACAATTTTTTCCGAATCCATAACCTCTTCAATTTCTTCTTCAATTTCATCAGGTATTTTCATGCCTTTGTTACTAAAATATTTTACTCCATTAAATTCATATGTGTTATGAGATGCCGAAATAACAACACTAGCATCTGCATTAAGCTTTTTTGTCAAATAAGCTACAGCTGGTGTAGGCAATACTCCTAATAGTTTTACATTTGCTCCATAACTTAAAAATCCCGAAGTCATGGCACTTTCTATTAATGTTCCAGATATTCTTGTATCTCTTCCTATCAAGATGGTTGGTGCATGGTCAGTATGCTTAGATAATACATATGCACCTGCCTTTGCAACTCTATATACTAATTCTGGTGTTAAATCTGAATTAGCAATTCTTCTGATTCCATCTGTTCCAAAGTATTTTCTCATTTATTATCTTCCTTTCTCAAATTATAAAGCAATTAGTTTTTACTCTTCTTTGTAAAATTCTTCATTTTTTAGTATTTTTTCTGGATTTTTTTCCGTAATTTCTCTTACTTTTTCTTTTCCAATTTTCTTTTCTAATTTATCTAAAATTTTTTCGATTTGTAAATAAGTGCTTCTTGCTCTATGTACATCGCTTCCCAAAAAATGAATTTGATTTCTTTTTAAGAGTTTTAACAAAGTTTTCTTAGCATGAATGCCATAATTTCCCATCAGACTTCCGTAGTTTCCCTGCAGTAGTGCTCCTAGCTCTATCATCTTTTCACACACTTCCGGTTTTTTTTGGACCATTGTATATCTTTCCGGGTGGGCAATAATTGGAATTAAATTCATAGAGGCCAATTTATATAACATATTTTCTAGATAATTAATCTCTGTATTTAATGGAAGCTCCATTAGCAAGTACCTTGTGTTTGCCAAAGTACCTACTATACCTTTTCTAAGTAGCTCATCCAGATTCGGAGTAATAAAAATTTCGCTCCCACAATGCAATGTTATATCTATATTATCTTCATTCAACTTTTTTTGTATCATTCGTATGATCGCTTCTCTATCTTCTATGCTAGTTTCATACTCACTTTCTATAAAATGTGATGTGCAGAAGATATGCTTAAATCCTATTCTGTAAGCTTCTTGAATTATAGTAAAAGTTTCTTCTATATTTCTTGCGCCGTCATCAATTTTAGGAAGTACATGTGTATGTATGTCAATTTTCATGTTTTTCCCTCGTATATTTTCTTTCTATTAATTTTGTCTAATTTTGTCCATCATTTCCTTTATTCTCGTTTAATTTTGCCTTTTCATTTTCTAAATATTTGTTAATTTCTGCAATTACTTCGTTCGTTTTATTGGATATTGTTTTTTCATCTGGTTCTTCTGATTTTTCTATAACTTCTTTTTTTAGATTTTCTACTTCGTTTATTCTTTCTTGTTTACTGGATTGCTTTAGTGCTTTTATGTCTTCTACAAACATTTTCTTTAACGAACTTCCACTTTGTTTCTTTTGATTTTTGACAGTTTTTTCTCCATAGTAATAATATTGACCATTATATTTTTTTGAATTTATTTTTTCCTTATTTACAATAATTCCTGCTACTTTTCCTCCTACGTTTTCAATATCTGTTTTTATCTTTTTTAAGTTCTCTGTTTTTGTAACTTTATGTTCCGCTACAATAATAGTAGAGTCTACGAAACGTGATAGAATTATAGCATCTGTTACAAGTAAGCTTGGAGTAGCATCAAAAATAATTAAATCAAATACATCTTTCAATTCTTCCATCATATTTAGCATTTTTTCTGATACTAATAACTCTGATGGATTTGGCGGAACATCTCCTGCTGGAATTAAAAATAAATTATCTACTTCTGTCTCTTTTATATAATTTACGATATTAACTTCTTTATCTCGGCCAAATTCGTCAATATTGGATAAATAGTTAGAAAGTCCTGGCTTTTTATTTACTTCAAAAACAGCATGTTGTCTTCCTTTTCTCATGTCTGCGTCAATCAGTACAACTCTCTTTCCTGCTTGTGCAAAAGTTACCGCCAAATTGGCAGTTACCCAGCTCTTTCCTTCTTCCGGCATAGTGCTTGTTACTAAAAGTGTTTTTAGTCCCTTGCTTGTATTCATAAATTGAATATTTGTTCTTAGAGTTCTAAATATTTCAGAAATAGGAGATTTAGGATCTCTTTGTGCAATTACTTCTTTTTTCATCTATTTTCTACCTCCTTTTTTTGGTGCTTCATATTCAGGAATACAAACTAACACTGGTGCTCCAATATGTTTTTCGATACTTTCCACATCCTTTATGGTTGTATCTAACATGTTTGATATTAATACATAAACACAAGCAAGTACAATGCCAATAAATGCAAATACAGCAATGTCTTTTATATAGTTGATATTATAAGGCTCTTCTGGAATCTCTGCTTCATCTACTACATGTACATTACTAATATTATAAATTTCAGCAACCTCTTCTGCGAACACTACCGCAATTTCATTTGCTATTTTTACAATTTCATCTGGTCTAGCTCCAGTTACTGTAATTTCTATAATTTCTGTATCTTTCCTTGCCTCAACCGTAATATTATTTTTAAGTTTTTCTTCATCTGCTTCTATGTTTAAATTTTTAAGTACAGTTCTAAGTACCTTTTTACTTTTAATCAAATCACTATATGTAGGCACTAATTTTTGATTTAATGTAATATCAGTTGTTGTAATAGATGTCTCTGCATTTTCAGTTTCATTAATTTTAGCTAATACGAGAGTAGTATATGTTCTATACTCCGGTTTCACTATAGCAATTGAATAAGCAAGCCCTATACATATGAAAATAGCAATAATTAGTAGTATTTGTATTTTTTTATTCCAAAAAATTTCAAATAATTCTTTTAAATCTAGCTCTTCCATTTTTCCCCCATAATAATTTATTTTCTTTTTTATTATACATGTTTGTTTATATAATTTGCAACTTATTTTTTATTTATTTTTACAAAATTTCCTAAGTAACATAATATAATAGCTACAATTCCCATGCCAATAGAAATTACAGTTACATTGTTTAAAATTTCATAAATTGTATTTCGTATTACAATGGAAGTCGCTTCATTTAATATTAGAATGTTCTTTATATCTACATTTATTCTTACTATCAAAACTGCAATAATTATAAGTATGCTAGCACCTAAAGTAGAAATTCCAACTTGTTTTACTACTTCTCCTAAATTTTTTATATTGCAGATAACTATTAAACCAAGTAAAATTATTGGTAATACATAAATGTAAATTTGTACTTTATTTAATTTATCATTTACTTTATATATCTGACCATTAAGCATACCTAACCATTGAGAATGTTCAATTTCATTTTGATAAGTACTTCCTATAATTTCAATAAATTCTTCAATTGATTTTTCATCGTCTGCCATAAGTCTCACATCTGCTAAGGCATCATAAATTTTTTCTCTTAATTTTGTTTTAATTTTCTCTGTATCTATGATTGTGTTCTCACTTGTGTAAATATTATTTAACATAATTTCTGTGTCTTGTTTTATATCTTCTACAGTGAACAGTTCTTCAATTACTTCTTCTGGTAATCCAGATTGTTGTATATAGCTTTCAAATCCAGATTGAATATTTTCTTTTACATTTTCATAATAATTGTTTTCTTCCATTTTTTGCTCTATATACTCTTTTTTCAAGATAGTGTTTTTTAATATTCCCAATCCGATATTTGCAAGAATAGAAATCATTAAAATAAATGATATACCATATGTAACTATTTTTCTCATCTTTTCTCCTCTTTTTCTTTTTAATCTACTCTTTCTGCATATACTACACATCTACTTGGTGCATTTCCATAGCTTGTAAAAGGGTAACAAGTATATACCATTAGTATTTCTTTTTCTTTTTGAATTGGTAGTTTATCTTTTTCTGTTTTTCCTATAATTTTAGTATCATATACTTCATAATTATATTCTCCATAGTTAGTTATTACTTTTATAATATCACCTTGTTTTACTTCTCCTAATCTACGAAATGTTCTTGCATTGTTATGTCCCATGTAAACTATAGAGCCACCTTCTCCTGGAAAGTAACTTCCAGCGGAATGACCAATTCCATATTTTAAAATTTCTAATGTGTCTCCAAAATAAACCGGCAAATCCACATTAATACTTTCGATTTGGATAGTTGCATATTTTGTTCCATATTCTGGATAATTTTCTAGTCTTTTTTTATCTGGATTATAAACTGTTTCAATTTCTTGTTTGCCAGATACATCTAAACTAATTCGATTCATTAAGCTAATAGCCCCCCATATGGTTTGCCCAAAGGCTATTTGCATAATCAGGCATACAATGCCTGCAAATATAAAAGCAACTATTATGGCAATAATAGTTGCTTTTATACATTGTATATGTTTGTTATGCATTTACTGTTCTTTTTTTATTAGCAATAATAATTGTAGCAACGGCAAATATTGCTAGTACAGAAGCAACTATATAAACAGTGTAATTTGCTCCTGTATTTACTAATGTATCTGTGTCTCCATAAGGTACAGAAGAAAGTTGTTTTCCATCTTTGTCATAGATAGCAACTGATTTTGTTGAAGAGTCAATTACTAGTTTTACATCTAGTATATCTCCGACTTCATTTGCTAAAGCTGTAAGTGAGCTTTTGTCACTAGAACTTAATTTGTCTAAGTCTGCTGTTCCAGCTTCATCCATAATTGCAAGTCCTTCTTTGATTTTTGCAATTACTTGATCTGCTTGTGCTTCTGTTACTGGATATTCGCTTAAGAAACGTTCTACTTCTACTTTTTGTGCAGCAGTAATTTGTTTTGTTTCTCCAGCAATTTCATGTGCTTGGCTTAAAAAGCTAATTAATTCTTCTGTTGTTGCAGCATTTGCAACTGTTGTTAATACTGTTAATGCTAATAAAATTATTCCTAAAACGGTTAAAGATTTTTTCATTTTTCCCTCTTCCTTTCATCGTTTTTTTGAATTATACCACTACTATTTTTAGAATGCAATACTTTTTTTATAATTTATTATAATTTTTCAAAACTGTGGAACATATTTTTCTTCATCATCTCCTGGTTCTTGTATATATCCATTTAAAAAATTTAAATTATAAATATATTCTTCTACTTTTTTGTATTCCCTAAATGTAATTTTTCTATTCAGGTTTTCTTGTGTTTTTGCTTTATAACACGGGAAATATTGTGCCATAATACTAATAAATACTTCTGGTAACAAGTTTTCTTTCATCCATAGCAATACTTTTTTTGTATTTTCCACATGACCTGGCAGTACTAAATGTCTAACAATTAAGCCCTTTTGTATTAATCCTTGATCATTTAATGTTGGACTTCCTACTTGTTTTTGCATTTCTAAAATAGATTGTGTTGCATAAAAAAAATAATTTTTTATACCAGAATATTTTTCTCCTAATTCATTTTCTGCGTATTTTAAATCTGGCAAATAAACATCAATATACCCTTTCAAGCTTTGAATAGTTTCTACTGTTTCGTAACCACCTGAATTATAGATAATTGGTAAAGTTAATCCTTTATTTTTAGCAATTTCTATTGCTTGTTTTATTTGGATTATATATGGAGTTGGAGTAACTAGATTGATATTGTGTGCTCCTTGATTTTGCAATTGTAAAAAGCTGTTTGCTAGTTCTTCTATATTTATAATTTTTCCTTTTCCTTGTTGACTGATTTTATAATTTTGACAATATGCACAATGCAGATTACAATTTGTAAAAAATACAGTTCCTGAACCGTTGTCTCCACTAATACAAGGTTCTTCGTAATTATGTATAGAGCACAGTGCAATTTTTATATCTGCTCCAGCTTTGCATTTTCCTTTTTGACCATTAATGCGATTTACCCCACACTGATTTGGACATAAAATACATTGCTTTAGTTCTTTCATTTTAATAACTATTCCTTTTCCGCTAAATTAGATTTTTCTTTACTTGAAATAATTGCTAATTTCTTCTAGTCCTTCGAAATTTTTTTGCCTTAGAATTTCATAAGCTACAATTGCAACAGAATTTGCTAAATTTAAAGAACGTAGAGATTCACGCATTGGAATTCTAATTGTTTTTTCTATGTATTTTTGTAATAAATCTTCTGGTAGACCTTTTGTTTCTTTTCCAAATAATACAAATACTTCGCTTAATATTGCATAATTCACATCAGTATAACAGTGTTGCCCTTTTGTAGTTGCAAAAAACATGTTATGTTCCGCTGGTTTGTATTTGGTTAAAAATGTATTCAAAGATTGGTGTTCTTCTATTTCTAATTTATTCCAATAATCTAATCCGGCTCTTTTTAAATATTTATCACTAATATCAAACCCCAATGGATGAATTAGGTGCAACTTTCCTCCCATGGCGGCACAAGTTCTTGCAATGTTCCCTGTGTTTTGTGGAATTTCTGGTTCGCACATAACAATATTCAATTTCATTTTATCACCTTTCTATTTGTTTTGTTATTTTCTAAGTCTTCAAAAAGAAATCAATTAGAAATGCAATTAATGCTTTTCTAATTGATTTCATATGTCATAATATCACGTTTTGAAAATTTTGTCAATTTATACAATATATTTGATTTCATTATTATTAAAATATTTTTTCATGCACTCTCTTAAAAAGCCTTCTCCTTCATCCTTTAGCACTTGTTTGTATCTATATTCTCCTCTGCCGCGTCCTGTCATAATTTCTGAATTATACAAAGGAATTGCCATTGGAAACGCTTCTGAATTTATCATTCTATGAACATAGCTATATGTCATAAAAATTATTTCAAAAAATACTTCTTTTTTAACCTTTTCACTTAAATTTTCTTGTAAATATTCAATTAATTGTTTATACTGTTCTTTCCAGTTTTCTACTAAAATAACAGGTGCAATTAAAATCCCTACTTTATACCCAGCCTCTTTTAGTTTATTAATTGCTTGGACTCTTCGCTCTAGTCTAGAAGTTCCAAACTCTACTTTTTTTATAATATCCTCTGGGTTTACACTCATCCTTACAATTATTCTTCCTTGGTGATTTAAATCTAAAATTGGTTCTACCATGTCAAACTTTGTTGGGAATGTTAGGTATCCTTTTTGATTTTCTGAAAATTTTGGAATTGTCCATTCTAAATTTCCAGTAATAGTATTTTCTAATATTAAATCACTATTACTTCCTATTTCAAAAGTTAGTTCCTTTTCACTTTGATTTGATGTTTTTATAATTTTTTCCAGCATTTGCTCTCTATTTACAAATAATCGCAAGTAAGAACATTTATTGTAGTGGCAGACCAAGTAACAATATAAACACATAGCAATACATCCGTGAAGAAGTATATGGTACTAAATAGTCGGATGTTTTATGATTAGGTACAAATTTGTGTGTTTTTCTAATTCCAATAATTAAATTTTGTTTCATTCTTGCAAATTCTTTATTTGATTTAGTTCTCATTTCTTCTATATTATTATGATTTTCTATTTTATACATAGGAACTTGCATTTGGCTATATTTTTGCAATAATTGTTTACCCAACTCATAGTTTTCACTTTTTTCTTCATAATAAATAGCTTTCGGCAAAAACATTATTTCCCTCCAGGAAATATTATTTGCTAAATATATCATAATATACACTTATTTATTTCCGATTGTAAAGTATTTGGATCTTGAAAAAAGTTAATATGTGACGGTAGATAAGTATAAAAAAGTATAATAATAAGCCCCATGCTAGTAATAATTCCTATAGCTGTTGATTCTAAATAATTTTTGTTTGATTTTAATAAAAAAAGTCTCAAACAGCTTGCAAATAGCATTGGATAAAATACTAATTTTAAATGTTCCCATACGCTTTCATTAACAGCACTAAACAGTCCTACGATAGTATTATTATTAGACCGTTCATACGTAAAATGTAATAAACTTCCCAGCACAATTGAAAAGGTAATTGCAAATATAGTAAAAATTTTTTCTTTTCTATTTTCCAAAATAATCCCCCCTATTTATTCTATGCAAATAAATAAGGAGGATATTCTATTTACACTGTTACATTTTCTAAGTATCCGTAACTGTATTTTTCTCAATATACTCGTTTGCAATTTTTAGCATTGCTTCTATTTGTTCTTTTGTTTCTTTTCTTTTAGGCTCGTATGTTTCGTAAAATCTTTTTACAATCTTATTCAAATAATCTTTTTCTTTTATATATTGTAATGATACTTTATAATTATAATCATAAATAAAAGATAATTTACCTATTAGACTATCATATGTATTTAAGCTATCAGCATATTTTACTGTTTCTCCGTTCATAAAGCTCTCTATAGCTAATGAATTAATAGTTCCATTTGGTTCATGTTTTCTATTAAATATATCTTCTTGTTTTGAAAATAAGCTAGTTTCAAAAATATCCGTTTTGTCTGTATCTCTAATCAATTTAGCATGTTTTAAAGTTCTTTCATCTAGACCTTCTTCTATTTTTAATTTGTTGTGATTATAAATTGCTTTTTCAATGATTTTGTCATATGTATCTTCTTCTATAAATTTTCGAATCAAGCCTTTTTCGAATAATTGTTCACATCCATAATTTGCATGATCTATGCTTTCGCTATCTGTAAAAGTATGGTAGACTTTAATTTGCTCAAATCTACCAATATCATGTAATAATCCAATTAAAGTAGCTATTTCTATGTCTTCTTTTTCCCATCCTAAGTTTATTGCAAACAGTTTGCTTAATTCCATTACTCTTAAAATATGCCCTATTTTTAAAGCAATTTTTGAATCATTTGCATCATAGTTTTTTACATACTCTAGAAAAACTTGTTTTGCATGTTCCATATTTATCATGCCTTACCTCCCAATAGAATAATACTCAATTCCTGCTTGTTTCATTTCATTTTTATTATATATATTTCTTCCATCATATACTAATGCCGTTTTCATTAATTTTTTATACGTTTCTGGTTTTATATCCCTAATTTCTTGCCACTCTGTAAATATAAAGCATACATTAGCTTTATTTAAAGCTTCATCTGGATTATCAACATAATGAATTTGTGTTGGATATTTCTTTTTAAAATTGTCTATGCCAACTGGATCATAAGCATAAATATCTGCCCCTTGTTTTAATAATAGCTCTATGTTGTCTAGTGAAGGAGCTTCTCTTAGGTCGTCTGTTCCTGGTTTAAATGTTAATCCTAACACTGCTACTTTTAGTCCATTAAACGTAATTAAACGGTTGCATGCTTTTTTAAATAGCATTGTTTTTTGATCTGCATTTACATCAACAGCAGCTTCTACTGTTCTTAGTTTATATCCGTGTTGTTTTGCTAAATATTTTAGAGCTTTTGTATCTTTAGGGAAACAGCTTCCGCCATAGCCAATGCCAGCATTCAAGAACTTTTCTCCAATTCTAGGATCATAAGACATTCCCTTAGCAACGTCTTCAATATCTGCTCCTACTAATTCGCAAAGATTAGCAATATCATTCATATAAGATATTTTTAATGCTAAAAAGTCATTAGAAGCATATTTTATCATTTCTGCACTTCTTCTATTAACTGATACAATTGGTAAATTAAATGGTTTATAAATTTCCATTAATATTCTTTCCGCTTCTTTACTTTCTGTTCCAATTACAATTCTTTTTGCATGAAGTGTATCTCTTACAGCGCTTCCTTGTGCTAAAAACTCTGGATTGCTTGCTACCTCTATTTTTATATCACGCTCTAAAGAGTCTTTAATAAATTGCTCTACTTTATCGTTTGTTCCAATTGGAACAGTTGATTTTACTACTACTAAACAATCTTTTTCAACTGTTTCTGCAATTTGTCTTGAAACAGTTGCAACATAAGCAAGGTTAGCTGAGCCATCTGGCATTTCTGGCGTTCCTACTCCTATAAAAATAGCATCTGCATCTTTATAAGCAGATTTATAATCCGTTGTATAGTGCAATCTACCTTCTTTATTATTTTTTACCATTAGTTCTTCTAAATCTTGTTCATAAATAGGTGATTTACCACTTCTCATCATTTCTACTTTTTTCTCGTCCACATCTACACATGTTACATCATGTCCAACTTCTGCAAAACATACTCCTGCGACTAATCCTACATATCCTGTTCCTGCTACTGCTATTTTCATATTTTCCCTCCTAATTTTTTATAAAATGTTTTCATTTAAATTTTTAACTTCTTCTAATACATTTATATACGTACTTTTGATTTTCAAATAAATTCTTCTTGATTCTTCTTCATCATATAAATGGGATAAAGAATTTCTATCCAGCATCATTGAAATCCACAGTTCTCCATTTGCTATGTATCCCTGTTTAAATGCAAGCTGTATAATCTCTCTTGGGCTTCCTGTATTTACTGTATTCCCTTGATATTCTATATAATCTTTTAATGTTTTCCATGCAAGTTCAAATGTAAATTCAAATCGTTGTAATGTTCCATCTATATATAAGTCATCCTCTTCTTTTTGCAAAGCTTCTTGTAATCGATTTAATGCTTTCACAAATTGTTTTTTTCTTTCTATAAATCTTTGCATAATTTCACTCCTTCTTTTAGTATATTGTCTCTTAGTTCTTTTTCTTTTAGTCTTTTCATAAATACTATATCAAGCATATAAGGAATGTCAAGCATGTCTAAATCGTTTTTTATGCGCATTTCATCTTCTTCTGTTACATCTCCAAAAACAGCCAAGTCAATATCTGAATTTGGCTTATTGTCACCTCTAGCTCTTGAACCAAAAATTCTAAATTCATAAGTATATTTTTTTACTACTTCTTGTAATTTATTGTATACATCTTTTTCTAAACCAAATCTCATTTTTTTACCCTTCCATATACAAGTTTTTATTTTCTTTATACCATTCTATAAATCTTTCTATACCTTTTTCAAAAGATATTTTAGGTTCATAACCAATAAGCTCTTTAGCTTTAGATATATCTGCATATGTTCTTTCTACATCTCCAGGTTGCATTGGCAATTGTTTTATTATAGGTTCCCTACCTACTGTTTTTCCAATAGTCTCTATCATTTCTTTTAAAGAAATTGGTGAAGAATTTCCTAAATTTAATATTTCATACACATTTTTGTTATATAATACATAATTACATGATTTTTTAATTCCGTCTACTATATCATCAATATATGTATAATCTCTTGATGTTGTACCATCTCCAAACATTGGAATTTCTCTATTTTCAAGCATTAATCTAGTAAATTTATTAATTGCTAAATCTGGCCTTTGTTTTGGCCCATACACTGTAAAAAAGCGAAGCATAATAACATTAAAATCAAATAGTTTATGGTACACATGCGTCATTACCTCATTTGCCTTTTTTGTCGCTGCATACGGGCTTATGGCATAATCCACTATCATACTTTCTTTAAAAGGAACTTCTCTGCAGTTTCCATATACACTACTTGAAGAAGCCATAACTAAATTTTTTACATCATGTGCTTTCATTTCTTCTAATATATTTTGTGTTCCTAAGCAATTTACTTCTTGATATAAAATTGGGTTTTCAATAGATGGTCTAACACCTGCCATAGCTGCTAGGTGCATAACTATGTCAATTCTATTTTCATCAAAAATTTTTTTAATTGCACTTTTGTCGCGAATATCGTTCTTGTATAATTTAAAATTTTCGTTTTTTAAAAGTTCTTTTACATTATGTTCTTTGATAGCAGGATTATAAAAATTACAGAAATTATCTATAGTAATTACTTTGTTACCTTCCTCTAGCAGACATTCTGCTAAACTAGAACCAATAAATCCTGCCCCTCCGGTAATAAAATATGTTTTCATTGAGATACCTCCTTGCATATTTTAACTATAGTTCTCTAATAATTACCTTTTTTCTTCTATTTTTTAAATTATCAAGCAATTTTTTAGCAATTTCTTTGAAATAATTAAATTCTTCGGTATTATTAAAAATTATATAGTTAATAATATTAGGAATTACTAAGCATATTATAAGTTTTATACCAATTTCTGTTATTCCCGAAAATCCTAAATAATTTACTATGCTTGCTAAAAATTGCATTATAACTAGCTCTACAATTGTTATTATCATATATTTAAAGTAATTCATAAAATATCTTTTACTGCTCATATTAAATCCATATTTGTATAAAACATATGGTTCTATAAAAATGCAGCACGTTACTGTACTTATCATTGTGCCTAAAAATATTCCTACGATTCCACATACTTTTGCAAGTAATATAGAAAAAATTAAATTTATAATTGCTTCAAAAATTGCTTTATACCTATCATACCAATATAGCCCTAAAGCATCTCTAAATATAATAACGGACCTTCTCATACCTGTTAAATAAAAATTCACACATATAGAAATTACAACAGGCATACCAAATAATAAATCTTTTCCAACCCAAACACTTATAAAAGGATTAAATAAGATTAACAGCCCTCCCGTTACAAAACTATAAATTAGAAAATTCATAAAATTAATCGCATTGAATACCTTCAATTTTTTTTTGTTTGACTCTGTTGCACCTAAATTTCCTACACTTGCTAATATAGCGTTAAAAATCTGATTTATAATAGTAACAAATGCATTTGTTATTAAGTAATAATTTGAATATATTCCTACTTCTACAATTCCAATTAATCTTGAAATTAAAATATTATCTG